>JAQXOR010000106.1 GCA_029099805.1 Lachnospiraceae bacterium
ATCTGGACGAATTATATCGCTCTTATCATGCGGGAGAGAATGAAATCGTTCTTGCAGAGTATCTGGCAAACATTGTGCTAAACGAGTGTGAGGGTGTGGAAAGACAGACGAAAAGCTTCCTGAAAAAGGATTGGATTATAGATCGTTTATTTCTTCGACTGATACATTATGAGAGAAATAAAGAGAATTTGAAGGATGCGGTCTATTGTAAATTCCTGGATTTGGCAGCCGTATTTTACGTGTTAACCGAGGAGAGTGAGGATGGGGTGAAAAGCTACCGGTTGCCTAAGAGTATATGGGATTCTTTAGAGCTTGGGACAGCAGAGGAATATTATACAAAGATTGTCGAGAATACCAAAAGGTTGTTTCCGGAGGTCCTGACATACTTAGAAGAGGCTATACTCAGCTGTATGGAGCAGGAAAACGAAGAGCACTGCCTGAATTCTTTGGAGCAGACCGAGCAGCTGCTTTCCCATAGGCTGTATATGCTGTCAAACCAGAGAAGAATTAACGGGGCTGCAGTGCTGCTTTATCCGGGGCTGTTAGAGATGTTGGCGGAAAAATTCTCAGGAAATTATTTTATTATTCCAAGCAGTGTGCATGAGATTCTGTTATTGAAGGAAACACAGACAGAGGATGTACAACAGCTAAACAGCATTGTTCATGAAGTAAACGAACAGCAGGTTGCTCCGGAAGAGGTTTTGTCTGACCACGTGTACTATTATTCATGGGAGGACGGGAGACTGCAATGTAAGTAGAAAAATGAAAAAGGCACCAATCGGGACTGTGGGAACGGAGCCGATTGATGCCTGTCAACTTAGTGAATGTCAGGTTATTTTTCAGAGGAGGAATTAGAAACAAGCAGCTGATAGAAATCTTTTAAATCATCGTCGCTTAAAAGAGCCTCCTGCATGTCGGAATTTGTCTTTTTCGCCAGTGCCTGGATGTCATCACTCTGAATTACAGCTGCACAATAGGCATCGGTGTCTAAGGAGGTAATACCGAGGTAAATCGAAGGCAGACCGGTACTTTTATCCAGAGAGATATAATAGGATTCCATACACGGAGCCGGGGTTTCGGAAAAGACAATCTTTTCGCTGTGTGTAACAAATGCAATATAGTCAAATTCATTGATGCCCGGATACAGAAGGAACTCATAGTTTGAAAAAGATTCCGTAACGGAGTACCTGGATGCAATGTAGTCCAGATTCAAGTAGGCGGAATCGGTAACACATTGCTTTAATAATGTCTCATTGACAGATAAACATGCTGCATGGTAACGACGTATCAATGTAGAAACAGCCAGTCTCAGTACTTCATCTGTCTGACGGACTTCGGAAAAAACAGCCATTGTTTTGGCGGAGAGCGGTACGGTATGAATGCGGAACGAACCGTCAGGCAGCCTTTTTACATAATACTCAGAAAACTGTGGAACAGAAATCTGCAGGTCGCTGTAATACAGGGAGTAGGTAGCGTATACAATAGAAAAAATGCCATCAATTCCCGGCTTGGAATATAAATTGATGTCTTCTACTCTTTTGACATTTTTGGAATTACTTTCCATAAGGGAAGCATTCAGCAGAGTAGAATCGGTAACAAGCAAAGCGGTTGCTTCAAAATCATTGCTATAGTATGATTCAATATAGGAAGTGACAATCTCGGATACACCGGGAATCGGAGGTGTTAACTTGCTACTTAAGAGTGTCTGGTAGGAAGTATCCGGTGCTTTTGTCAGCGCAGGAGTACTAACCGGCGAGGAGGTCTCAATAGGAGAATCAGGTGCCGGAGTAGAGGTGGGTGCAACAGCAGAAGTCGGAGTGCTATCCGTAACGGTAGCTGCCTTGGTCTGCGGATATAGTAAAAAGGAGAGTCCAAGCACAAGTGCTGAACTATATATGGCAGACATACATCTTTTAAACTTCATAAGAAACCCTCCTTTGCATTTTTTTAACAACTATTACTTATGATACCAAAAAAAATGAAGAAAATCAACTGTTTCTACTTGACCAAATCCTGTTAATTGGATATAATAGTGTTGTTGCATCTGTAGCTCAGTGGATAGAGCAATGGTTTCCGGAACCATGTTAGCGGGGGTTCGAGTCCCTTCAGATGCATTTTCTTAATTGTGTTGCGTTTTGCCGGGAGGGCAGTACGACGGAGAGCTTTTCTGCGGAGAAAACGCAGGAAAGCTCTTTTTGCGTGCAGGCAAAGTGAGCATACGAAGCATTTTTCGGAAGCTTGCTACCGAAAAACGCTTCGTATGCGAACGCGCCCACGACAGAGCGACGAAAGTCGCGATGTGTGGGCAGGTGCGAAGCACCGCCTGCACGCAAAAAAAGAGTAGACGGGCAGGTGTAATAGAAAGGATATTGTGATGAAAGCGAAAAAATTTGCAGCAGATGAAATGGCAGAAGGTGTAAGAATTAATAAGTATCTTGCGGATGCAGGAGTGTGCTCCAGACGTGCCGCCGATGGATTTATTGAGGATGGAAAGGTATTTATTGACGGTGAGCGTGCCGTGATGGGCAGCAGGGTGCTGCCGGGACAAAGTGTGGTATTTAACGGTAAAGAGCTGAAAAAGGAAGAGGATCTGGTACTCCTGGCGTTGAACAAACCGCGAGGAATCGTGTGTACCAGTGATAAGAGAGAGCCGGATAATGTAGTGGATTTTGTGAATTACGGGAAACGTATTTATCCGATAGGTCGTCTTGATAAGGATTCGGAGGGGCTGCTTTTGTTGACGAATGATGGCGATATTGTTAATAAAATATTGCGAGCCGGCAATTATCATGAAAAGGAATATATCGTAAAGGTCAATAAGATGATTACGAAGGAGTTTTTACAGGGAATGGCAGGAGGCGTGCCGATTTTGGATACCGTAACCAGACCGTGTAAAATAGAAGCACTCGATAAGTATCGGTTTAAGGTGATATTAACGCAGGGACTGAATCGGCAGATTCGTCGTATGTGTGAATATTTTGGGTATCGTGTGGTACATTTACAGAGAGTCCGGATTATGAATATACGGCTCGGACATCTTAAGGTAGGCGATTACCGTAAGCTTACCCCGCAGGAGCTTGAGGAATTGCAGAGCATGATTCGCAAGTCGTCAAATACTCCGGTACTGCATGATTTGACGAGAAATGACGGAAGCGTGACTTATGCAAAACCGAAGGATCACAGTACCGGCGCAATACGCACAACAGAGCGTAGACGACCGGAATCCAAAGGAACCGTGTAAGGGAAGAAAAGACAGAGGTTCAGAAAGGCGGATTTCATGGAAGAGGCTAAAAAAATGGAACGTATGCAGGAGCTGCATCGCATTCTGAAAGAGGCGGCAAGAGCTTATTATCAGGAAAATGCCGAGATTATGAGCAATTATGAATATGATGCGCTCTATGATGAACTGGTAGAGTTGGAAAAGGAGACCGGTATCGTATTAGCAGACAGTCCGACGATTAAGGTGGGGTATGAAATTGTAAGTGAGCTGCCGAAGGAAGCACATGCCGCGCCGATGTTATCCTTAGACAAAACGAAGGACAGGGAGTCCTTAGCCGGCTGGCTTCAGGGAAGGGAAGGTGTACTTTCGTGGAAGCTGGACGGTCTGACTAATGTACTGACGTATGAGAACGGAGCTTTGGTAAAGGGCATTACCCGCGGAAACGGTGAAATCGGTGAAATTATTACAAATAACGTAAAAGTATATAAAAATGTACCGTTATCCATCCCGTACAAAGGAACGCTTACCGTGCGCGGAGAAGCAATCATTACCTATTCCGAGTTTGAACGGATTAACGGAGAGATTGCGGAGGCAGAGGCAAAGTATAAAAATCCGCGTAACCTTTGCAGCGGAACGGTCCGGCAGCTGAATAACGAGATTACGGCACAAAGAAATGTGTTGTTTTATGCCTATACCTTAGTTTCTGTGGGGGATGAATTGTCCTTTGCAACGAGAACCGAGCAGATGGAGTTTTTGAAAAAGCAGGGCTTTACCTGTGTGGAGCATTTCCTTGTAGCCCCGGAGACAGTTGTAGAATATGTCAATAAAATGGAAGAAAAGCTTCCGATGAATGATTTTCCGTCGGATGGACTGGTGCTTACCTTTAATGAAATCGCCTATGCAAAAAGCCTTGGCAGAACTGCGAAGTTTCCGAGAGATTCCATTGCGTTTAAGTGGGCGGATGAGATTGCGGAGACGGAGCTTTTAGAGATTGAATGGAGTGCATCGAGAACGGGACTTATTAACCCTGTGGCAGTTTTTACACCGGTGGAACTGGAAGGGACCACAGTGTCCCGTGCAAGTATCCATAATGTCAGCATTATGGAGAGCCTTGCCCTCGGTATCGGAGATACCCTGCAGGTATATAAGGCAAATATGATTATTCCGCAGATTGCCGCAAATCTGACGGGAAGCGGTACGGCCGTGCCTCCGGATGTTTGTCCGGTATGTGGTGAGAAGACAAGTCTCAGGGTGGAGAATGATGTGAAGTCCTTATATTGTTTGAACGAGGAATGTCCGGCAAAGAGGGTAAAATCTATTGCACATTTTGTAACCAGAGATGCCATGAATATTGATGGACTGTCAGAGGCGACCATCGAAAAGCTTTTGAATGAAAAGATTATTACAAAGGCGGCAGATTTGTTCCGCCTGACGGCCCATAAGGAAGCAATTACCGGTATGGAGGGCTTCGGAGAAAAGTCCTATGCGAATCTGCTTGCTTCTGTAGAAGCGGCAAGAACGGTGACTCCGGCAAGATTTTTATATGCCCTAGGCGTTCCGAATATCGGGGTATCTACGGCAAAGGTAATCTGCAGGGCATTTGATGAGGATATTGAGAGAGTGATGAATGCCACTGTGGAGGAACTGGTGACGGTGGAGGGAATCGGGGCGGTGATTGCCGAAGCTTTTGCTGATTATTTTCAGAAAGAGAAAAACCGCGCAGATGCGGAGGAATTACTCTCATTTCTTACGTTAGAGCGTCCGGTGGCGGCAATGGAATCTGCAATCGCCGGAAAGACCTTTGTAATTACGGGAAAGGTTTTTCAGTTTGCCGGACGTTCGGAGCTAAAGAGCTATATCGAAGAACGGGGGGGCAAGGTAACAGGCAGTGTAACTGCAAAGACGGATTACCTGATTAATAATGACGCTGCCTCCCAGTCGTCAAAAAATAAAACAGCAAGAGAATTAAATGTGCCGGTGATTACGGAGGAGGAGTTCCTTCAAATGGCCGGAGGAAAGGAAGCATAAGATGCCGGTTAAAGTAAATAATGATTTGCCAACCAAGAAAATATTAGAGGCAGAGAACATTTTTGTTATGGACGAGAGCCGTGCCACAACACAGGATATTCGTCCGCTTCGTATTGCTATTTTAAATCTGATGCCGCTAAAGGAGGATACGGAATTACAGCTCCTCCGAAGCTTTTCCAATACGCCGCTTCAGGTGGAGGTAACGTTTTTAATGACGGCAAGCTATGTGGGGAAAAATACACCGCTCAGTCACTTGGAGCAGTTTTACATGACCTATGAGGATGTGAAGGATCGGAAGTTTGACGGACTGATTATTACCGGTGCTCCGGTGGAGCAGATGGAATTTGAGGATGTGGCGTACTGGGATGAGCTTACAAAAATTATGGACTGGTCCGAAACGAATGTAACTTCCACGCTTCATATCTGCTGGGGGGCGCAGGCAGGCTTATATTATCATTACGGGGTGCGAAAGGAAATGCTTTCCGCAAAGCTTTCCGGCGTGTACCGCCACCGGGTATTAAACCGGAAGGAGCCGCTTGTACGAGGCTTTGATGATGAGTTTCTGGCACCGCATTCCCGCTATACCGGTATTTGTAAGGAAGATGTGGAAAAATATGGTAAATTCACAATCTTAGCGGAAAGCGATGAGGCAGGATACTTTATTTTGTTAGCGGAAAACGGGAAAAACATATTTGTTCTCGGTCATCCGGAGTATGACCGTCTGACGCTCGATAAGGAATATAAGCGTG
>JAQXOR010000107.1 GCA_029099805.1 Lachnospiraceae bacterium
TGAGGAGCAGGATTATACGAAATACGATAATGCGACGGTATATGGAAATGATGTTGTAAATCTGATGAAGGCAGAGCTTGACGGGAGCCGGGATGCATTGCGGATTACGGTTACGGAAGGAAATATCAGCTATACCTATGAAAAAAAGGAGGATATTAAAAAAGTACAGGAGCCGGGAACCGTGCACTATATTATTCCGACGGCAGAATATGTCGGAGCGGTAATCCGGAATGAGAACAAAGTCATTGTAGAACTTATATTTCAAAAAAAGGAATAGGCGGAGGAGATAAAAGATGAATAATGGATTAAAGGCGTTACTGATTGCGGCGGGAATTATTATTACATGTATTGTTGCAGGGCTTGCGTTTCAAAACACGCGCGAGGGCAAAGCACAGGCGAGCAGCGCTTTTGCGCAGTTTAATACTACCATGAGCGAGTATCAGGATTTGGGCAAATCTATGTATGACGGTCTGTTGGTCTCGGGAGCGGAAGTGCGGCGGTTAATTGAGAACAGTATTACATCAAAGGAGTATGTTCAAATCAGAGTAATTACCGGAGACGGAGTGGAGCGAGGTTATGTATATGAGACATGGGATCCGGAGAATAAAAAGTTGTTAAAAGAGAGTAAGGTATTACCCTCGGACGATAAGGGAAGCGACGGATATATTAATTCACGTGCAGTCTTTTTGGGGAGTGTCGTAAAGGACGAAAACGGAATTATTGTGCAAATTATTTTTGAACAACAATGAAGAGAGTTGAGGAGAGTCTATGACGGAAGGAATGGAGCATGCTTTCGCGTATGTGACCGCCGGGATTTTGTTTTGTATGGCAGTAGCTATGCTGCTATGGCTTCATGGGGCATTTCTGCAACAGCTGCAGGTGGTCGGAAAGGCACCGGAACGGTTGATTATGCTTGAACAGGAAGGAAGATAGGGATGGATGCATTTGGGCGGATGATAGCAGTATCTATTGGTACGATAGGTCTGATATTTCTCCTGCTGTTTTACCGGACGGCATCTGTCCGGTGGCAGAAAGCAGAGACGATACGTAGTATGAGCCGTATGTATGCGGAGAGGTTTTTGCAAAACAAGAGAATTTCCCATGCGGAGTGGGAGACATTTCAGGCGGAGATAAATCGGCTTGGAAATTACAGGGCAGAGCTTACGGTATATGAGAGAAGACGGTTTGAAGGAGAGAATGGCCGTATTTATCTATTTTCGGAATGGGAGCAGACAGATGGGGAGAAGATTCTTTCGGAGGGAAGTTACATAAGGCTTCTCATAACAGAGCAGCCAAAGGGTAAGCTGGAAACAGTATTGTATGGAGAAGCGTGTACGGTTCTTGCCGGAGGAAGAGTATCATGAATGCATTGGAAAAGATTGTGGATTTGCTTGCTGCAATTACCGTGATGTTTCTGGTACCTCTGTTATATTATGGGAGTGGGAAGTGTGTTTCACAGGCTATGCTGTCAGGTCAGGCGGGAGAAAACTTTCTGGCAAGGATAAGTACGGCGGGAGAGATTACTCTGCCTGTGCTGGAGGAGCTTGAGCATGCTCTTCTGAGCTGTGGGTGCAGCCGGTTTGACGTGCAAAGACAACGACGGCTCTTTGAACCTGCCACAGTAGAAGGAGATGTTATAGAGCGCATTTATACAGAGGAGAAGGAGACAATGTTAGAACGGATACATAGAGAAGGAAGGCTGCGGTTACAAAAAGGGGACCTTGTAAGGCTGATTGTATATGTCAATGATATTCCGACGATGTATTCCGGGTGTATAAGAACGGGGGCAGCAGAGGAATGAAATTACATCATTTTACGTTGTGTTTTGCGGTTGTTGCCATAGGCTTTTTCCTGACAGCTCAAATTCGTCTTGTGACAAAGCTACAGAAGGAGAGAACAGAAAAGATGGAATACGACTGTCTCGTTGCGGCAGTGAACGCAGCGGTAAAGACGGCCTTTGGCGATGGAGAAAGCTCCGTGACTAAGGCAGGACTTGCACAAACGGAGGAGGTCTTTTTTCAGACGCTTGGGGTATTACAGGAGGGAAAAACAGATAGTGCAACATGGCAGGCATGGAGGGAGCACGTTCCGTGTCTGGTTGTATTTGGCGAAAAGGGCTACTACCGGTATTGCTTTGTGCCGGGGAAAGGCTATGTCTGGTCAGAGCTTATACCTTATCAGGAAGGGCAGATACCGGAAGCCTTCTTTTCCGAAACAGAGGAGCTTTTACTGCAATATCATAATCTGCAGTATTGCTCTTCGAAACAATACCGAATGGAGCAGGCAGGGAAAGGAATATGGGAACAAAGTATCAAGCCTCCGTGCGTATTCGCGGTGTACGCACCCCGGTCCCTTTGTCTGATGGGACAGAATGATGACTTTTTATATGCAGCATCCGGTCGAAGGACAGAGGTGTATCTGGTGACAGAGGACAATATCTGCCATCTGCCGTTTTGCGAAAAGTGTAAGGAGGAGAAAGTAGTGGCGCGTTATGTTTCGCAAAAGGAGAGTGCAGAGGACGGAGCAGTTCCGTGTGAAAGCTGCCTGCAGCGATAGAGAAAGGTATTTTGTACATTGAAAATTGAAAACAGGTCACGCATAGATAAATGGTCTATTTAAACTAGAAAAATGCTTTACAGATTGTAGAAAATCCTTTATAATTCAAGAAGAAAAGTCTTGTATTGAAAGGATGTGAACAGATGGAGGATGAAATGAGTGAGAAGGAATTAAAGGATCAGGTAATAAAAGAGTTTGTTAATCTGCAGCGAGTAAAAACCGCGACAGACAGGGAAGCAGAAATTGCTTATCAGGAAAAGGTATTAAGGGCCAGAATGCAGTCACTGGGAATTTCGACAGAGGATTTGGAAATAAAATAGGGGAGATTCTCCGTGATGAATCAAATCTACATAAGGCAGGAAAAGAGAGGTATGCACATATGAATCAGACAATGAGAGAAGTAATGGCAACAGTAGCAATGGCAGCTGTACTTGGAGTGGGAATGACAGGCTATGCCGGATGTAAAGGTAACAAAACCGATTCTATCGTTAATCCCGTTGCGACGCCGACGACCGCAGTAGAGGCTACACAGGCACCGACGAAACTCACAGCTACCGTAGCACCAACTCCTACGGAAGAAGCAATACCTACCCTTCTTCCGACAGAACGTCCGGTTGCTACACCTGTACCGACTAAGGTTCCGGAACTCACAGAA
>JAQXOR010000108.1 GCA_029099805.1 Lachnospiraceae bacterium
GCTCTTCGAGAAGCAGTGGGAAAGTATCGTCGGCAACTGCGACGAGTTTCTCTACCTTGGCGGTAATGAGCAGAGCACTCACAAGTATGTGTCGGAGCTTTTGGGTAAGGAGACCATCGACATGAACAATTACAACAGGTCATACGGGCATAACGGCAGCTATTCAACGAGCTACCAAATGAACGGACGAGAGCTTCTTGATGCTTCCGAGGTCAGGATGCTCGACAATGCCAATGCGATTCTTTTCATCAGGGGAGAGAAAGCGGTTAAGGATTTGAAGTTCGACATCATGAAGCATCCGAACATCGCTCTTACGGAGGATGGAGGAGCAGAGCCTTTCATTCACGGGGAATCCTCCGAGGCAATTGCGGATATCGTGATAGAAGAATGGCTTGATGAAACAGATAAAGAAACGGAAGAGACGGCAGAAACGGGATATGAGCTTCTGTCTGACGCGGATCTTCTGAAGGAAATTGAGAAGGAGGAAAACGAGAATGAAAAAGAAAATACAGACACCGGAAACGGTGAAGCTTAAGCGGAGAGCAGAGATTGCCTTCGCTTTTTATATTGCGGCGGTACTGATGGTGACGCTTGCGACAACAACCTGCCTTGCGGCTAACGACCCGCTTTCTGTGGTTAACAATCTGTCCAACTTTATATTCAGTCTGATAAGAGCAATCGGTCTGATCCTTCTGGGCTTCGGAATCATGCAGGTTGGTCTTTCGCTTAAGAGCCACGATCCATCGCAGCGTGCCAACGGATTTCTGACGCTGGCAGGCGGAATCATCATTACGTTTACGAAGGAAATTCTGAATATGATTACGGGGTAAGAAAGGAGACGGTTTAATCAATGAATAAGAATAAGGATATTTTCGAGGAACTCAAGACAAGATGCGGATGCAGCAACATCTCTGATTTAAGAACAAAATATTTTAGAGGAGCAGCACTGCACTTTCTTGAGAAAGAAAGCTTTACCAGAAACTTCCCGGCAAAATCTGTTGCGGAAGCAAAGGAATATGTTGAACAGGAAGACTGGTAGTAAAGACAGCGGCAATGCTTCGGGGCATTACCCGGAGCAGCTGCCGGAAGCTAAAGAATATGTTTATGGATTGCTTAAAGGTAGGTGCTAGAAATGGGCAGAGGAAAAATTGAACAGGAAATGAACGAGATACTGCTTGAGAAAATGTCAAAAGAATATGATGACTTCTTAGAAAAGCTTTCACTAAAAAGCCCTGATGAAATAATCAGAGCTTCGTATGAAAAGGTGTTCAAGGAAGATATCTTAGCGGTAGTTGAGAGCAGAGAACTGGAACCGAAATATGTGAAGGCACTTCTCAGAGAGAACTATCCCCTTGAAGGATGTTATCAGAGGTGGCTTGAAGAAGATGTAACCTATATGGAGGATTTGAGAATCTGTATCTAGGACCATGCGAAAGGGTTTCTGAGGTATAAGGATATGGAAAGGGAACGTTAAAGTAATTTGTGGCAGCTGATATGCTGCCGATACATGCAGAAGTTTGTTTTGCAAATTCTCGAATCCAGGGAACAAAAAATCAAAGAAGGTGATTTAGCTTGTTTATGCAAACAAACTAAATTTATTTTGTCTATTTTGGTTGTTTTTTGTTAATTTGTGAAATAAACTAAATATTGCTGATATCTAGACGGGAAATAGCTGAATATCTTGGATTAAAAACGCTTTATCATGTGACGAAAGCATATATTAATCCTCTTGTTAAATCAAATCAGTTATTCATGACAATACCGGAGCATCCTATGAGCAAGAATCAGAAATTCTGTTCATTAAAACAGTAAAGAGATAATTGTCGGGAAGACAAAGGGAAATTACAATGGAACTATAAATCTGAATTTATGGAGGTGTTCATTTACATTGCAAACATCAGAGAGCTTTAGAATAAGTGCTATTTTGGCGTTTTCAGGTGGATTTCAGGATGCATATACTTACAATATGAGAGACCATGTTTTTGCAAATGCTCAAACAGGTAATGTTGTTCTGATGAGTCAGAATTTTATGCAAGGCAATGCAGTTATGGGGGTTCATTATATGTTTCCTTTGCTTTCATTTGCTGCAGGAATTTTTATTGCCGAGCAAATTGAAAACAAGTTCAAGAACAGTAAGGGCATACACTGGAGACAAATCATTCTGTTTATAGAAATACTAATGCTTGGTCTTGTCGGATTTATGCCACTCAAATTAAATATGATTGCTAATATGTTAGTTTCTTTTTCATGTGCTATGCAGGTGCAAACTTTTAGAAAAGTACATGGATATGGATATGCGAGCACTATGTGTATAGGGAATTTAAGAAGTGGAACAGAAAGCTTATCACATTACCTCCGAAATAAGGATAAGGAATCTTTATATAAAGCACTTCATTTTTTTGGTATAATCATAATTTTTGCAATCGGAGCCGGAATCGGAGGAGTCCTATCTAATATCTGGGGTATAAAAACGATTTTGGTCTCCACAATACTCTTAACTTTCGTTATTGTAATGATGATTAAGGAGTACCGGTAAATTCCAGTTTATGTTTTCCAGAGAAAGAAGAATGAGAATGATGATTACATAGCTCGGACTAACACTCCGGGCTTTTTATTTTGCCGGAAAGGAGGTTCATTCGTTATGTCTAGTATGAAGGAAAGGAGGTTTGAATGTCTGATAACTGGGTCGTGCAGAATCTGCAGAACACACTCGGCACCTGGAACGAGAAGCTGGCAGAGATATGGACACTGCTGACACAGTCGCCCAAAGCATTCAAGGGCGGCGTCATATGGAATGTAATAGTAAATATTCACGGAGCACTACAGGCAATAGGACTTGCCTTGCTGGTGCTCTTTTTTCTTGTGGGCGTTGTCAAAACCTGCGGCAGCTTTGCGGAGGTGAAGAAGCCGGAGATGGCCGTGAAGCTGTTCATAAGGTTTGCCATTGCCAAGGGAGTTGTGACATACGGACTCGAACTGATGATGGCAATTTTCGACATTGTCCAGGGAATGATTTCAACCATCATGAAATCTGCAGGTGTGTTCGGTAACAACAAAGCGACACTGCCAAAAGAAATGATTAGCGCCATTGAGGATTGCGGATTCTTCGAGAGCATCCCGCTGTGGGCGGTCACACTCATCGGAAGTCTGGTGATAACAGTCCTTTCGTTCATCATGATACTGACTGTGTACGGAAGGTTTTTCAAGCTGTATATCTACACTGCAATAGCACCGATACCGCTTGCAACCTTTGCGGGCCAGCCGACTGAGAGCATCGGCAAAAGCTTTCTAAAAAGCTATGCCGGGGTCTGTCTTGAAGGCGCGGTTATCATACTGGCGTGCATCATTTTCAGCAAGTTCGCATCGACGCCGCCGGTAATAGACAAGGATGCAGCAGTGGTGACGATGGTGTGGTCATATATCGGCGAGCTGGCGTTTAACATGCTGATACTGGTGGGAACGGTCAAGATGGCGGATCGAATTGTTCATGAAGCGATGGGAATTTAAAGTAAGGAGGTAATGAGAATGAATAAGAGAGAGTTTTACGATGAAGTAATTGAGGCGGTTAAGAGAAACATACCCGAGGAGCTTAGGGATGAGCTTAGTGTCGGGATCCAGGAGGTAATTAAGAATAACGACAATGTTTTGCACGGAGTTGTAATCAGATTTCCCGAGCAGCATATAGTGCCGACAATATATATCGAGGAGTGCATGGAGTCAATGCCGAAGAACGCGAGCATCGATGAGCTTGCCGGTGCAATCATAGGAACCTATGTGAAAGGACTGATGGAGGCTCCGGCAGTTGAGGATCTTTCCCTTGAATTCGAGGATGT
>JAQXOR010000109.1 GCA_029099805.1 Lachnospiraceae bacterium
GATAGGTGAGAAGATAAAGGAGCTGCGGATTCAGAAAAGTCTCACACAGGAGGAGCTTGCGGACAGGGCAGAGCTGTCAAAGGGGTTTATTTCCCAGCTGGAACGTGACCTGACCTCTCCGTCTATTGCAACGCTTGTGGATATTCTGCAGTGTCTCGGAACGGATTTGGAGGAGTTTTTTTCCGGAACTGCTTCGGAACAGGTTGTGTTTAAAAAAAGCGATTATTTTGAGAAAGAGGATACGGGACTGCATAACCGTATCGAATGGATTATTCCGAATGCCCAGAAGAATATGATGGAGCCTATTTTACTGACATTGGAGCAGGACGGTTCCACTTATCCGGACAACCCGCATGAAGGAGAGGAATTCGGGTATGTGTTAAGCGGTAATATAGAACTCTATATCGGAAGTAAAAAGTATAAGGCAAAAAAGGGAGAGTCCTTTTATTTTACGCCGAATAAGACCCATTATATTAAAGCAGCCGGAAAGCAGGGAGCAACCCTTCTCTGGGCTTCAACACCACCGAGCTTTTAATTCATTGCCGGAGGAAACCGGCAGGATGCCTGTACGGCAGAAGAAAGGAGTAGTATGGCACAAGAAAATAAGTTGATTACTCTTGAACATATAACAAAGAAGTATGACGGACATGTTGTACTGGACGATTTGAATCTTTATATCAGGGAAAATGAGTTTCTGACGCTGCTCGGTCCGTCCGGTTGCGGGAAAACAACAACGCTCCGGATTATCGGAGGATTTGAAACTCCGGATACGGGACGGGTGATTTTTGACGGACAGGATATTACAAATCTTCCTCCGAATAAAAGGCAGTTAAATACCGTTTTTCAGAAATATGCACTTTTTACTCATATGACGATTGCGGAAAATATTGCCTTTGGTCTTAAGATTAAGAAAAAGAGCAAGCAGTATATTCAGGATAAGATTGAGTATGCGCTGAAACTTGTAAATTTAGACGGGTACGGCAAGCGTATGCCGGATTCCCTATCCGGTGGACAGCAGCAGCGAATTGCAATCGCAAGAGCCATTGTGAATGAGCCGAAGGTATTGCTTTTGGACGAACCGCTCGGTGCCCTTGACTTAAAGCTTCGTCAGGATATGCAGTACGAGCTCATCCGGTTAAAGAATGAACTGGGAATTACCTTTGTCTATGTTACCCATGACCAGGAAGAGGCACTTACCATGTCGGATACCATTATGGTCATGAACCAGGGCTACATCCAGCAAATCGGCTCTCCGGAAAAGATTTACAATGAGCCGGAGAATGCATTTGTTGCGGATTTTATCGGGGAGAGTAACATTATCGGTGCTACGATGATAGAGGACCGTCTGGTTGAGATCCTAGGTGCCAAATTTGCATGTGTGGATGAAGGCTTCGGCAGAAACCGTCCGGTCGATGTGGTAATCCGTCCGGAGGATGTGGATCTTGTGGAGCCGGAGGAGGGAACTATCCGGGGTGTTGTAACTTCCCTGATTTTCAAAGGGGTTCATTATGAGATGGAAGTAGAAGCAAACGGCTTTACATGGTTGGTACACAGTACAGATCTTTCGCCGGTCGGAAAGCAGGTCGGGATTAAAGTTGATCCGTTTGATATTCAGATTATGAATAAGCCGGAATCGGAGGATGAGGAGGCAGTAGGAATCAATGAGTAAACGGGAAGGAAGTCTTGCTAAGCAGAACAGAGTGCGGCAGCTCCTTTTGTCTTCACCTTATGTGTTGTGGAGCATCGGATTTATTATTCTGCCGCTTTTGATGATTGTGTATTATGGACTGACAAGCCGCGACGGCGGCGGGTTTACCATGGATAATCTGAAGCTTATCTGGGAGCCGACGCATCGGACGACTCTGTTTTTATCGATTAAGCTGTCGGTCATCAGTACAATTATCTGTTTGTTAATCGCATATCCGCTGGCTCTTGCCCTGCGCGCCCTGCGCTTAAAGAGCAACGGCTTTGTCATTTTGTTATTTATGTTGCCGATGTGGATGAACTTTCTGCTTCGTACCATTGCATGGCAGAATATTTTGGAAAAGAACGGTGTAATTAATATGTTGCTCGGTGCGGTGGGACTTCCGAAGCTGAATATTATCAATACACCGACGGCAATCGTACTCGGCATGGTGTATGATTTCCTGCCGTTTATGATTATTCCAATCTATAACGTGTTATCCAAAATCAGTGATGATGTCATTCAGGCAGCATCAGACCTGGGAGCGAATTATTTTCAGATTCTAATCCGGGTGATTTTACCGCTTTCCAAGCCCGGAATTGTCAGCGGTCTGACCATGGTATTTGTTCCGTCCTTAACCACCTTTGTCATCTCGGATATTCTGGGCGGCGGAAATATTCTTTTAATCGGTAAGGTGATTGAGCAGAAGTTTAAGATGGCAAATGACTGGAATGCGGGCTGCGGTCTGTCTCTCGTCCTTATGGTATTTATTTTTATCTGTATGGCCATCGTGCAGAAATATGATAAGGATTCGGAGGGAACCGGCGTATGGTAAAGCGTTTGATTCAAAAGGGATATATCGGTCTTGTCATTGTGTTTTTATATGCACCGATTCTGGTATTGATGGTTCTTTCCTTTAATGCATCCAAATACCGCTCCAAATGGGGCGGCTTTACCCTGAAGTGGTATCGGGAGCTGTTAGAGAACGAGAAGATATTAAATGCGCTTTGGACGACACTTCTGCTTGCTTTCTTTTCCGCATTACTCGCAACAATGCTCGGAACGCTTGCGGCAATTGCCATGAACCGTATGAAAAAGCTTCCGAAGGCAATTATGATGAGTATTACCAATATACCGATTCTGAATTCAGAAATTGTAATCGGTATTTCGTTGATGCTTTTATACTTTGCCATCAGCTTCTCGTTAGGCTTTGCAAGCGTGCTGCTGGCACTTACCGCGGCACATATGCCGTATGTAATCCTGAATGTTCTGCCGAAGTTAAGGCAGACGAGCAGAAGCACGTATGAGGCGGCTCTGGATTTGGGAGCTTCTCCGGTTTCCGCTTTTTTTAAGATTGTCCTGCCGGATATTTTTCCGGGAGTGATGTCCGGCTTTATGCTTGCCTTTACACTTGCGTTAGATGATTTTGTGATTACGCATTTTACGAAAAACGCCAAGGTAAATACCCTGTCTACCGTGATTTATTCCGAGACGAGGCGTGGTATCGAGCCGGAAATATATGCGCTTTCCACGGTCATGTTTACCGTGGTGCTTGTACTTCTTATTGTGGTGAACCGCATGAAGGCGGGAGCGGCAAAGAAGGCTGCATTACAGCAGAAATAGGTTGGGGTTATAGTATTTTAACAGGAGGAAGAAAAAATGAAAAAGGGATTATTGGCAGGTGCACTGTTTTGTGCGGTAATGATGTTTGCGGGCTGCGGAAAAGAGTATGCCAACGGAGAGGTTGTCGTATATAACTGGGGAGAGTACATTAACGAAGATGTCATTGAAATGTTTGAAGAGGAATATGACATTAAGGTGGTTTATGATACCTTTACGGAAAATGAAGATATGTATCCGTTAATCAGCATCGGTGAGGTAAATTATGATGTGGTTTGTCCGTCCGATTACATGATTAACCGTATGATTCAAGAGGATTTACTTGCAGAGTTAAATTATGACAATATCCCGAACATTAAAAACATCGACCCTGCGTATTTAAAGAGTGCGGAGGAGTTTGATCCGGGCAATAAGTACTCCGTGCCGTACTGTTGGGGTACGGTCGGTATTCTTTACAACAAGACAATGGTAGAGGAGCCGGTGACGAGCTGGTCCGCAATTTTTGATGAGAAGTATGCGAAAGAGATTCTTATGATTGACAGTGTGCGCGACGGCATGGGAATTGCCTTAAAGTATCTCGGATATTCCATGAATACTTTAGAGGAAGCACAGCTTGAGGAGGCAAAGCAGCTTTTAATCGCACAGCGCCCGTTTGTGCAGGGGTATTTTGTAGATGAGGTCAGAAATAAGATGATTGGTGGGGAAGCAGCACTTGGAGTCATTTATTCCGGTGAGGCAATCTATACCCAGAGGGAAAACGAAGATTTGGTATATGTTGTGCCGGACGAAGGCTCTAATGTATGGATTGACGGCTGGGTAATTCCGAAGAACGCCGATAATAAGGAAAATGCGGAAAAATGGATTAATTTTATGTGCCGTGAGGATATCGCACTGATGAATTTCGAGGAAATCACATACTCTACGCCGAATAGTGCGGCACGTGAGTTAATCGAGGATGCGGATATTAAGAACAGTACCGTTGCATTCCCGGATGAAGCGACCTTAGAGCGGTGTGAAACCTTCAAGTATCTTGGGGAGACGGAAGAGGTATATTTGAAGAAGTGGAATGAGATGAAGGCTACGCAGAACTAAGGGACAGGGGAATCTATGACATATAAGGAAGAACTGAATCAGGCGTTACAACTTCATCTGAACCGGCTGACGGAAGAAAAAAGGCTGCACGGTGCAAGGCACTGTGTGGCCTTGTGTCGTACTATAGTGGAGAGAGGAGAAGCTGTGATATGAGGCTTTCGACGTTTCCAAACGGTCTTTTGCAGGAATTGACAAAGGATTTTTCGGAAGAAGGAACTGACCTTTCCGGCGGTGAAGCCCAGAAGCTTGCGGTAGCCAGAGCCTTTTATAAAAATGCGGGACTGGTGTTCCTTGACGAGCCGTCGGCGGCATTAGATCCGATTGCGGAGTATCAGCTGAACCGCGCCATGAAAAGGGTGGCGTTTATGCCACGATGTGGGAAGTGCAGGCAAGCAGATATGCGTAGTAAAATGTGTAACTTTTTGTGATAAATCAATCTCCTATATTGAAATATTATATGAAAATAGTATAATATTTGTGTATTATGCTCGAAATCGGTTTGTTGTACCGTGTTATTTAGAATTATTCAGTGAGAGCAACAGCCGAGGATTATAAATAACAGATAAAGGCGAGAGGAGAAATGAGGGATGTTATTAAAGGACTGCTACGATATGTTCGGGGGAAGCTATGAGAATGTGAAACAGCGTATTCCGAAGGAGGAGATGATAGAAAGGTTTGTTATTAAGTTTTTGTCGGATTCAAGCTATGAAGTATTGTGTCGTTCTTTCGAAGAAGGGGATTATGCAGAAGCGTTCCGTGCGGCGCATTCATTAAAGGGAGTCAGTCAGAATCTCGGTTTTTTAAGGCTGGTAGCTTCAGCTTCGGCGCTAACGGAGTATCTTAGAAACAGTAGTGAGAAACAGCCGGACAAGGCTCAGTGTCAGAAACTATTAAAACAGGTATCGGAAGATTATTTTAATGTGGTTGAAGCTGTCAGAATGATGAAGGATGCATAGGAAGCCGGAAAGGAATATCCGGACAGTCACCGGGGGATGTCGTGTTTATCGGACATCCCCCGGATTATTATAATTGTTCAGTTTTTAGTCCGCTAACGGTATTGTCAGCTTTGCCTTAAATAAGTCTCCGTCTGTTTCGATGTAGAAGCTTCCGCCCTGCAGGGCTGCCAGACTTTCCGCGATGGAAAGACCGAGACCGCTGCCTTCATCAGAGCGTGCTTCATCACCTCTGGAAAAGCGGGTAAGAAGTTCCTCCGGTGTCTTTGACAGAATGGCAGCGGAGGTATTTTTTATGGTCAGAAGCGCAAGTCCGGTTCCTTCCGGGAGGTCCAGAGAGACAAATACTCTGGTACCGTTGAGAGCATATTTGCATACATTGGACAGCATATTTTCGATAATACGGTGAGTGCAGGCACCGTCTGCAAGCACATTGACCGGAGTTTCCGGCAGCGTCATGCAAAGCGTGAGGTTCTGTCCGGTCAGCCGTTCTTCAAAATCGCCGACCGCCTGCCTGAGGAGTTCTACCGCGTTGAAACGAATCAGGTCAAGCTTCATGGTGCCTGAGGCAGCTTTTGAGGCTTCCACTAAATCATCAATCAGAGCCTTCAGTCGCCATGACTTCTGAGAAAGGATTTCCGCATATTCTGAGAGGGTCCCTTCCTTTGGTAATTCGTTTTTTAATAATTCAATATAGTTGATGATGGAAGTGAGCGGTGTCTTGATGTCATGGGAGACATTGGTAATCAATTCGGTCTTCATACGCTCACTTTTTGTTTGTTCCTCGACGGCATAGTGCAGACCGTCACAAATATGATTAATATCCTCAGACAGTCTCTTGTTGGACGGCAGCATGGATTCGGTAGGAATTCGTGCCGAAAGATTACCGACGGACATCTGAGCCGTACTCTGGGTAATACGGGCATGGTCAAGCATATTCCTGAGACATACAAAGGCACAATAGCATCCACCGAGAAATAAAATAAGTATGCCGAGCTCCACCGGTTCACAAAGCAGGAAAAAAACCGAGATAATCAGCCATACAGCGGCAAGTCCCAAATTTAATATGGTTTTCCAAAGAGAAGGAAGGTTGGAAAAAAACTCTGTTAGATTCTTCCATACAGTACGCAACAGCTTTCCGAGCGGCAGCAGGATATAACGGCCGAGAAAAGAACTGCTTAAGAATGTTTTTGCCTTGATTCGTCGTATGAGACTGAAATAAAGAAGTCCCGTGACAAACAGGTATAAAATCAGGCATCCGAGAAATACGGAAACCCATTGACGGTATTGAGGGTAAAAAGCAACAAAGTTATTTAGTGTTGTATTTAAATACGGCTGCAGGGCACATTCCCAGAGAATGTATGGAAGGAAGAACAGGAAAATCAACCCGCCAAGAATCAGTTCTGTATATATCCGGTCGTAAAAGTGCAGATGAATCTCCGGGCTGTCGGCCTGTCTGCCGGATACGATGTTACAGAGCGTAAATAAAAAGACGGAAAGCAATGTGAAAATAACGGTAAACTGCAGTCCGTTATTGAAATCCGACCTGGCGTCGGTAAAGCTTTCGGATAGATTTGTGAATTCATCCGTAACCAGGTTATCTGCAACAAATGCATAGACAAGATAAGAGCCCTTCGGCGGCAGCAGCGGTTTAAGCAAAGGGGAGGAACCGTCCGTTCGCAGCTCGTAATCCTCTGCCCCGGTATCGGGATACTCCGTCGCGACGCCGGAATTGGAAACGGATTCCAGATAGTCGGTATCAGTTGCGTTATCTGACTCTTCAGACTCTACAGCAAGATTGTAATTGAATTTAAACCGGGCATCCTCCGCCATTTCGGAGAGCGGGCGCCGTAAGAAATCCATGGACCAGAGAAGGTTGGAACGGTTTAATACCTTGGAGTCTCCTCCGCCGGTCATGGTACGATTGTTTCCCGTATTTAATATGACATAAATGTTTTCATTCAGTATACCGGAGGAAAGGAAATTATCCACGCTTCCGCTCTTTTCCTCTGCGTATTTTACGAATGCAGCAGAGCAATAGAACGTATCAGTTTCCGTATTTTTTACATAGTACTGAAAATTAGTCGGCTCTTCATTAAGCTTGGAATGATAGTAGTAAAAGGCGGTATCACTCGGCTCATATACATTAAACAGAGCGTCCTCCAAATCGATATCCGTGATTTCACCTTCAAGCAAAAGGGCCAGCTCGGAATCGAGTGCCGACGGAATAAGTGAATAGCCGTCCTCCAGATAACGGACGTAGACTGCGGTACGCTCGACATATTTGGAAAAAAGCTCGGAATATTGTTTCGTTTCGTATACAGTTTTTGCGCTGCCGTACAGAACCGGTGCGCGCAGTGTCAGAAAAGCATAATGGGCGGTAATGGTGCAGGAAGCTAAGAGAAGCAGTGCCATCAATGTTTTGGTAATACCTGAATATAGAATTCGTTTCATAACTACTCCCTTCTGCCTAGCTTTGCCAGTCGACTTTATAGCCAAGTCCCCAGACTACCTTTAAGTAGCGTGGCTCCCGCGGGTTGATTTCGATTTTTTCACGGATGTGGCGGATATGGACAGCAACAATATTGTCGGCACCATAGGAAGGCTCGTTCCAGATGGCTGTAAATATCTGCTCGGTTGAAAATACCTTTCCCTTATTTTGTACCAGCAGAAGTAACATGGAGTATTCGGTCGGAGTCAGCCGGACCGGTTCTCCGTCTACAGTGACCTCCTTGGTGTCATCGTTGATGGTAAGACCGCCTACAGTATAGCAGTGCTCCGGGATTTCCTCTGAGAGACTTCCGAAGGTGGTATAGCGGCGGAGCGCGGATTTGACTCTGGCTACCAGCTCTAACGGCCGGAAAGGCTTGGTGATATAGTCATCCGCGCCGATGTTGAGCCCGAGGATTTTATCAGTGTCCTCAGTTTTTGCACTGAGAAAAAGAATCGGGAAAGAATAGCCTTCTTCACGAAGTTTTTTGGTTAAGTGCAGACCGTCAAGCATCGGCATCATAATATCTAAAATGGCAAGGTGAGGCGTCGCGGCATGAACAGCGGCAAGGGCTTCTGTGCCGTTGTAGGCAGGAATCACCTGATAGCCCTCTCCGGATAAATATATCCGGATGGCCTCAACGATTTCTTTATCATCATCGCAAACTAATATCTGGTACATGGGTATCCTCCGAAATCATTGATAGTTGATATTGTTATCTTATCACAGATAAATGAAAAAAACAGTAGCAGATTTCTTAAAGATTTCTTAGGATTGGGTTTACAGAAGGAAAGAGGAAAGCGCCTATTCTATCTTTTGGGAGCGGGGTCTTCAAAGAAATTGACTTGTAAATATATGTAATATTTGATATAATTTGTCTGTGCGGAGTAGATGATTAGTTTATTCCGATATGTACAACGACTTCCACAAAGGAGGAGAGTTATTATGAAAAAGAAAAGTATATTTAAACAGATGCTGACCCCGATGATTGCGATTGTATCATGTCTGGCAGTAGCTTTATTAGTGGTTGTGGCGGTTTTTTTCAGTTCCTTTTATGAAAAAGAGATACATAGCCGGAATCAGGATAAGGCGAGATTGATGGCAGGCGAGATATCTACCTTTGTGGACGGCGCGTATTCGGTATCGGAAGAGCTTTCGGTGAATCCGAGTATTTTGACGATGGATACGGAGATACAGACTCCGATTCTTGCGGATTGCGTTGCCAGAAATTCCTACCTGGAGCTTTTATATATCCAGGATACGACAGGAATGCAGACCGGACGTTCCTCCGGAAAGTTAGCCGACCGTTCCAACCGCTGGTGGTTTATCCAGACCATGAAGGAACAGAAGGCTTTTGTATCGAAGTCCTATTATTCCGTGAATACGGGAATGCCGTGTGCCTCCATCTTTTTCCCGATGTATGATGAGGACCGGATGCTCGGTATCTTTGCAGTAGATTTAAAGCTGGATTATTTACAGAGTATTATTGAGGAATTTTCTGATGTGAACCGAGGGGAAATTTCCTTCGTTATCGACGGCGAGGGTGTTGTGGTTGCACATCCGGACAGTTCAAGAATTGCGGAATTGTATAACTATAAGGCTCTGACAAAAACAGTGTCTGTGAAGGCTGCAGACGGAACTCCGGTTACGGATGATGCGGGCAACATATTGACTGAGGAGCAGTCGTTTGAGATTTCAGAGGATTACAAAGCCCTGATTGAGGCGGTAATGAGCGGCAACAGCGGAACAACAGTATTAAAGGAGAACGGAAAGACCTATTACGCTGGTTATGCACCGATTACTTTGAAAGGGGAGTCGGATTCCTGGTCTGTTATTACTCTGCAGGAGAAATCGACTGCCATGAGTGCCTTTGTAAAAATTATGGTTATCTTAATCGTATTGGTGGCAGCAGCAATTGTTGCAGCAGTTCTTTTCATTACGATGCTTGCCAGAAAGCTGACCAGACCGATAGTTTCCCTGAACCGTCTAATCGGAGATGCTTCTGAGGGAGATTTTACGCAGAAGGCAGATGAAGAGAATAAAAATGAACTGGGTACTCTTGCAAGGAGCTTTAACCTGATGATAGAAAAGATTTCCGGCATCTTTAGAAATGTGACTGTCTTTACCGGAGAAGTTGTGGAAAGTGCAGGCAGCCTACAGAAAATTGAGGAACAGCTCGGAATGGTAAACCAGTCGGTTCACGAAATTTCAGCGGGTGCAGAGGAGCAGAGCAGAGACGTAGTACAGGTGACGGAGAAAACAAAGGATATGGAGCAGCGTTTCCTGCAGTTGAATGAGCAGAGCAGTGCTTTGCTGGAGGATGCGACCTCTTCCATGGATTCCGGCAGACAGGGAGCTGCCAATATCGAGGAATTAAAGAGACAGAACGAGAGTACAATCGAGATGATGCAGGAGTTTTACCGGACGATTACAACCTTAGAGGAGCAGTCCGGCAAAATAGCGGCAATTCTTAATACCATTACGGATATTGCATCCGAGACGCAGCTTCTGTCATTAAACGCAAGTATTGAGGCAGCCCGTGCCGGAGAGCAGGGACGCGGCTTTGCCGTGGTTGCTGAGTCCATCGGAAAATTGGCGGAGGATTCGACTGCAGCAACGGCTGACATAGAGCAAATCGTAAACGGTTTAGCCGGTGATATTTCTGCGACAGTGGCTAATATTGAACGGATGAAGGAGAAAATAGACAGTCAGTCCGGTGCAGTGCTTGCAGTTGAGACCGCATTTGCGGACCTTGAGAGTCTGAACGGGAAAACAACAGAAGGTGTCAGAACTGTAGAGTCTCTGGTGGAGGAGATGTATCAGATTAACCGTTCAATCGTGGAGGCAGTGGAACGTATCCGTGATGTTTCTGTAAGTACGACAGAGCTTACGGAGGCTTCCTCCAAATCGCTGCAGATGCAGTTTGATGGTATCCGGGATGTGGCAGAGCGAATCAATCGGTTGTCGCAGGTGTCTATGGATATGGAGAATGAAATGACGAGATTTAAGATTTAATGTAAACGAAATTCATGGCATAAGGAGAAAATGATGAGGGAGAAAAAAGGGAGTGGAAGCAGGGCATTTAAGAATAATCTGTATGCCTTAAAGCTCGGCTGGCAGATGGCACCCGGACCGATTGTACATATGGCGGTTTCCAGGGTGTTAGGGTATTTTGAGTGGTTGTTTTACAGTGCGTTTTTTATGCGGTATGTAATCAATGCCATGGAGACGGAGCAGGAGGTGGCTTCTATTCTGACCTTCCTTGGAATTACCGTTCTTGTGTTTGCCTCCATGTCGTTGTATAACAACTATCTGGAAGGAAAGGTCTGGCCGGTTGCGAACGCTAAGCTTCATAAGAAGCTGAATCTGAAGCTGTTTGAAAAGTCTACCAATGTGGAGTTGTCCTGCTTTGAGGACAGCGAGTTCTATAATAAGTATACGCTGGCAACGGAAAATGCGGCAAATAAGCTGATTGAAACGATACAAAACATCTGGGGTGTGCTGTTTGGCTGCATTGCTGCGGGAATTGCCTTTTATCTGATGTATGATATCGATAAGATTTCGGTATTGTTTGTCATATTCCCGATTATCGGTAACTTCGTGTTTAACAGAGGCTTAAGTAAAATCGATTTTGACCGGAATAAGGATATGGCACCGCATAACCGCAGGATTGCTTATGTAAACCGTGTCATGTATTTGGCGGATTATGCAAAAGAAGTTCGTCTGACGAATGTTTTTTCTCTGATGAAGAGGGATTACAGAGAGGCTATCCGCGGTGTTGCGGATGTGACAAAGAAATACACGCCGAAGGCGGTAGTGCTTCACTGGTTCCGTGTCCAGTTTACGTTTTCCTTTATTTTTGAAGGTGTTTTGATTTACGGGGCATACCGCACTCTCGTGAATCACAGCATGAGCCTGGCAAAGCTTGCAGTGCTTACCAGTATGATGGTATCCTGTACATGGATTTTAATCGGTTTCACGGAGTCGCTGGTAACCAGCTTCCGTAACGGTTTATTTGTGGATAATCTGCGTAGCTTTCTGGAATATGAGGAGAAAATCCCTGAGGATTATGCGGGAGATGATCCGGGGGATACGATTGAACGGATTGAATTCCGTAACGTCTGCTTTTCTTACAAGGACGAAGAGGTTATTAAGAATCTGTCCTTTGAGCTGCGCGGCGGAAAGACCTATGCACTGGTAGGACATAACGGTGCGGGTAAGTCTACGATTATCAAGCTGTTACTGCGCTTTTATGACCCGACCTCCGGTGAGATTTTACTAAACGGCAGGAACATTAAGGAGTATGAACTGCAAAAGTACCGTGCTCTTTTTGCGGGAGCGTTTCAGGATTACCAGATTTTTTCCCTGTCCGTGATGGAAAACGTATTGATGCGAAAGGCTTCTCCGGAGGATGAGCCTGAGGTGATACGGGCGTTACAGCTCGCCGGTGTGTACGAGAAGGTGCAGAGTCTTCCGAACGGAATTCATACGATTTTAACGAAGGAGTTTGCGGAGGACGGTGCGGTGCTTTCCGGCGGAGAGTATCAGAAAATCGTAGTGGCGAGAGCTTTTGTCCAAAAGCGTCCGGTAAAGATTTTTGACGAACCGTCGTCGGCGCTTGACCCGATTGCGGAGTATAAGCTGTTTGAAAGTATTTTGCAGGACGGACAGGATAAAACGATGCTGTTTATTTCTCACCGTCTTTCTTCCGTACAGAATGCGGACTGGGTATTTATGCTGGAAAACGGTACGATTATCGAGCAGGGCTCCCATAAGAAGCTGATGCAGAATCACGGAGCGTATGCGGATATGTATGAAAAGCAGGCGGTAAACTATCTGGCGACAGACAGAGCCTCCCTCCAAGGCAGTCTTTTTGCTGTAGATAAGGAGGTGGCAGAATGAAAAAAGTATGCAGTAATCTCCTGTTTATGTGGAAGCTGTGCTTTAAAACGGCACCGGGGTATATGATTTATCATCTGTATGATGCGTTTCGCTATCAGATTATGATTTTTATCGAGCATACTCTCGGTATCCGCTATGTTTTGTATTGTGCGGAGCATGGAGAGCCGTTTTATAAGGCACTTCTTGCAATCGGCGGCATTTTGCTGATTAATATGATTCAGATTATCCCGGACGGATATTTTATTCATGCCATGACTTTCCGGACAAAGCCGAAGCTTTATAAGGCACTGAAGGAGCAGATGTATCAGAAGGCGGCAGAATTAGACCTTTCCTGCTATGATAACCCGAAGTATTACAACGAGTTTGTACTGGCAGTCGCGGAGGCAGAGACTTCTGTCGACCGTTTTCTGACCTTTTTGAATTCCACGATGCAGAGCCTTACGATTGTATTCAGTACCGGTGTGTTTTACCTGATGACGGATTCTGTCGGCATTTTGTTTGTCGGAGCTTCCTTTGTTTTGAGCTTTTTCCTTTCGAAGAAGCTTAACAAACTCAATTATGATGTACGGATGCGGGTAAATCCGTGGGAGCGTAAAAGAAATTATGCAAGCCGTGTGTTTTACCTGAATGATTACGCAAAGGAGCTTCGTCTGAATCCGGATGTGGCGAAGATTTTAAAGGATGATTTTACACAGGCAAATGAGGAAATTATAACGGAGCAGAAGAAGATTGCAAAGAAACGTGTTGGATTTTCTTTCCTGCGGTATTACTGTGCATCGGATTTTATTACCGATGGATTATATGTAGGGTATCTTATTGTACAGGCGGCGGTGCTGCATACCATTGATTACAGCAGTGCGGTGGTATTGTTTAACCGTACCGGGAGTCTGCGCAGCGGTATGAGGGGAATTGCGGAAATCGGGCCGGCTGCCAATGAGAACAGCCTGTACATAGAAAAAATCAGAAGCTTCCTTGCTTATGAGCCGGAAATGAAGCAGGGTGTGGGTGAGCCGGTACCGGCTGGCACAGGCTGTCTGGAATTAAAGAATGTTTCCTTCCGTTATACCGAGAATTCCGAAGAAATACTTCATAATATCAGTCTTACGGTGAAGCCGGGAGAGAGGGTGGCTATCGTAGGCTATAACGGTGCGGGAAAGACAACGCTTATTAAGCTTTTGATGCGCCTGTATGATCCGAGCGGCGGAAGCATATCCTATCATGGAAAAAACATAGAGGAATATGAGCTTTCCGACTACAGGAAACGGGTCGGTGTTGTTTTTCAGGATTATAAAATATACGGGGCCAGTCTGCTTGAAAATGTAGTTCTGGAGGAGGTCGGTGACGGAAAGGCGGAGGAGGCAGCCGTTACGGATGCGCTTTGCCGCAGCGGATTTGCGGAACGTCTTTCCACACTTCCGAATGGATTAGCTACGGGACTTACTACGGAGTTTGACGAAAACGGTGTAAATCTCTCCGGCGGCGAGAGCCAGAAGGTGGCGATTGCCAGAGCCTTTTACCGGCAGGCGGATATCCTGATTATGGATGAACCGTCCTCTGCTCTTGACCCGATTGCCGAGTACAACTTAAATAAGGCAATGCACGAGGCGGCGGCAGGCAAAACGGTATTTTATATTTCCCACCGCCTTTCTACCACACGAGATGCGGACCGTATCCTGATGCTTGAGAAGGGGCGGATTATTGAGGAAGGTACTCATGAGGAGCTGCTTGCAAGGAACGGACAGTATGCACAGATGTGGTATGCACAGGCAGGAAAATATACGGCGTAGAGAGGTTAATGCAATGAAAAAAGGTATGGAATATATCGGCGTGGTGGAGCGTGTGGATTTTCCGAATAAGGGCTATGTACGGGTGATTCCGGAGAGCGAAGAGAATGCCGCAGATGCAGAGATTCGTGTGACGGTAAAGGGAGTGCTGGAAGGGCAGAAGATAAAGTTTCGCACAACCAAGCTCCATATGAGTAACAAGAAGGCGGAAGGGCGTCTTGTGGAGATACTGACACCGGCTCCGCAGGAGATAAAGGCTCCCTGTGCGTTATCCGGAAGCTGCGGCGGCTGTGCGTATCAGAGCCTGCCTTATGAGACACAGCTCGCTTTAAAGGAGGAACAGATTCATCGTCTGATGGATGCCGTGATTACGGAGCCTTATGAGTTTATGCCGATTCGCAGAAGTCCGCAGCCGATGTATTACCGCAATAAGATGGAGTTTTCCTTCGGAAATGAGTACAAGGACGGGCCGCTTGCGCTCGGACTTCACAAGAAGGGCAGCTTTTACGATATTCTGACGACGGATGACTGCCGGATTGTACACGGGGACTATAATCTGATTTTACGGGAAGTGCTTGCACTGGCAAAAGAGACAGGGCTTGCCCATTTTCATAAAATTACCCATAAGGGCTATTTCAGACATTTGGTTATCCGCCGTGCCATGAAGACCGGCGAGATTTTAGTGAACCTTGTGACAAGCTCGGATACCGAAACATATATTGCAGGAGCAAACGGAGCTTCTCATGCGAAAGTCGAAAGCGGCAGTATGAAACAGTTTGACGAAGGTACTTTTTTAAGGAAGCTTTGTGAAAGGCTGTCCGCACTCCCACTGGAAGGAACGCTTACGGGCATTCTGCACAGCAGAAACAACAGTCACGCGGATGTGGTAGCAAGTGAACAGACTACGATTTTGTACGGTAAAGACTATTTTTACGAGGAGCTTCTGGGGCTTCGATTCCGGATTACGCCGTTTTCCTTTTTTCAGACGAATTCTCTCGGTGCAGAGGTGCTTTACGGTACTGCTCGTGAGTTTATCGGAGCGGTGGACGGAAAACTGGTATTTGACTTATACAGCGGCACCGGAACCATTGCCCAGCTGGTAGCCTCTGTGGCACGTAAGGTCATAGGCGTGGAAATCGTCGAAGAAGCGGTAGAAGCAGCAAAGGAAAATGCAGCGCAGAACGGTCTTAGCAACTGCGAATTTATCGCGGGGGATGTGCTAAAGATGCTTGATACCATCGAGGAACGTCCGGATATGATTATTCTTGACCCTCCGCGGGACGGGATTCACCCGAAAGCGCTTGACAGGATTATTTCCTACGGCGTAGAGCATCTCGTTTATATTTCCTGCAAACCGACCAGCTTACAGAGGGATTTGGTAATCCTGCAGGAAAAGGGCTACCGTGTGGTAAAGGTGTGTCCGGTGGATGAATTCCCGATGACGGCACATGTGGAGACGGTTGTTCTTTTAAGTGGGAAAAACAAGGAGACAGTCAACTTTGATATTGATGTGCCATCGTTAGGGATTAGGACCTCTGAAAGAGCGACATATAGTGAGATTAAGCAGTATATCAAGGAAAAGTACAACTTGAATGTTAGCAATCTGTATATTGCTCAAGTAAAAGAAAAATGTGGAATTGATATGCGGGAGAATTTCAACTTGCCAAAATCGGAAGATTCAAGGCAGCCAAAATGTCCTGAGGAAAAAGAAAAGGCAATCTTAGAAGCATTAAAGCATTTTGGATTGGTAAAGTAATTTAATAAGTACAATGAATGAGAAGTCACATTTTAGTGCTACCGGCATTATAATGTGACTTCTTTTTATATATTGAAGAAACTCGAGCGTGTAGCATAAAATTCTCAAAAATGCCACATTTTGAAGAAAATATTTGAGTTTCTCCAGTTTGCACAATACATTCACATTTCAATGAGAGAGGTTTTTGTCTGTATTGCTGTTTTTGAAAAAAGTTCCGCTAATTTGTGGGAAAATTGTCTTGGATATGATATAACGATAATATAAAGTTGCGCCTAAAAATCGGCGGACTTTGTCTAAATGGATAAATCACAAGAACTATTTGATTTTGTATACCTATCTTGCGCCATGAAACAAAGCTCTTTTTGTCTGTTTCAAAACTGGCGACCAGAATCCCAGTCCCCGACTTTTCGCAGACCCGCAGATAGAGGGTATAACACACTAGACTTTGCAAGCAAAGTCCGTGTGCCAAAGAGGGGCGTTGCCCCCCTTTGGATTCCCCCCCTTGTTTTTCGGTCCCTCGGACAAACAAACCGACTTTGCCGGTTTGCTATCCTTGTCCCGAAAAAATAAAGAAGCACCGTCGCCATCTTCAAAGGGGATGTTGACAGTGCTTCTTTATATTTATCCAAAAGTTGTTTTCTGCAATACCGTGTAAGCGTGAGTTGTGGTATAGTATCTTTAACTAAGGGAAACTCCCGTCTCCCATTTGGATACCGCACCGATAGATACTCCCATTTCATGTGCCAGATGCTCCTGGGTCATAGTATGTCGTTTTCGTAGTTCCTGGATTCTTTTTCCTAATACAATCAAATCTTCTACCATTGTAGGTATCCCCCATATGTAAATTCTATATTTCATCGTGTACATATACAAGGCTATTATAAACGCGGGAAAATAATAAGTCTATCGAAGAATGTGAGAATAAGAGGGCAGAAAGTTTCCTATGGTTCAAATTTGCCCATTGGATAAGATGCATTTTAGCACTTTGGGAACAGAAAAAATATTAAGTTTGCATTATCGTATAACTACTACGTGAGAAGAAGGTGATGGTTATGGACGAAATTTTTAAATATATCGAAAATCATTTGGAGCATCCTGTGATATTTTAACGGAACATTACAATGAACCGACTTTACAAAGTGAAACAAGGTATATGCCGTATGTTGGCGAATTTCTGAAAGACAGTGGGCTGCTTATTGATTATTTTATATATCTTTTGTATAATCCATAATAAGACAGAACTATTGTCCGGTATAGTTTTTCACTTATTGAGGAGGAGTAAACAGATGCAGGTATCCGGCATTACAGACGCTATTTTAAATATCTCTTCTTGGACAACCCTTCTTGCATTAAGTGCCAGCATTGAGGCTTGCAAGGCAGGCCTCTTACTGCTATTCGAGGTATTATAAAGGAGGAGAAGAAAATATGCGTAACAGGGCAAGTGCAGTGATTACAAGAGGAACGTCAATTCTTATGGAACGTGTTTGTTATCACGGAAACCGTTTTTATCTTGTTCCGGGCGGTGGGATGGAAGCCGGGGAGACACCTGAGGAGACTGCACTCAGGGAGTTGTTTGAAGAGTGTGGCGTGAGGGGCGAAATAATCAGACCGCTGAATGTAGTAAATCGACTGGGAGGCGCGACAGAATATTTCTTTGAGGTCAGAATTCCGGAAGATGCGACGCCGATTCGCGGATATGACCCGGAGGAACCGGAGGACTGCCAGCCAATTGAAGAAGTGGGCTGGAAGCGGCTTGATGAATTGCCGGAGAAGGACAGGGCATGGCTTTTCTCTGCGGGAATTTTGGAAATAGAATCCATTAGGAACGAGGTTCAGAGCTGGGGAGATATAATCAGCTATCCGAACCCTGTCTTTTGAAGACTTTTTACTATAGAGGGGAGCAGAGAGAATGAAGAGAGAAAGGCTATGTATTCACGGAATTCCCGCGATTTTATGGGGAGAGACCTCCGACAAAATCTATGTACACGTTCACGGGAAGATGAGCCGGAAGGAATATGCAGAGGGGTTTGCAGGGATTGCAGCGCAAAAAGGTTATCAGACACTGAGCTTTGACCTGCCGGAGCATGGAGAGAGAACGGATACAGCATATCGCTGTGATGTATGGAACGGGAGTAAGGACTTAAATAGTATTGCGGATTATGTATTTGAAAAATGGGACAGTGTTTCCCTGTTTGCCTGCAGTCTCGGAGCCTATTTTTCGTTAAATGCATATGCCAACAGAAACTTTGAAAAGTGTCTGTTTCAATCGCCGATTGTAGATATGAAATGGCTGGTAGAGCACATGATGCTCTGGTCGGGGATAACCGAAGCAATGCTTGAAAGGGAAAAAGAAATTGATACGGAAATCGATACATTGCGCTGGGATCATTACCGGTATATTAAGACACATCCAATTAAGGAGTGGGGCGTAAAAACCTCGATTCTTTACGGCGCGCTTGATAATCTTCAGCCGATCGAGAGTATTCAGAGCTTCGCGGATAGATTCGGATGTCGGTTGACGGTTTCAGAACAAAGTAAGCATCCGTTTATGGAAGAAGCAGATTTTGCTATTGTTGAGAAATGGCTGAGAGAAGAGATTGAGTAGGCACAGCAGCCGTATAGATTAATAGAGAATGCTTGGCAGGAAATGGGAGGTAACGCCATGAATATCATTGACATTTCACAGGAGGTTCTTTCCTGTAAGGTGTTTCCGGGGGACGACAGTCCTCGGGCAGAACGAGTGAAAAGCATGGAGCAGGGAGAGCTCTATAATCTTTCCGTGTTTTCCATGTGTGCACATAACGGGACGCATATAGATGCACCGTTTCACTTTTTAAAGGACGGAAAGACGGTGGAGAGAATACCGCTTACAGCGTTTGTAGGGGATTGTTTTGTGGCGCGTCACGAGGGCGATGTAACCGCAGAAGATGCGCGTGAGATTATGAGTAAGGCAGAAAATGCAGGGGCAAATGAGCGCATTTTGATTGCCGGAGCTGCAACAGTTACTTTAGGAGCGGCAGAAGTATTTGCGGAATCCGCAGTCCGGTTAATCGGAAATGAGAGCCAGACCGTAGGTCCCCAAAATGCCCCGATGGCAGTACATAAGGTTTTGCTTGCAAAGGAAATTGTGCTGCTAGAGGGAGTGGTCTTAAACGGTGTTGCGGAAGGAGCGTATTTCTTAAGTGCTGCTCCGCTGAATTTCGCAGGCTTTGACGGTGCACCGTGTCGGGCGTATTTGATTGAAAAATAACGACGAGTTGAATCGGGAAACAGTAAAAGCATTTGAGGAACAGTTTTTGAAGGGAGATATGTATGTTTCAATTTGTTTTTCCAAAGATACAATACAAAGAAAAAGCAATGGAGTTTATTAATGAATTTCGGGAATACAAATCCGAGATTAACGGAAGCGGTGCCTTGGACGGCTATTTGGACGCTGCTACTTATGAAGCGTGGCTTAGTAAGGTATTGGCGGATATTGATATTGCAAATATAGAAAAGCCACGGGTTCCGGCATTGACCTATTTTTATGTCCGGGAAGAGGATGATAAAATCATCGGAATGATTAACATTCGTTTGGCATTGAACGATTTTCTCAGAAAAGAAGGCGGTCATATCGGATACTGTATCAGACCGACGGAGCGCAGGAAGCATTACGCCACCGATATGTTGAAAGAAGCACTGAATGTATGTGATGTGGTGGGAATCAAAGAAGTTCTTTTAACCTGTGATAAGATAAATGTTGCTTCTGCAAATGTGATAAAGAACTGCGGCGGAGAACTGGAAGCAGAGTTTTATAGCGACACCTTTCAGGAAGAAATACAACGGTATGTAATTAAGAGATAGGGGAGAATGGATCGAGAGAATAGAGAGTGTGAATTTGGGATGGCAGTTTATGTAGGTTTCCGGGTGGTGGCATCAAAGAAAATGAAAGTCATGAAGCGACATTGATTCGTGAGGTGAAAGAAGAAACAGGTCTTGCGGTAGTGCCGGAGACAATAAAAGAGTATGGGTATGTACTTCGGTTACAGCGCAGTGGATATCTGGAGAATACAGTCTTTGAACAGGAAAATTTTTATTACATCTGTGAGGTGGGGGAATCTGTCGGAGAGCAGGAGCTGGATGATTATGAGTCGGAGGAAGGTTTTACGCTTACGTTTGTGACTCCGGAGGAAGCGATTCGTGCGAATCTGAGCTGTCGCTGTGAGGCTTTTGACAAGGCTATGGTGGAGAGAGAGACACGGGTGTTGAATGAACTGAAAGCATCTGTCAGGATATAGCTTATGATAAGTTTGCTGCTTAACCCTTTTCAAACGGATTATTAGTATGTGATCTTTGGAAATTATGTTGATACCTAAAATAGGGGAGTCGCATTTACCATTGGAATGAAGCATCTTGGAAAATCAATGGTAAGATTTTCTGGCTAGGTGGATTTCTTGCCATTGAGCGGAATATTTTTGCAGATGCAATGGTAAAGGCAAGGAAGAGCCGAAAATCCTACAGGTAGAAAGAGTTAGACAAATTGATTTTTCATCATTACTCCGAAACGGAATATCCTTAAATCATAAAAGCAGGGCTGTGCATTTTGCGACAGCCCTTTATGTTTAGAAAAGGAAAAAGTTAAAATGCCTCTCTCGTAAGCGAAGTGGGGACACCACTCTTTAAGGCAACAGTATGGGTTACCTCACGGTAAACAAGAGTGACTGTGGTATCAAATTTGGAGTACAGGGTGACTTTTTCGAGTTCCCCATTCTTCCATGTAATATCATAAGTAACGGCACCTACTCCGCAAAGCCCCGTAACACTTCCTTCCCTCCATTCCTTCGGGAGAGCCGGAAGCAGGACGGTGCGTGCTTCGCTTGATTGCAGAAGCATTTCCGCGATGCCTGCCGTAGCACCGAAATTACCGTCAATCTGGAACGGCGGATGATTGTCTAATAGGTTTTCCAAGGTGGATTTTTGCAACAATGCCAGAAGGTTTTTGTAGCATTCCTCACCGTTCCAAAGTCTGGCATACATATTGATAATCCATGCACGGCTCCATCCGGTGTGTCCGCCGCCGTTTGCAAGTCTGCGCTCTAAGGTGACCTTTGCAGCATCACAAAGCTCCGGTGTGGCATCCGGTGTAATCTGGAATGCCGGATGTAATGCCCAGAGATGGGAGATGTGCCGGTGTCCCGGTTCGGCTTCGTCATAGTCCTTTTGCCATTCCATAATCTGTCCGTGCTTTCCGATGGAAAGTCCCGGAATGCGGGCATCATAAGCGACAGCCTTCTCTAAAAAGGCGGTATCGGTTTCACCGACAAGCGGTGCGGCGGAGAGAAGGTTTTGGAATAATTCATGTAAAATCTCATTGTCCATCGTGGCACCGTAGGTCAGACAGCCCCGCATACCGCTTTCCATGATGTAGGTGTTTTCCGGAGATACGGAAGGACAGGTCACAAGGGCACCGTCCACCTCAATCAGGAAATCAAAGAAAAACGCTACGGCTTCCTTTAAAACGGGATAGAATTCCTTTAAAAATGTGAGGTCATTTGTATAGAGATAATGTCGCCAGATATGGGTACACAGCCACGCGGCACCCATGACCCAGTAGGTTGCTGGAATATAAATATCCTGAGGTGCGGTATCGCCCCACATATCGGTGTTATGGTGGGCAACAAAGCCGGAGCAGCCGTACATTTCCTTTGCGGTTCGCCGACCGTTCGGGAGCATTCGAAGTATGTGGGCAAACAAAGGCATCTGGCATTCGGTGAGGTTACAGCTTTCTGCCGGCCAGTAATTCATTTCGGTATTAATATTAATCGTATATTTGCTTCCCCAGGCAGCATCCATGTCACGGTTCCAGATGCCCTGCAGATTTGCAGGAAGACAGTCTCCGCGGCTGGAGGAAAGTAAAAGATAGCGGCCGAAGGCAAAGTAGGTGGCAATCAGACCGTTGTCCGGCGAATCCGCAGAAATTCGACGCAGCCGTTCATCCGTAGAGAGAGAATCGAGTGCGGTGTCATAAGGAAGAGACAGCTGCATGCGGGAAAAATACGGTTGATATTCAGCTAAATGGTCCTGATACAGTTCTTTATAGGAACGAGAGGCAGCCTCTGTAAGCATAGATTCGACAGCTGTACGCGGGTCACTGTAACGGAAGGTGGTGGCAGCAGTAATCAGAACGGTTACCTCTGTAGCACGTCTGGTCACAAGGTGTTCTCCGATTCCGCAAAGGGAGTCACTGTCGGAAAGAAAACGCATGCCGCAGCAGAAATCAGAGCCGCCTCCGCCTAAGTTGCCGGCGATATAGAGGGAATCGGCAGTGTGCTCTGTTGTTTCATAAAAGCTGCCGCGCTGTAAGGAGGCAGCGAGGTCCAGGCTTCCCGGAACAGACGCGGAAAACCTTGCAACAATACAGTTGTAATTGTGGCTGACGAAGGTATCACAGCGGTAAGTGATGCCGGTGCTTTCTTCGGTAGTAATCGTTGTATGCAGGGCGGTTTCCAAATCCAGCGTGCGGGAAAAACGGACTCCCTTTTTCAGTCGTCCGCAGAAGTCAAAATACACCTCTCCCAGAGACTGGTAGGTATGCTCGCTTTGCGGAGTACCGGATAATGCGTATTTGCACAGTTCTTCAGCCTTATTGATTTCACCGGAAAGAATCAAGGAACGTATCTCCTCCAGATGGTTTAGGGCATCTTTATTATTGCGGTTACGAGGACCGCCAAACCATACACTGTCTTCGTTGATTTGAAAATGTTCCGATGTATTTTCTCCGAAAATCATGGCACCGAGACGACCATTTCCGACCGGCAGTGCTCTGTTCCAGTTGCCACATGAGGATGTGGTATAGGTTAGCTGATTCATGAAATACCTCCTATAAAATACCTTTCTTTTTCAAAAATGCCCCGGTGGCTTCTACCACAGGTCCGAGAAAAAGTGAAATAAATATCGTTACGATACCGATGTGCCCGTGAAACAGCAGGCAGATACCGCACGCCAGAAAATCATAAGGAATACGGACTGCGCGAAACGGGAGCTTCTGAAATGCGTGTCGTTTGGTAATAAGCTTATGTAACAGGAAGGCAGCGGCATCATAAGGAGCCACGCCTAGCTCGCAGCACATATAAAGGGCTGCCGAGATAACAAACAACACAAGTGCGGGAACTGCCACAACACCGCGCAGAAGTGGAGCAGTAAATGCTTCCGGAAGGAAGAAATCCTCTACCCAGGTGAAAAAATCAACGCAGTATCCGACGAGAAACATATTGGCTACCGTACCGATTCCGATTAGGGAGCGGTCACAAAGAATGACGATAATTAATAATACCACATTCAGAAAAGCCTGCCAATGCCCGAATGCGATTCCAATGCGGGCCGAGATGGCAAGATTCATGCAGGTATAGGGGTCACCGCCGAGATTCGTGCGGATAAGAAAAGAG
>JAQXOR010000110.1 GCA_029099805.1 Lachnospiraceae bacterium
AACGAGTACCGCACCGATTTTCGTCGTAGCCCAGAAGGTAATGAACCATGCCGGTACGTTTGTAGCCCAGATAGACACCTTAGAACCGGCCTTTACACCCATGGAGATGAGGGCACGGGCAAATTGGTCAACATCCTCACGGAATTCCTCGTAAGTACGGACATAATCCAGAGTGGTGTACTTGAATGCATACTGATCCGGAAATTCCTCTACCATACGGTCAAGTACCTGAGAGAATGTAAGATTAATCAGCTCGTCCTTTTTCCATACGTATTGTCCGGTACCGTCGTGATTCGGATACAGTGCCTTCTTTTTGCCTCTGGTCTTTTCGAAACGGCTCATATAATTTACAAAGTGGGTAAAGATGACCTCGTAATCCGGAAGGTCTTCCATCCACTCGGTTTTCCATTCCAGAGAGATGAATCCGTCATAGTCAATGGAAGAGAGCGCGCGCATGATATCGGCTACAGGCATGGTACCTTCTCCGATTAAATTGTAGGTGTCTTTGTCGTCAGAGTCACGTAAGTGTACATGCTTAACATAAGCGCCGAGATTCTTGATTGTGGTGTCCGCACTTTCCTCGCAGTCACGGTACGGGTGCTGCACATCCCATAAAGCCGCAAGCTGGTCGCAGGCAAAGTCATCCAGCATGGCACGAAGACGTGCAGTATCGGAAAAAATGCCGCTTGTTTTAACAAGGATGGTAACATCTGCACTTTCTGCATCCTTTAACAGATCGGTAAGACGTGTGCGAACCAGTGCTTCATTATCCTGTAACGCAACAATTGATACATAGGGAACTTCTGCCTGCTTTGCAAGCCGGATTAACTCTTTTATGGAAGCAACCGGATCCTTTTCCTTGCAGGACAAATCGCAGGAGGTGTCAAAACAAGGAATGGAGAGTTTTTTCTCTTTGAGCTGACGGACAGTTGCGGCGATATTATATTTATGGAAAGGGCCGCTGCGCTCCGTCAGGTTCGGACATCCCGGTAAGTTATAGATTTCAACGCCTTCAAACCGCATGTCAACACCGGCATCCAGCCATTCTTCCCATGTCAAGTGCGCCCATCCTCTGGTAGAAAAAGAAAGTTTCATTATACCTCAGCCTCCTCATAAGCGATTTTATTTAATGCACTGATATATGCCAGAATACTGGAACCGATAATATCGGTGGAAGTTCCGCGCCCGGAGTAGAGCTTTCCGTTGGAGCGTAATTTAATAACGGTTTCTCCCATTGCTTCGCGGCCTTCAGTTACGGAGCGAATCTGGAAGTCATCCAGTTCATAATGACAGCCCAGAATGTTTTCAAGTGCAAGGAATGCAGCATCGACAGGACCGTCACCGAGAGCAACACCCTCCATAGGCTGACCGTTCTTTTCTAACTTCATCTGTGCCATGGAGGAAGAAGTGTTGCTTGCGGTGATATTATAGCTTGTCAATGTGTAGGTGGCAGGTACCTGCATGGCAGCGGAAGCTACGATGGTATCTAATTCCTTGGAAGAGATAACATCTTTACGGGCTGCAATTTTCTGGAATGCCGCCCAGACCTGGGCACCGTCTTCTTCACTTAAATCATATCCAAGCTTTTCTACTGCTTTCAGGACGGTTGTTATGTTATCCTGATTTGTAAGAACGATATCTTCTACCTCATCCTGTACACCGTTGTCGAATGGTGAATTCTTGCTGCGGCTTGTTTCGCACAACCATGCAATCTGCTTTACAATCCGCTTCATCTCTACGGTACGGACGGAACAGGTAACACCACAGGCATCCCCTTTGACAGCCAACAGACGGGATACATGCGGCAATGAAATCCGGTTAATCTGATATGCAGCCGCTTTGATTTCACATGCACCATGGCGAATGGCAGCAATTGCACAGGCATCTGCCATGGCGAGTTCGTTAGAACAGGAAATACCGAGAACAACGTCCTTTAATTCAGATACATTTTCATACAGGGTATCTAAAAATGAGCCTAATTCATCCGGAAGCATTGCACCGGTGGCGTCACACACGGTAATTGTTGTTGCTCCCGCCGCAATCGCTGTTTTGATTGCCTGATACAGAAAGGCTGCATCACTTCTTGTAGCATCATCGGCAATAAACTCTACATCCCGTGTTTTTGTACAGCAGGCAGTTATGGTTTCACTGATGGCGGTTAACATGGCATCCGGCTTCTTGTGGAACAGGTACTCCATCTGGACCGGACTTACGGAAGCAAACACCTGAAGACGCGGATGTACGGCTTCTTTTACCGCATTCCAGGTGGCGTCTACACTTTCTGCGGTTAAGGCAACCGGTACAGCAACAATGCTGTTCTTTACGGTAGAAGCGACAGACTTAATCCGAAGTGTGTCGATTTTTGGCTGTGTGATTCCTTCTAACTCGATTACGGTAACTCCCAGCTTATCTAATAGCTTCGGGATTTCGATTTTTTCTTTAAAGGATAGGGAGAAGTCTTTTCCTGTCTGTTTTAGTGTGATGTCGCTGATTCTGATTTGATTCATAATAATCCTCCTTTTGTTGCAATAAAAAAGTCCTTAAAGCGTAAATGCTTCAAGGACGAATAAACAATTCGCGGTACCACCTTGTTTACAGCCGCTTCACAGCGGACTGTCACTCTCGGACTCAAGTAAGTCCAAAGCCGATAACGAGGCAACCGTACTCCACTACACAAACACATCGGTATTCTTCGCAGAGTCGACTCGGGAGTGAGATTGCCTCTTCCGTCCGTACCGGTTCGCACCAACCACCGGCTCTCTGAAACCCTCAGTAAAGAAGCATAATTCCGTCACAGTCGTTTCACATCAAAAATTTATCCCATTCTATCACAGTATTTTGTCAAAGTCAATCGAAAAAAAGAAAAAATATAAAAATCTCTTCGATTCAAAGCGTATAGATTTGTTTACATTTGTTTCCCCGAGTGGTATAATATATATGTAAGACTTTTATGTTATATGCATGAGGAGGCGGTTGGATTTTGGGCAAATTTAATCGTAATGTAAGCACAAATCTATTACATGTAGTCAGCGACTGTTGTTTTATGGGGCTTGCGTTTTTTATGGCGACGCTGGTTGCGAGAATCTCACTTGGAACCTCCATCCACTTGTATGGTCCGTTATGCGGTGTATTTATGATGATTTTTGTGATGGTCAATAAAGATGCCAGGACTTATAATGTTACAACATTTTTTTATGTGGACAGAACGTTGTTCATGATTACAAAGTCGTTTTTGATTTCGTTAATCCCGGTCGCATTGATTGTGTACGACTACGTTTCAAAGCATGTCTTTGATATCTGGTTTTACGGTTCTTATGTTGTCTTTTCGTATGTTTTGCTGATTGTGGGAGCATTTATTATTCGCTATATGATGACGCATCTAAAGCTTAATGCACCCCGTGTATTGTTAGTAGGTGATATTGACCGGTTTGATACATTTAAGAGGTTTCTTTTTAAGAGTAATACCTCGATTAAACTGATTGGTTATGTCAGTATGGAAGAAAATCCGGACGAGAGATATCTTGGCAGTATCAAGAATCTGGAAAAGATAACACAGGAGCATGCTATCAGCCAGGTCTATATTATGCACCGGAAAACAGATCTTGTAGACATCCAGGAGTATATTGATGTCTGTCTGGATATGGGAGTTTCTGTCCGCGTGATTTTGAATCTGTTTAAGGCGCATGGTGCCCAGCGGTATGTCAGCAGTATCGGAACCTATCCGGTAGTTACCTACCACAGGGTATGTCTGAATGATTCCTCCAAGGCGATTAAGAGGATTATTGATATTATCGGCAGTATTGTCGGTATCATCCTGTTCTCGCCTGTTATGTTGATTACAGCAATTGCCATTAAATTAGAATCGAAGGGACCGGTCATTTTTAAGCAAAAGAGGGTGGGAATCAACGGCAGTACATTTATGATGTATAAATTCCGCAGTATGTGTGCGGATGCCGAAGAACAAAAGGCAAAGCTCCAGGCCCGGAATGAAGTAAAAGACGGTATGATGTTTAAAATCAAGGACGACCCGCGTATCACGAGAGTCGGTAAGTTTATCCGTAAGACAAGCATTGACGAGCTGCCGCAGTTCTTTAATGTGTTAATCGGAAATATGAGTCTGGTCGGAACCAGACCCCCGACCATGGATGAGGTGGCAAAATACGAACGTACCCACTGGCGCAGAATGAGTATTAAACCAGGTATTACCGGATTGTGGCAGGTGAGCGGCCGAAGCCAGATTACGGATTTTGATGAGATTGTGGAACTGGATACGATTTATATTGACAAATGGAGTATCTGGTTTGATTTCAAGATTATGTTTAAGACAGTATTTGCTCTGTTACAGAGAAAGGGTGCCTATTAAGCGGAATGCCGGAAGAGTATTGTGAGTAAGTGACAGGCAGGAACAGAGATCAAGAGAAAGGAGCGATGCTATGAGCAAAAGAGAAAAATCCGTAAAAAAAACGAAAAAGAACAATAAACTGTATTCGATGCAGACCAGGGTGCGGCTGCTGACGCTGTTGGGTGTCGTGATTTCTGTGGCAGTTACTATTTTAATAATGGTTTTTTATGTTAAGGACCTGGTCATTGATTCTGCATACGGAAAAATGCTGAACATGGCAACCTCTTACGGAAAACTTATTGACAAAGAGGAAGAATACTTAAATGACGGTATCCGGCAGAATTCACTGTCTACGGAACAGTTTACGGAGATTCTTGGCGGGATGGAGATTACCGGATTAGACAATTTCTATTATTATGTTGTAGACCGGAGCGGGATTATTCGATATCATACAGATGAAACAAAAATCGGAAAGCCAAATACGGTCAGAATTATTACGAGTGTTATCGGTAACATATCAAAGGGTGTGATACCGGATAACCTGTGTATGGAATATGATGATGAGGAGAGCGGGCAGACGATGTATGCCAGCTATTATGTAACCAAGAATAAGTCGCTTATGATTATTTGTGCATCCGGCAACGAGCTGATGCGCCCGGTTGTGGAGATGTCTGCGATTGCAATAGCGGTAGCTTTTGTCGTGCTGATTTTCATTTTGGTTATCTCTACGTATGTTATTCGCCGGTTCACCGAACCGTTAAAGCAGGTAACAGGAATTATTAACGATACGGCAAAGTTAAAAATCAGTCTTCCCGGCAATATAGAACAATTATGTTCAAGGAAGGATGAGAGCGGAAGTATCAGCAGAGCGGTTCGGGAGATGAGTAACAATTTGTATGATGTGGTTACCGGAATTGAGCGTACGAACCGTAGCGTAAGTGAGAATATGACGAAATTGGAGGAGTCGAGTAATCAGATACACATCTTCTGTACTGACAATTCGGCAACAACCGAACAGCTTGCTGCAAGTACGGAACAGGTAAGTACTATGGCACAGACTATGAACCGGCATATGGAGGATATGCGTGTCCAGGCGGAGGCTATCGGGAAAGAAACCGAGTTGAGCAATCTTTTTTCCGAAGAAGTAGCCGGTCGTGCACAGAGTATGCAGAATTCTACACAGAGTGCAATTGAGCAGACGAAAAAGCTGTATGAACAGATTCGGGAAAAAACAGCGGCTGCACTGGAAGGGGTAAATGCAGTCTCTAAAATAAATGAATTAACGAGTGCTATCGTTGAGATATCTGACCAGACCGGTCTGCTTTCGCTTAATGCAAGTATTGAGGCGGCCAGAGCAGGAGATGCCGGAAAGGGGTTTGCTGTTGTAGCGCAGGAAATCAGTAAGCTTGCCGGCAGGTCTCTGGAAACCGTAAATGATATTAATGAGATCATCGGTGAGGTGAATCATGCGGTAGCCAATATTACAGAGAGTATGGAACATATGACAGGTTTTCTGGAAGAAAAGGTGCTGGCGGATTTTGATAACTTTAACCAGATTGGAGCACAGTATAGGGAAGATGCGGATACCTTTAAAATGAGAATGGACAATATTTCCGCACAGATTACGGCACTGGGGCAGTCAATTCAGAAAGTATCTGATGCAGTAGAGCGTGTATCGGTGACCATGAATGAGACTTCCGCAGGTGTAAGTGATATTGCCGAGAAGACATCAGAGGTAGTAAATGCTACCAGTGACAATTATACCTTAACGGGAAATACGATAGAAAGCATGAATGAGTTGCGTGAAATTTTGGATAGATTTAGTTATAGCAGAGAGGACGGCTTATAATTAAAATCAAAATTGAATGCTATGGAAAAGAAGGGGGCTGTCGCATGTCGTGTAACAGCCCCTTTCTTAAGAAAAAGCGTTCTTAAAAATGAAAAGAAAGAGTGCCTTGTGCGGGAAAAAGTACTCCGCGCGGAATACAATATAATAATGTGGCAAAAATAGAAAATAGTTCTCGAAAAAGCGTAAAAGATGTGATATAATCATATAAATGGATAAGATGGGGGAGTAGTAGCTTTAGTTTTAAGGAGTTAAGGGAGGCTTTTATGTTAAATAACCGAAAGGTCCGGCTGATGACCAGGCTCGCTATTTACGAGCAGACAGAGGGAAAGGAAGATGTCCGGATCAGTAAATATTTTCAGACGGATTATGTCAGACTGAATGTTTTAAAATCTGTTGTGGCGGTGACATTTGGTTATCTGCTTATTTTACTTCTTTTGGTAGTGTACCATTCCGAGTATCTCATCAGGGAAGCAGTGACATTAGATTATCAGGGACTTCTTTCAAAGTATCTGGGTATTTATATTATACTGTTGGTTGTGTATTGTTCTGTTGGGATGATCGGATATATGCTAAAGTATCGGTCATCCAGAAAAAAGCTTGCCAAATATTTCCGGATGCTGCGGAGGCTGCGGAGCCTCTACAGGGAAGAGGCTGTGGAGTTGACAGAGGAGGGGAAAGATAAAGAATGATTGTGACAATACTTGAATTACGTGCGCGGGTTTTGCGGTTTTTACAGAAATTCCAGCTTGTTGTGGAGCCGATTGTAAAGTTTATCATTGCATATGCTGTTTTTCACAGCATTAATAATGCCATCGGACACCAGCCTCAGCTTATGAGCCTTCCCGCAGAGCTTCTGCTTTCTTTGCTGGGTACCTTTACGCCGCCTGTGCTGCTTGTTCTGCTGGCCGCTTTGGTATCACTGGCTCATGTTTATGTGGCTTCGCCGTTACTTGCCATTCTGGTAGCAATACTGATGGCGGTTCTGTATTGCTTTATTGCAAGATTTTCAGGAAAATACGGTTATGCAGTGCTCGCTGTTCCGATTTTATTCCTGCTGAAAATTCCGTATGCGGTCCCGCTTGTTTTAGGTCTTGTGGCAACACCGACTGCAATTATTCCGGTAGCATGCGGCGTGATTGTGTACCGGATGTTTGTAGTTATCAATAGTGTGGCATTGTTAGGCGATTCCATGGCAATTGAAGATATTTTATTAATGTATGTGGATGTTATTGACCGACTGGTAGCAGATAAGCAGATGCTTGTGACAATTGCGGTGTTCTTTATCATTATTCTGGTAATGTATCTGATGCGCAAGCTCAGTATTGAATATGTGTTTGAGATTTCTGTTGCGGTGGGAGCCATTGTTTGTATCCTCGGGTTTTTGATCGCGGACCTGGCACTGCAGACGGAACTGAATATTATTTCTATGGTGTTCGGTACGGTAGGTTCTATGCTGATAGCGCTGGTATTTCAGTTCTTTCGTCTGGCACTGGATTATACGGCAGTGGAAAGAGTACAGTTTGAGGATGATGACTATTATTATTATGTAAAGGCAGTTCCGAAGATTAATTTAACGGTTCCGGAGCGCAGTGTAAAGAGAATCAGTCCTCAGAACGGGACGGAATTTCCGGAAACGGAAGAACGGAGGCAGGAACGGGAGGAACTGCTTTCGGAGGAAGAACGATACGCTATGGGAGATGAACTTGACGAAGCGGCAGATGAGGATGTTGATGCAGAAAACGGGGATTTATAGTAACCGGATGCGAAGCTAAGCCGTGAGGCGGTAAAATAAGATACAAGGGGCGGATAGGTATGGATGGCCTGAAGGATTTTTTTTCAAAGCTGATAATGTGGATACGGATTCCGGGAATCGATTTGATTGATGTGTTCGAAATCATTATTATCGCATTCGTTGTGTATCATGTGGTAAAATGGGTTCGCACAACAAGAGCATGGATGCCGGTGAAGGGACTTATGATTTTGCTGGTATTCTGGCTGATTGCATCCCTTTTGAAGATGGATGTAATTTTATGGATTTTCTACAATACGATTGGTGTCGGGATTACCGCCATTATTATCGTGTTTCAGCCCGAAATCCGGCGTGCGTTGGAGCAACTGGGGCAGCAGAGCTTTACCTCGTCTATTCGATTGTTTTCGGAGAACAAGGAAAAGGAAGAACGTTTTTCCGAGAAAACAATTGAAGAGCTGGTGAAAGGAACCTTTTTGCTGGCAAAGCATAAAACAGGAGCATTAATTGTTATGGAGCAGGAGGTAGCACTCGGAGAGTACGAAGAGACGGGGATTGCTATCGATGCGATTGTAACAAACCAGCTGCTGATTAATATTTTCGAACATAATACACCGTTACATGACGGAGCGGTTATTGTACGCGGTAACCGGATTGTGGCTGCAACCTGCTATCTTCCGGTTTCCAAGAATATGAAGTTAAGTAAGGAACTCGGAACCAGACATCGTGCCGGAGTAGGCATCAGTGAGGTGACCGACAGTCTGACGATTATTGTGTCAGAGCAGACCGGCAAAGTGTCACTTGCCCGGAACGGCACCTTAATCCGGAATATCGATGCGGATTATCTGCGCGTGAAGCTGCAGGAAATTCAGTTGGATAAGGCAAAAGTCTCCACCTCTAAAAGAAAGCCTCTATGGAAGAAGGGGGAAGATGGGAAATGAAAAAGAGATTAATGAATAATTTCGGGCTGAAGCTTCTCTCTCTGGGAATTGCTATTGTTTTTTGGTTTGTTATTATTAATTCCCAGGATCCGGTCGAGAGTCGGACGTTTCGAAAAATTCCGGTAAAGGTATTGAATGAAGAGCAGGTGTTAGAGCGTGAAAAAGTATTGGAGGTAATTTCCGGAGACACGGTGGATGTTGTCGTAGAAGGGCGTCGTTCCGTACTGGATCGGCTGACAGAGGCAGATATTGAGGCGACGGCTGACCTGTCTGAGGTTTCCTTTATGGATACTGTTCTGATTAAGGCAACCGTACCGTCCAATCAGGATGTTACGGTATTAAACAGCGGCGAGAATGTAATGAAGCTTTTGTTTGATGATTATGTGACAAAACGCTTCAGCTTCCGGGTAAATACAGTAGGAGAACCGATGTCCGGCTACTATGTCGGCGATGCACTGCCGAGCCCTAATATTATACACATTTCCGGAGCAAAGACAGTATTGGATAAAATCAAGGAAGTAGTGCTCGAGGTGGATGTCAGCGGAAGAAGTGTTGATTTCACTACGACAACGGTACCTGAAGTATTTGATATGAATGGGGACAAGATTGCTCCGTCAAAGCTCACGATGCAGGTGGAATCGGAGACTGTAACTGTAAATGTGCCGATTTTAGCATCCAAGGAATTGCGAATCCGGGTGAACCCGGTCGGTGAAGTGCCGGAAGGATATGAACTTTTGCAGGAGAATATTGCATACCAGCCGGAGACTGTACGGATAGCAGGCACGAAAGAGGATTTGGACAAACTCGGATATTTTCTGGAGCTGGATGTGGATGTGGCAGGACAGACAGGTGTCATTGAAAAGAATATTCAAATCAGCTCTGTTTTGGACGACACCTTGACCAGCCTGAGGGTCGTAGATACACCGATGATGGCCGTTACCGTAACGATAACACCGTATGTAGAACGGGAGCTGGAGATTCCGGTAGCAGCGATAGAACTTCGGAATCTTCGGAGCGGACTGACGGCAGAGGTGGTACAGATTACAAGTGTACCTGTAAAGTTACGGTGCAAGAAGACAAGAGCACCTCTGCTAACCGTAGAGTATCTAAAACCTTATGTTGATCTGAGTGGATTAACAGAGGGTACATATAGAGTACCGTTATGCATGGAGCTTCCGTCCAAGGTCCTTTGGGATGAAGGAAAGGAACTGGAGCTGATTGTCAGAAAACAGGTTCCGTAATTTTTACGGAAGGGTGTAAGCCTGTAATGAGTGGATAGGAGAAAGAGCAGGAATGTCGGTTTTTAAGACCTTTGGTAAATATCGCAATTTGCTTGCAGAGCTGGTAAAGAAGGATATCAAACTAAAATATCGTAATTCATATCTGGGTGTAGTATGGACAATGCTGGAGCCGCTGCTTACCATGGTGGTATTGACACTGGTATTTTCAAAGCTTCTGGGAAAGGGAACAAAAGATTTTCCTGTCTATATTTTGACCGGACGTCTTTTATATTCTTTCTTTTCGAACGGGACAAAGGCAGCATTAAAGTCGGTACGTTCGCATGCCGGTATGATAAAGAAGGTATATGTGCCAAAATATATGTATCCGATTGCATCGGTGTTGTCGGGATATGTTATTTTTCTGATTTCTCTGATTGTATTGGCGGTGGTCGCTGTGGCGAGAGGAGTATATCCGACTGTGCAGCTTTTGTGGGGGATTGTTCCTCTTTTACAGATTCTGCTGATGACAACCGGGGTAGGGTTGCTACTTGCAACTATGGCGGTGTTTTTCCGGGATGTGGAATATCTCTGGGGAGTTGCACTTATGTTGATTATGTATGCCAGTGCAATCTTCTATCAGGTCGGTGACGTTATGAGTGCCGGAAACGCATGGATTTTCAAGCTGAATCCTTTGTATGCGGTGATTGTTAACTTCCGGAATGCAGTGTTCGGACAGCCGATGGATTTTCAGGCAATGGGCTATGCATTCGGATTTGGTGCAGTATCTATGCTGCTTGGGATTTTTGTGTTTTATAAAAAGCAGGATAAATTTATTCTGTATTTATAAGTACGGAGTGATTGGCTATGGAAGAAAAAAACGCAGTTTCGGTAAAGAATCTGGGGGTAATGTTTCACCTCAGTGAACAGAAGGTAGATAATTTAAAAGAATATGTGATTCGTATCATGAAACGGCAGATGAGATATAAAGAGTTCTGGGCTTTGCGGGATGTTTCTTTTACGATAAAGCGGGGAGAACGTGTGGCAATTCTGGGATTGAATGGTGCAGGAAAGAGTACACTTTTGAAGGTAATTGCCGGAGTTCTTAAGGCAACGGAGGGCACAGTCGAACGTTCCGGCGTACTGGTTCCGCTTTTGGAGCTGGGCGCAGGGTTTGATTCCCAATATACCGGTGCGGAAAATATTTACCTGTACGGTGCAATGTTAGGGTACTCCAAAGCTTTCTTAAAGGAGAAATATGATGAAATTGTCGCTTTTTCCGAATTGGGTGATTTCATCCACGTTCCTCTTAAAAATTATTCCTCCGGTATGCGCGCACGATTGGGCTTTTCTATTGCTACTCTGGTTGAACCGGATATCCTGATTTTAGATGAAGTTCTTTCCGTGGGCGATGTGAAGTTTCGGAAAAAAAGCGAAAAACGCATCAAGGAAATGTTTGCAAAGGGAACAACGGTGCTGTTTGTATCCCATAATCTGGCACAGGTACGTTCGTTATGTACCAGAGCAGTCTGGCTGGAGAACGGACATGTAGTGGAGGACGGACCGGTAGAGGAAGTGACGGCACATTTTGAGAAGAAGGTCGCGAAGTAAAGCGAAGTAACGAAATCACAGTGTCAAATGAGAGGGAAAAGAATAACTTCGCCCTCATATATAGAGGTTTCTTGCCATGGGCTTCCTTAGAAGCCTTAGGCGGGATGCACGAATTTGCAGAAGAAATTGCAGCTTCACTGCGCAAATTCGGCGTGGAAACGCTTTAATCAGCGTTTCCCTAAGAAACTCTTTGTATATGCGGGCGAAGTTTTGCGTTAAAAAACTCCGGAGACACAGGTGTTATCCGTGACTCCGGAGGAGGGGGGATAAAGATAAGTTTAGCGTGGAACCGTACTCTCTATAGACGGATTCTGCTGAAGTGTAACAGAGTAGGTAAATTCACTGAATTTTCCGTTGATAATACGCTGTAAGGTGATTTCAACAACGGTGCCATGACGGTTTGAAGTAACTGCGTTCACCAGCTGGTTTGCCGTTGTGACCTTTGTTCCGTTTACATGGGTAATAATATCACCCTGGTATATGCCTGCTTTCTCGGCAGCACTGTCCTTGGAAACAGAGGAAACATAGACACCCTCCGGCCAGTTATAATCCTGGAAAATAGCGGAGTCTAATTCCATTACAGAAACTCCGAGATATCCCTTTTCATCATCGGAAAGGATTTCACGGGACATCAGGTCATCCAGAATCGGAGTTGCCTCGGAAATCGGGATGGCAAAACAGATGCCTTCGATTTCGGTGCTTGACAGCTTGGCATTGTTGATGCCGATAACCTCGCCCTTGGTATTGAGCAATGCGCCGCCGCTGTTGCCGGCGTTGATTGCTGCATTTGTCTGCAACAGGTTCATATCATTTCCTTCGATTGTAACTGTGCGGTCTTTGGCACTCAGATAGCCGACAGTAACGGTAGGCCCATATCCTAGTGCATTACCGATGGCAATTACCATCTGGCCGATTTTAGAATTATCGGAATCTCCTAACACCGCAATATCAATGCTGTCAAGTGTCTCCTGGGTTAAATCGGAAAGCGGAAGCGCCAGAATAGCAAGGTCTGCCTTCGCATCGGAGCCTTTTACCGTAACAGCATGTGAGGTATCGTCAGCAAGAATCGCCTGAACCGAGGAGGTTTGATCAATTACATGGTAATTGGTGGCAATCAGAAGTTCGTCCTCGTTGGAGCCGACAATAATACCGGAGCCGCCGCCCTCCTGCTCGTTATAAATCGGTTGACCGAAAAAGTAAGAGGTGGTTGTTCGAAGGGTCTGAATGGATACCATGGCCGGCATTGTCTGTTCAACTACCGATGCAACGGTTTCGGAGGCATCCATTGTACCTACCTCACTGACCGGAGTAGAGGCGATTGTGATATTCGGTTTCTGAAAGAGAAGGTCCTTGTTGCCCGTGACCTCTTCCAATTGTTCGGTTTCCTGAGGGAAGAAGCGGTAAAAGGCATACCTGATACCGAAAAAGGAAACACCGGCAACAACACCGAAGCATGCGGCAAGTCCGACACAGCGAAGGAAGCTTTTAAAGAAACGGTGTTCCTTTTTCTTCGGCTGGTCATCGGAGAGTGGAATAGCTCCGGAGGCTGTTTTCTGCTCCGGCTCTTCCGGGAAAGACGGGGATACTTCGAAAGTATCCGGCTCCGGTTGCGGGCACTCACATTCCTTTGTGACTGCGCTTTCCTCCGCCCAGAAGTGATACGTATCGTTAGTAGTGTTATTTGTATTTGTGTCCTGATTATTAGAATTATTCTGATTAGAATCCATATGGGAAAACCTCCTGTCAATCATTTCGTATGTCAGTAGTTTAGCATTGGTTTGTGTAGGCTTTGTGACGAATCGGTTAAGAAATGTTGTATTTCAAAAATTTTTGTTGAGGTTTTGGAAAGAATCATGTAAGATAACATATATGAAGCATGAGGGATGAAATTGTAGGAGAATGAAATGATTAAGGATAATCAAAAGGCGTTTAATCAATTGCATATTGTGGCGGACGGCATTTTTATTCTGTTATCTTATTGGGTTGCATACCTTTTACGTTTTGTGTGGCTGGACATGGATAAGGCGGGAGACTATACAGTAGAGGTGTATGGCCGGTTTCTGCTTGTTGTATTGCCGGTATATTTGATTATTTACTGGTTTTGCGGTCTGTACGCACCGAAGCGGGGCAGAGGGATGCAATGGGAGCTTTGGTTGCTAATCAAGGCAAATGTAATCAGCGGAGTGGGCTTTATTGTATTATTGTTCCTGTTTAAGATGGATATTTCCCGTTGGTTTCTGGCGTTCTTTTATGGTACGAATCTTGTGCTGGAGGGAGTATTCCGCTTTACTGTAAAGAAGATACTGGAGTATTTTCGTCGGAAAGGAAAAAATTTAAAGCATGTCCTGATTGTCGGCTACAGCCGGGCAGCGGAGGCATATATCGACCGTATTCTTGCCAATCCGCAGTGGGGCTATTATATTCATGGGATACTGGATGATAAAATGGCAGTTGGTACGAGATATAAGAAGGTATCGGTGTTAGGCACCATGTCGGAGCTTTCTGAGTATCTGAAGGAGCATGAGTATGATGAAATCGCCATTACACTGGCGATTGAAGAGTATGAGAAATTAGAAAAGCTTGTATCGGCCTGTGAATACTCCGGAGTGCATACAAAGTTTATTCCGGATTATAATCATATTGTGCCGACAGTGCCGTATATTGAGGATTTAGAAGGACTTCCGGTAATCAATATCCGAAAGGTCCCTTTAAGTAATCTGGTAAACCGTGCAATAAAGCGTACGGTAGACCTTTTGGGGGCATTGACTGCATTAGTCGTTTTTTCGATTCCGATGCTGATTGTTGCGATAATGATTAAGGCTACGTCAAAAGGTCCGGTGATCTTTTCACAGGTAAGGGTAGGACTTCATAATAAAGAATTTAAAATGTATAAGTTCCGTTCCATGGTGGTGCAGGATGCCGCAAAGGAGGTCAGTGCGTGGACAACGAAGAATGATGCCAGAGTGACCGGAATCGGAAGAATTATCCGTAAAACAAGTATTGATGAGCTGCCGCAGCTGATTAATGTTCTAAAGGGAGATATGAGCCTTGTTGGTCCCAGACCGGAACGACCGAAATTTGTTGAGAAGTTTAAAGAAGAGATTCCACGCTATATGATTAAGCATCAGGTACGTCCGGGAATTACCGGATGGGCACAGGTAAACGGATACCGGGGAGATACTTCTATCCGGAAAAGAATTGAGCATGATGTTTATTATATTGAGAACTGGACGCTGGGATTTGATATCAAGATACTGTTTTTGACAGTATTTAAGGGATTTATAAATAAAAATGCATATTAATCGGGAAGGTGAGGAAGATGGAGGACGAAAAGAAACTGCCGGAGGAAGAGAAAAAGGAAGATGCAAAGGAAAAGAGAGAGAATTCCACGGAATCCGGATATGAAAAATATTGTCAGTTATGCCGCAGACCGGAAAGTGTTGCCGGAAAGATGATTCAGATGCCGAATGACTTTTGCATTTGTAACGATTGCCTGCAAAAGACATTTGATTCAATTAATGGGAATCATTTTCCGTATATGGAGATGCTGACACTGGACCCTTCGATGCTTCGGATGGGTGGAGATTTTATGAAAATGCCGAAGGTTAAGAAAAAAGCAAAACCGGCGGAGAAGGAGAAGCAGGAGACGGAAGATGCTTCCGTGCCGGATATAAAAAAGCTGAAGGCACCGCACAGAATCAAGGCAGAACTGGACGAGTATGTAATCGGGCAGGAGCATGCAAAAAAAGTGATTTCGGTTGCGGTATATAATCACTACAAAAGGGTAGCCGACAAAAGCAATACCATAGAACTGGAGAAGTCCAACATGCTGATGCTGGGGCCGACCGGAAGCGGGAAAACGTATCTGGTAAAAACTCTGGCAAGGCTGTTAAATGTTCCGCTTGCAATCACGGATGCCACAACGCTTACGGAAGCCGGATATATCGGAGATGATGTGGAAAGTGTACTGTCGAAGCTTCTGGCGGCGGCTGATAATGATGGGGAGCGTGCGGAGCACGGAATTATTTTTATTGATGAAATTGACAAAATTGCGAAGAAACGAAACACGAACAGTCGTGATGTCAGCGGAGAATCCGTTCAGCAGGGATTATTGAAGCTGTTGGAGGGCAGTGAGGTGGAAGTGCCGGTTGGCGCGACAAATAAAAATGCCATGGTACCGATGACTACAATTAACACAAAAGATATTTTGTTTATTTGCGGAGGAGCATTCCCGGATTTGGAAAAAGTAATTCAAAAGCGTCTGAACCAGACGGCGATGATTGGGTTTGGCGCCGAGCTGCGCGATAAGTATGCGGAAGATAAGAAGCTGCTGGAAAAGGTAACGGTGGAGGACTTGCGGGAATACGGCATGATTCCGGAGTTTCTGGGGCGTCTTCCGATTATATTCTCCTTGCAGGGACTGGGAAAAGAACAATTAATTCAGGTGCTCAAGGAGCCGAAAAATGCGATTCTGAAGCAGTATGAGCATCTGTTATCCCTTGATGAGGTAAAGCTGGTATTTGCAGATGATGCACTGGATGCCATTGCGGAACGTGCGTTGGAAAAGGATACCGGGGCGCGTGCGCTTCGAGCGATTCTGGAGGAAATCATGCTGGATATCATGTATGAGATTCCAAAGGATGATTCCATCGGAAAGGTGACAATTACAGGGGATTATGTAAGAGGCTGCGGCGGACCGGTGATTGAAATGCGTGGTTCTGAAAAAATGGAATGATTTTCCTGAAAGTGGAAATACTCCTCAAAAGAGGTCTTGCATCGTGTGAGACGGAGAGGAGTATTTT
>JAQXOR010000111.1 GCA_029099805.1 Lachnospiraceae bacterium
AATCCGGACTGTAAGATTGTAGCGGTGGAGCCGAAGAATGTTTCGGCACTTCTCGGTCATGAGCCGGGACTTCATCAGATTCAGGGCATCGGCGACGGCTTTATTCCTGCGGTGCTTGATACAAAGATTATTACGGATATCGTAGAGGTAGCGGATGACGATGCCATACAGACGTCAAGAGAGCTTGCGAGGGTACAGGGACTCTTAGTCGGAACCTCGTCCGGTGCAAATGTCTGGGCAGCAAAGCAGATGGCGGCAAAGTACGGAAGTGACAAAGTCATTGCTACCATTCTGGCAGACCGGGCAGAGCGGTATTTCAGTACGTCGCTGATATAATCGCTTTTCTCCGGATGAGATTACGCCGGAAGATATAATGAAAGAGGAATATCAAACTTGCTTTAAAACAAGAAAGAAATCATGGTTGGCCCGGGGGTCAACCATAATTTGTATTTTTAGATTTTTTTAAAAGTACCCAACGAAACCATTCCTTTTGACACTTTATGGATGAAAGGCGGTGAAAACAGTGAATTCCGGTATATTGGAACAATACATGGAAAAAGTGTACGGCTACGCAATCAATCATACTTATTCCAGAGAAGAGGCAGATGAGCTGTCGCAGGAGATTTTATATACGGCGGTGCGGGAATTGCCGAAGCTAAGGGACGAGCAGAAGCTTGAACCGTGGCTTTGGGGGCTGGCAGGCAACGTAACAAAAAGCTACCGGCGGTTTATGGGAAAACAGCGCGCGATGTATTCCTATGACACGTTGGAAATGCTGACCTGCGAGGATGAGCTTCCGGAGGGACAGGAAGAGGTTTATGATTCTCTGCGGACAAAGATTGCACAGCTGTCTGCAATGTATCGGGATATCATTGTGCTTTATTATTACGACGGCCTTTCCGTAAAGCAAATTTCCGAGAAATTAAACATTCCGGAGGGCACAATTACGTGGCGTCTTTCGGAGGCACGGAAAAAATTGAAAAAGGAGTGTGACATTATGAACGAGTCCGCATTAAGACCGATTGAATTATCCATCCGTATCAGCGGTGAAGGAAACTATAACGGCACCACCAGTCCGTTTCCGTATGTTTACATCAATGATGCTTTGTCGCAAAATATTTTGTATCATTGCTATGAGCAGCAAAGAAGCGTAGAGGAGCTGGCAAAAATCTGCGGTGTACCGGCATATTATGTGGAAGACAGACTTGCTAACCTGTTAAAGAGAGAGGCGGTGTCGGAGCCGGTAAAAGGAAAATACAGAACCGAGTTTATGATATACTCGGAAAAGATAAGCCGATACGCAGAGAAAGCAAAGGACATCTTTACGCCGGTGACGGAAGATGTTGTAAAAGCTGTTTGTCGTCTTGCTGATGAGGCAGAAAGCCTAGGAATTTATACTGCCGGAAAGACCGGAGAAGAGATGAGATACCTTTACGGAATTATGGCACTGGAGCATTTGAGTAAGGAGTATAATCCGGTAGTATGGAAAGAGCATCCGATTCGATATGACGGCTGTCGCTGGAGCTACCGGGCACAGCTTATAAAGGGAGGAAAATATCCGGTACAGGGACTTGGACGGGAACTATCCGCAAACTGTGGAACCGATGGCACGTACCAGCATATTTCCTATCATTTCGGGGGATTTGCTTACCGCAGGATGATGTACGATAATCAGATTAATGTGTGCGAAGCGATTTTAGCAGGAAAAGAAGTAACCGATACGGAGTCAGCAGCCCTTGCAATCGAGGAAGGATATATTATAAGAAGAGACGGGAAGCTCTCCGTTACCGTTCCGGCATTTACAAAGGCTCAATACGGAAAATTTAAGGAACTTGCGGAAAAAGCATTCGCCCCGGTGATTGACGCTTATACGGAAGCTGTAAGAAAGTACATTACCGGCTATAAAAAACTATTTCCGCTCCATCTGGAGGAGGATGTGGAAAGGGACTGCAACTATATGTTCCTACAGATGTATGCCACTACAGTTTGTGAAACAGCACAGGAAAAGGGAATGTTAGCGGCACCGCCTGCCGGAAGTGTGTGCGATGTACTGGTGCAGTATAAGTAATCGGAAAGATAAAGGAGGCCTTGTGTGATGAAGGAAATAAGTGTACAAATCAATCCATACCTTGAATATATCGACAGCCTTTTATTGACAGGGAAATACAATGAGATTACAATGCCTGTCGTGGGATACGGTTTGATGACCGACGAGATAAATGAATATACCACAGGGATAAAGCAGCTTTTTGAAAACCACCGGAGCCATCCGGTGTATTCTCTTATTGAAGCAATGATACCGGAAGGCTTTACCTTTTCCAGACCGGTAGAGCTGGCACTCAGTATTGGGAAAGACGGCGAGTTTTCCATGCAGTACGCGTTGTCGGATTTTTGCATGACATGCTGTGGGGGAAGGTTAAGGATAGAAGAACTGTTAAGACAAATGAAAGACCTTGAAAAGGAAACAGAGTTTTTTTCCTTTTGTCATAAGAATAAAGGCTTTTATGATTCCTATTTGAACAAAGCGCGTGAAGTAGCGGAAGCATATCCGTATGTTACGCTGCTTGAGCATGAATATGGTGTGACAAAGAGCAGTTATCAGCTTGTGATTTCGTCCCTGATGAGAGGTAATTTCGGAATCGTATTTGAGGATGAAGAGATGAAGCAGCCGCACCTGTATGCTGTTTTATCTACGCATGGCTTCGGTTTATCGCCGAATATACTGTTTCACGAGTTTTCTCATCCGTTTATCAATCCGTTAACCGAGAAGTACGATGCGGTTGTAACACAATATCGGGAGGCATATGAACGTCTGAAACCGTATAAGCTGCCGGGCTTTGCATCAGGGTACGGAGAATGGCAGGAATGTGTAAACGAGCACCTTGTCCGTGCAATGGTGATTCATCTGCTGCAAAAGTGCAATCTGTGTGAGGAAGCAACGGAGCAGCTTCATCAGGATTTGTACTGCGGATATCGATATATTCCGTTACTTCTGGAAAGCTACGAGTATTATGACAGGAACCGGGAGACATATCCTGACTTTGAAACCTATTATCCGGAGCTGCTGCAGGTTTTTCGGGAGAAGATTGAGGAAGTTTGAAACTAAGTGCATTGAGTTCGAAAGGAGAAACGACATGAGAACTGAAAAGTACAAAGAATTTTTTACAAAGGATTATATGATGGGACCGAACTCTGTCAGGCTATTGGATGAGATGTTGACCTATGTGCCGGAGGAGACACTTTGCGGACGTATCCTGGATTTGGGGTGCGGAATGGCAATTACATCATTATTTTTGGCAAGAGAAACGGCTGCGGAGTCGGTGTTTGCCACCGATTTGTGGATATCTGCCACAGAAAATCTGAACAGTATCAGAAAATGGGGCGAGGAAAAACGAATTATTCCGATTCATGCGGAGGCATCGGAGCTTCCCTATGCAGACGGCTTCTTTGATGCGGTTGTCAGCGTGGATGCATACCATTACTTCGGATGCAGAGACGGCTTCTTCGCAGAAAAAATCCTGCCGTTAATCAAACCGGGCGGATATGCTTTAATCGCAGTCCCGGGCGTAAAAGACGAAGCAGACAGAGCAAATGCTCTCATGAAAGAATGGCTGGGAGAAGATGTCGAAACCATCCATAGCGGCAGCTGGTGGAAAAATCACATCAAACAAGGCGCAGAAGCCCTAAGCGTAGCCGTATACGAATCCAAATGCTTTGACCTTATCTGGAAAGAATGGTTTGAAAGCGGACATGAATATGCCCTCCGGGATAAGACTTATCTGGAACAGGGACTGGCGGAACGCCTGAACTTTTCGATTATCGTGGTAAATAAGGAACGATAAGAAAGGGATGTGTACTATATTATAGTAGGAACAGGGCTGCCTGCGGAATGCGGCGGCTCTTTCTTTGCGGTTAAGGAAAACTTGCTTGGGGCACCGGCAGAACAGCTGGGACCTGTTTTGCGTTCCCGAAGGGTCGCGCTTTTAGCGCAGTCGATATCACCTCCTAGCGGTTCTAAGTCTCGAGGCCACATCCGAGAGACGTTTAGAACCGCTAGGAGGAAGATTGACGGAGCGTTGCGAATTGCAAAAGCAGGTCCCAGCTGTTCTGCCGGTGCCCTAAAGAAATGTCCGAACCCCACAAAGAAAGAGCCCCGCATTCCCTGCCAAACCCTGTTCTCACCGGAAAAAATGGAAAAACTTGAAAAATCCCTCAAAATAAGGCTTGCAAAATAGAAAAGTAGGTGTTATAATGATAGACGGACTTTTTTCGAAAGGAGTGAAATGCAGTGAAGGTTAGATCTTCCGTAAAACCGATTTGCGAAAAATGTAAGATCATCAAGAGAAAGGGCGCAATCAGAGTTATCTGTGAGAACCCGAAGCACAAACAAAGACAGGGCTAAGACTGTGCTTTGTAGGGATTTTCCCTGAAAGCAGGTCGTTTCAATAAATACCGCATGGTAGATATAGGAACAGTTCTTGCTTTTTGTGTTACAAGCCCCTGCGAGATACCGCATGACGGTTTGCAGTGGGAACATTGTGATATTGTGGATGTGCATCAATACGAAACGCGCGGTTGCGTGTTGGATTTCGGAGAGCTCTTTTAGGTGTGAAAGGGGTTCCGGCATTTGATGTCATGTTTTAGAACCGGTGTCATTATCACCTGTTCTTTCGGCACGGGAAACGCCGTCGCCGTCACAATTTAAAGCGGCTGGTGACTGCATCGCAGTCAAATCCCACATTGTGGGCGCCCTACGGGGCAAAGGCGGAGCAATCCGCAAGGAAACTATTCATAATATTTAACGGAGGTGTAATACGCACATGGCTCGTATCAGTGGTGTAGATTTACCAAGAGAGAAACGTGTAGAGATTGGTCTTACTTATGTCTATGGTATCGGCAGAGTAAGCGCAAACAAGATTCTTGCCAAGGCAAATGTAAATCCGGACACGCGTGTTAAGGATTTGACCGATGAGGAAGTTGCAAGAATTCGTGATGTAATCGATGCAGATTACATGGTAGAGGGTGATTTAAGACGTGAAATCGCTTTAAACATCAAGAGATTGCAGGAAATCGGTTGCTACAGAGGCATTCGTCACAGAAAGGGTCTTCCGGTTCGTGGTCAGAATACAAAGAACAACGCCAGAACCAGAAAAGGTCCGAAGAGAACAGTTGCGAATAAGAAGAAGTAATATAAGGAGGATTTGTCATGGCTAAGAAGTTAGCAGCAAAGAAAGTGGCTAAGAAGCGTGTCAAGAAGAACGTAGATCGCGGACAGGCACATATTCAGTCATCTTTTAATAATACAATCGTTACGCTTACAGATGCAGAAGGCAATGCTCTTTCTTGGGCAAGTGCCGGTGGATTGGGATTCAGAGGTTCCAGAAAGTCTACTCCTTATGCAGCTCAGATGGCGGCAGAGACGGCAGCAAAGGCAGCAATCCCGCACGGATTAAAGTCTGTTGACGTTATGGTTAAGGGACCGGGTTCCGGTAGAGAGGCAGCAATTCGTGCCCTTCAGGCATGTGGTATTGAAGTTACCAGCATTAAGGATGTAACTCCGGTTCCGCACAATGGTTGCAGACCGCCGAAGCGCAGAAGAGTCTAATGAATTGGTGAAAGGAGAACTGACATGGCAAGAGATATGGGTCCTGTTTTAAAGAAGTGCAGAAGCCTTGGCATTGAGCCGGCTTTCATCGGCATTGATAAGAAGTCCAACAGAAACTTCGCAAGAGCAGGTAAGAAGGTAAGCGAATATGGTTTACAGCTTCGCGAGAAGCAGAAGGCAAAGTTCATCTACGGTGTGCTTGAGAAGCCGTTCCGTAACAACTTTGAGAAGGCTAAGAAGCTCAAGTACGGTACAACCGGTGAGAACATGATGATTCTCTTAGAGCTTCGTCTTGATAACGTAATTTTCCGTCTTGGTTTTGCAAGAACCAGACGTGAGGCTAGACAGATTGTTGACCACAAGCACGTTTTAGTTAACGGTAAGTGCGTAAATATTCCGTCCTATATTGTAAAGGCCGGCGATGTAATTTCCATCTCCGAGAAGGCAAAGAGCACCCAGAGATATAAGGATGTTCTTGAAGTAACCGGCGGAAGAACGGTTGCTGCTTGGTTAGAAGCAGATCAGGAGAACCTGACCGGTACGGTTAAGGAAATCCCGAACAGAGAGCAGATTGATGTTCCGGTAAATGAGATGCTTATTGTCGAGTTGTATTCTAAGTAATCAACTTTTTAATAACAAGGAGGGTCCGCTTTGTTTGATTTTGAAAAACCGAAAATTGAAATTGCTGAAATTTCCGAAGATAATAAGTACGGTCGTTTTGTGGTAGAGCCTCTTGAGAGAGGGTACGGAACGACGTTAGGTAATTCCCTTAGAAGAATTATGCTTTCGTCTCTGCCGGGTGCAGCTGTCAGTCATGTAAAGATTGACGGTGTGGTACATGAGTTCAGCACGATTCCGGGCGTAAAAGAAGACGTTACCGAAATTATCATGAACATCAAGAGTCTTTCCATTAAGAACACAAGCGAAACAAATGAGTCTAAGACGGCTTACATTGACTTCTCCGGCGAAGGCGTAATTACTGCCGCTGATATTCAGGTTGACCAGGATATCGAAATCATGAATCCGGAACAGGTAATTGCTACGTTGAACGGTGGTGCAGATTCCAGACTGTATATGGAGCTTACCATTCAGAAGGGCAGAGGTTATATCGGTGCTGATAAGAATAAGAACGATAAGATGCCGATTGGTGTTATCGCAATCGATTCTATCTATACTCCGGTAGAGCGTGTCAACCTTACGGTTGAGAATACCCGTGTCGGTCAGATTACTGATTTTGATAAACTGACGCTTGATGTGTTTACAAACGGTACTTTGGCACCGGACGAGGCTGTGAGCCTTGCCGCAAAGGTACTGAGTGAGCATTTGAATTCCTTTATCGACCTGTCTGAAAAGGCAAAGAATGTTGAGGTTCTGGTTGAGAAGGAAAACAACGATAAGAGCAAGGCACTTGAAATGAGCATTGAAGAGTTAGAGCTTTCTGTTCGTTCCTTCAACTGCTTAAAGAGAGCCGGTATCAATACCGTTGAAGAGTTAATTGATAAGACCCCTGAGGATATGATGAAGGTACGTAACCTTGGTCGCAAGTCCTTGGAGGAGGTTCTTGGAAAGTTAAAAGAACTTGGTTTATCCTTAAACCAGGGTGATGACTAAATTTAGGAGGAAGGCACAATGGCAGGTTATAGAAAGCTCGGCAGAACATCTAGCCAGAGAAAAGCATTGTTAAGAAACCAGGTAACAAACCTGTTATACCATGGTAAGATTAAGACCACCGAAGCTAAGGCAAAAGAAATCCGCAGCATCGCAGAGCACTTAATCACGATGGCAGTAAAGGAAAAAGACAACTACGAGATGGTTACCGTAAAGGCTAAGGTTGCCCGCAAGGACAAGGACGGCAAGAGAGTAAAGGAAGTAGTTGACGGAAAGAAAGTAACCGTATTCGATGAAGTTGACAAGCAGATTAAGAAGGAAGCAGCTTCCAGACTTCATGCAAGACGTCAGATGAACAAGGTTCTTTACGGAATCACTGTTGTTCCGACCGAAGCAGCCGGTAAGAAGAAGAATACGAAGAAGATTGATGTTGCAGATAAGCTCTTTGATGAGATTGCACCGAAGTATGCAGACCGTAAGGGTGGTTACACCAGAATCGTTAAGATTGGTCAGCGTAAGGGTGACGCAGCAATGGAAGTTTTCATTGAATTAGTTTAGTGATTGTCGGGGCTGTCGCACTAAGGTGTGATAGCCCCTTTTCATTTATGAATATGGTGAATAGAGGAAATTGACCGAAAGGAGGCCGTTATGAAAAAAAGAATGTTACGTACAGAAAATTTGGTTTTTGAGTATATTCGTCGGGATGAAGAGGGTAACGTGGAAGATATTTTGCGCGCACTTGACGATGTGACATTGGAAGTGCAAAAGGGTGAGTTTGTTGCCATTTTAGGTCATAACGGTTCCGGTAAGTCTACGGTGGCAAAGCATATTAATGCGTTGCTTAGTCCGACAGAGGGTGCGGTGTTTGTAAATGATATGGATACGAGGGATGAGGAGCATTTATGGGATATCCGCAAGAGTGCGGGGATGGTGTTTCAGAATCCGGATAACCAGATTATTGCTACGGTTGTAGAGGAGGATGTGGCATTCGGTCCGGAGAATATCGGAGTGCCGACCGAGGAAATCTGGCGCAGAGTGGAAGAGAGCCTGACTGCGGTAGGTATGACGGCGTACCGGACGCATTCGCCGAATAAGCTGTCGGGCGGACAGAAGCAGCGTGTTGCGATTGCCGGCATTATGGCAATGCGCCCGGACTGCATTATTCTGGATGAGCCGACGGCAATGCTTGACCCGGTAGGGCGGAAAGAGGTAATGAAGACGGTTCATGAGCTGAATAAAATCGAAGGAGTAACGATTCTTCTGATTACGCACTACATGGATGAGGTAATCGACGCCGACCGTGTGATTGTAATGGATGACGGAAAAGTTGTCATGCAGGGAACGCCGCGGGAAGTCTTTTCGGATGTGGAGAGGTTAAAACGGTATCGTCTGGATGTGCCGCAGGTGACAGAGCTTGCGTATGAATTAAAGAAGCAGGGGGTTCCGATGCCGGATGGGATTCTGACGATTCCGGAGTTTACGGCGGCGTATACGACGGCAAAGAAAAAATATAGGACTGCCAGAGGAGAATGAACAAATAGATTTACAACAATAGGACGTTGGTTCTTGTCCGTACCCTTGATTAATGACAAGGTACGGAGTGATGGCAGGTATGAAGACAGAAAATGGAAAGAAAGGAGGCAGCGGGATGGATACAGAGAAAAAGAGCCGGGATTTACAGGAGTGTATGGTGCTTGACCATGTGAATTATGTGTATAGCGCAGGAACTGCGTATGAAAAATACGCTCTGCAGGATATTAATCTGGTATTACAAAAAGGCGAGTTTATCGGGTTAATCGGACATACAGGCTCCGGGAAATCAACCCTTGTACAGCAATTAAACGGGTTACTTTCACCGACCTCCGGACATATTTATTTCCGGGGCAATGACATCGGTGCTGCCGGTTTTAATAAAAAAGAGTTACGAAGTAAAGTCGGACTGGTATTCCAGTACCCGGAGCATCAGTTATTTGAGACAACGGTAGTAAAGGATGTGGCATTCGGTCCAAAGAATATGGGGTTGTCGCAGCTTGAAATCGATATGCGTACCTTTGCGGCCTTAAAGGAGGCAGGGGTGAGTGAAGATTTATATGATGCTTCTCCGTTTGAGCTTTCCGGCGGTCAGAAGCGTCGTGTGGCGATTGCGGGTGTACTTGCAATGCAGCCGGACATTTTGATTCTGGACGAGCCGACAGCAGGCCTTGACCCGAAGGGACGTGATGAGATATTGGACAGGATTGCCCAGATTCACGCCGAAGGAGACAGAACAGTTATTTTAGTATCTCACAGCATGGAGGATGTGGCAAAATATGCCTCCAGACTGATTGTAATGAACGGTGGCAGGGTGTTTTGTGACGGTACTCCGAAGGAGGTATTTGAGGAGTACAGGGAATTAGAGAAAATCGGTCTTGCTGCTCCGCAGGTTACGTATTTGTCAGAGGCTTTAAGAGCAGAAGGTATTGCATTGCCGTATAATGCGACCACGGTTGACGAAGCAAGGGAGCTTCTGCTGGCCGACTGGAGAGGAGGCAGAGGATGATTCGCGATATTACCATCGGACAGTATTATCCGGTAGATTCTCCGATACATCGTCTCGACCCGAGAGTAAAGCTTTCCGGTACGATGCTGTTTCTGATTTCACTGTTTGTTTTTAAGGGGTATCTCGGCTATGTCCTGGCTGCCCTTTTTGTAGGAATTGTAATTAAGGTTTCAAAGGTTCCGTTCCGTTATATCGTAAGAGGACTTCGTCCGGTACTGATTTTACTTCTCGTCACGGTGCTTTTTAATTTGTTTTTAACCAGAGAAGGAACAGAGATTTTTACATTGGGCTTTATTCATATTTATGACCAGGGCTTGATTTTTGCTTTTTTAATGGCAGTCCGTCTTGTGCTTCTGGTACTCGGCACATCGCTTATGACCTTTACCACGACGCCGAACCAGCTGACAGACGGTCTGGAAAAAGGGCTTCGTGGCTTGAGAAAGATTCATGTACCGGTACATGAGATTGCGATGATGATGTCCATTGCGCTCCGGTTTATACCGATTCTCGTGGAAGAGACAGACAAAATCATGAAGGCTCAGCAGGCAAGAGGCGCGGACTTTGAAAGCGGAAAGCTGTTACAGCGCGCGAAGGCTCTGGTACCGTTGCTGGTGCCGCTTATTGTATCGGCATTTCGTCGTGCGAATGACCTTGCGCTGGCGATGGAAGCCCGCTGTTACCACGGTGGTGATGGGCGGACAAAGATGAAGCCACTGAAGTATAAAAAGAGGGATGCAGTGGCGTATTTGATTTTATTCGGATATCTGGGACTTGTGATTGGCAGTGGATTTTTGTTTTAATAAATAATGTAGTAGTAGGGGGGAGCAAACCTGTATACGGAAAGGGGACATTTATGCGGCGGATTATGTTAATTGTGGCATATGACGGAACAAAATACTGCGGTTGGCAGATTCAGCCGAATGCGGTCACTGTGGAGGAAGTGTTGAACCGTGAGCTGTCCCGTTTGTTAAAGGAAGATATTATGGTGATTGGTGCCAGCCGTACCGATTCCGGCGTTCATGCCATGGGAAATGTAGCAGTGTTTGATACCGAGACGAGGATTCCGGCGGAGAAGCTTTGCTATGCCTTAAATCATAGTCTGCCGGAGGATATCGTGATTCAAAGGTCCTTTGAGGTGGCACCGGACTTTCACCCGCGGAAGTGGGACAGTAAAAAGACCTATGAGTATAAAATCTGGAATGCGGACTTTGTGCAGCCTTTTAATCGTGGGTATACTCATTTTGTCTATCACAAGCTGGATGTGGAAGCGATGCGGGAGGCAGCGCAGTATTTTCTTGGCGAGCATGATTTTACCAGTTTTTGTTCCACGAAGGCACAGGTGCCGGACCATGTCCGCACCATTTATTCGTTGGAGGTCGAGCAGGACGGACATCTGATTACGATTCGGGTAAGCGGAAGCGGCTTCCTTTACAATATGGTGCGGATTATTTCGGGAACACTTCTGCAAATCGGTGAGCACCTAAAGAAACCGGAAGAGGTAAAGGAAATGATAGAGGCAAAGAACCGGGAAGCGGCAGGACCGACCGCACCGGCAAAGGGGCTGCTGTTAGTCGGAATCGAGTATTTTCCGGACCCGGAGGAAGTGTGGAAGGAAAAGCATATTAGAAACTAAAACAGAAAAACCAGATTATATATAGAAAAGTAATTATACGAATGATTTTTTTAAATGAAAATTAAGAAAATTTGAAAAACATGAAAAATCAGCAGAAAACCGCTTGACATTGTCTGCGGCACCCGTTATAATGCGAACTGTTGGTAAGGTTATTCCGCATTGTCGGCGGAAGCTGACCATGCTTGAATAGAACGACATTGAAGATGAATGTAAGGAGGAAACGCTATGAAGACATTTATGGCAAGCCCGGCTACCATCGAGAGAAAGTGGTATGTTATCGATGCACAGGGACAGACATTAGGACGTCTTTCTTCTGAGATTGCAAAGATCTTAAGAGGTAAGAATAAGCCGACCTACACCCCATTTCTTGATACCGGTGACAACGTTATCGTTGTAAACGCAGAGAAGGTTAAGGTTACCGGTAAGAAGCTGGATCAGAAGATTTACTTCAACCATTCCGATTATCCGGGTGGAATGAGAGAGACTACCTTAAAGGAAATGCTTGAGAAGAAGCCTACCGATGTTATTACATTGGCTGTTAAGGGTATGCTTCCGAAGGGACCTTTAGGAAGAACCATGATTGAGAAGTTACATGTATATGCCGGAGCTGAGCATCCGCACGCTGCACAGAAGCCGGAAGCATTAGAGCTCAAGTTTTAATAAGGTCGAAAGGAGGAAATAAAAATGGCAAAAGCAAAATATTACGGTACCGGTAGAAGAAAGAGCAGTATCGCAAGAGTATACCTCGTACCGGGTACCGGTAAGGTAACGATTAATAAGAGAGATATTGACAACTATTTCGGTCTTGAGACCTTGAAGCTTATCGTTCGTCAGCCGTTAGCACTGACCGAGACTGCAGATAAGTTTGATGTGATTGTAACTGTACGCGGTGGTGGTTTCACCGGTCAGGCAGGTGCAATCAGACACGGTATTTCACGTGCCCTGTTACAGGCAGATGCCGACTATCGTCCGGCATTAAAGAAGGCTGGTTTCTTAACCAGAGATCCTCGTATGAAGGAAAGAAAGAAGTACGGCTTGAAGGCTGCAAGACGTGCACCACAGTTCTCAAAGAGATAATAAGCAGAACATTCAAAACCCTTGTAAACTCTATGTTTGCAGGGGTTTTTCTTTACCCAATTCCAAGCTGTTGGTGTTTATTTGGTGTTTGTTCTGATAAAATTTGCTCCATAAGTTCAGTAGTTTTCTTACGTGAACTATCTAATACAGTGGTGTAAGTGCTTGCTGTTATCTGTATATCTGAATGTCCTAAATGTGCTGAAATAATCTTTAAAACAGAACCATTGTTTAGCAATAAAGTTGCGTTAGTATGTCTTAACTTATGTAAGGTAAGATATTCAAACTCTGTACCTTTTAAAAAACGTTTTAGTGAGGTGTTAAGACAACTACGGTCTTTATAGTTACCAGTAGAGGAAGTAAACACCATTTCTGGATGTTTGAACTCTGAACCCATAGCCAACTGTAACTTGCGTTGCTCGTACTTATGCTTCTTTAGTAATGCCATGAGTTTATCACTCATATATAAATCTCTAACACTTGTAGCGGTCTTGGGTGTAGTAAGAAAATGATTACCACCAACATCAGTTAAATTGTGTCTGATATGAATTTTACGTTGCTCAAAGTCAATATCTTCCCATTGCAAGCCAAGACATTCTCCCGAACGCATACCAGTATGGAGCAGTGTCAAAATAATGGTATTAAAGGCAGAGTATTCTTTAGTAAATAGATCTAAGAACTTTGGTAGTTCCTCTGCTGTTAAGTACATTTGTTTCTATTCCTCTAGTGGGTTCTTTTTCGGTAACAGGACATTCTTACAAGGGGTCTCTTTGATACAACCTTGCATGACAGCAAACTTAAATAAACTTTGCAAGATACAATATATCCTCTTAGCATTAGCAGGAGATAGTGTTTTCATTTCGCCTTTAATCTCGGTCTTATGTGTGGCAAAGAAGTGACTGATTGTAACAAAAATTGATAATATAAACATGTTTGGAGCTAATGTACATGTTATGTTTGCTTGTATGAGGCTATAATGTGGATGTTGGGATTGTGAATGTTTTGCAAAGAATAATTTTCTGCTTAATGCAGAAAGCTTGGGGGTTTGATTTGGTTAATATTCCAAGTGATGTTTTACAGCCCTACCCCGCAAGGAGAGGATATTTGGATATCCTTTCCTTTACGGGACGGGGCTGCTTTTTTTACCTGAGCCTGTCGCGCATTTTGCTTATCAGAAAGTCTACTAACGGGGTGTTGGATTGTTCTTCGGAATAGGCGGTTTCTTTGCCGAAGACGACTCCTGCCGTGTGTTCTTTGGTATATTGCTTCCACTCCGGAAGCAGAGTTCCGTCGATATCTGTGCCGTTCGGATTGCCGGTCTTGATGAAATTGGCCATGTAGTTACACATCTGACGGGCAACATCATAATGCTTTCCGGTGAACGGGCGCCAGCACTTTGCCAGTGTCTCAAAGAAGAACCAGAGGTCTACGGAGTGGAAGGTACCCGGATGGTCCGGTCCCGGAATATCCGCATCGAAGCGGTAGTAGTAACAGTCCTTTGAGGTGCCCTTTTCCTGACTTTCAAGGAACATACTTTTTACAGAGCATTCAATGCCGCTGACCGGGGCATACGCGGTGTCTCCGAAACGTTTTTGACTCTCCGGAAAGGCGAGGAATGTCTCTGCGTCTTTGCCGAAGGTACGGGTGGCGAGCTCCTTTAATTCCGCCTCATCCTTTGCCGGAAGGAAGCTTAAGAACTCGTCGGCGGTATTTCCTGCAATGACCGGAATATCCAGGTGTCTGCCTTCCGCAAACAGCTTAATCGGGTCTCCTACGCAGAATACACCGTCCTGGGACGGAAACATGCGCATATGGGTTGCGACGTATTCATCATATTTGGAGAGCAGCCAGGTTGCATCCAGCTTTCTTGCCTCTGCGAGGGAGCCGGCACCGATAAAGTCGAAAAAGGCTTTTCCGAGCGCCTGTGCCTCCTCTGCAGGTCCGGGCGTGATGCCCGGTGCAGGACCGGTGTACGGGCTGGAAATCACGCCGCTCAAAATAATTGCTTTCCGGAACATGTCTTTATTTGTCGGGGAAGTAATCTGCTGCATGACACTTCCGCCGCCTGCGGACTGACCGGCAATCGTAATATTGTCCGGGTCTCCGCCGAACGCCTTGATATTGCGCTTTACCCACCGGAGGCCTGCCTGCTGGTCGAGCAGACCGAAGTTGGTCGGAGCATCCGGCTGCTCTTTTGCGAGGTCCGGATGTGCCAGAAAACCAAATAAATTCAGCCGGTAGTTTACTGTAACAACAACGATGTCACGTCTGGCAAACCGTTCTCCGTCAAACTCCATTTCAGCGGTATATCCCCATTGGAAGCCGCCTCCGAAAAACCACACAAGCACCGGAAGCTTATCATCTACAGTCTTTGCATTGGTCCAGACATTCAGATACAGGCAGTCCTCACCCATCGGAATCTCCGGGTCAACATGCCATTCCTTACAGTACACGTCAGTGCCGAGCCCCGGCGTATTTTGTACCGAAATCGGAGCAAACTGATACGCCTCCAGTTCGCCGTCCCAGTCCGGACACGGCTGCGGAGCACGCCATCTGTTTTCCCCTACCGGCGGAGCAGCAAACGGAATTCCCTTAAAAGACGTAATACGCGGGTCCGCTGCCGGTAACCCCTTAACAATACCGTTCTCGGTTTTTGCTTTTCGAATCATAACTATCCCTCTTTCTTTTTATTTGTTGGGTGCCTATTTTAGAAGCTCAAAGGATTTGAGGCTGACGTTTCCGCCTCCGCGGTAGGTCAGATAAATCGCATTGATACCGTCCGGAATGTTAGCCTCGGCCTCGTAACGTTCCCATACATTGGTGTACTCTAGGGTAACAGAGCCGAGGACTTCGCCGTCCCAGGCGGTTTTGATTTCAAAGGTACCGTTGCCGTAGCCGCGCGTAGTGACGGCGAAGCGTTTTACTCCCTTACAGTCGAAGTATTTGAAGCCGGCGGTAGCACTGTTGGTGATGTTGCCTACATAGCCCGGATTTTCATCCCCGTCTCTGCCGTCCTGCATAACCTTCGGGAAGCCTTCGCCGCCGACAAACGGATGACGCACATCCGTGAATAAGTTGCAGGCAAGATATCCCGCATATTCACCCTCGCCCGGGAGCGGACCATCGTTTAAACCGCAGGAGGTAAGTTCAACCTGCGGGATAGAGCCGTCGGCAAGCACGGTAATCTTTTCTGCACAGCCCTGACGGGAATACCAGGTGCCGTTTGTCTGACGATGATAGAAGATATACCACTGTCCGTTGATTTCCACGATACTGCCGTGATTGTTGGCACCGTAGGCAGCAGGCATATCTGCCGGCTTGTAGGTGCCGATATGTAAATCGCAGTTGCTGACAATTACGCCGCCGTAGGTGAATTTATCGGTCGGGCTCTTTGCGGTAGCGTAGCAGAGCTCGTGCATTACTTCGGAGGAGTAGATAAAGTAGTAGGTGTCACCGATTTTACGGATGGAGGATGCCTCAAAGAAGGAATGCCCTTCAAATCCGCTGCCGGCACTGTATTCACAGCCCGGAACCACGAGCTTCGGTGCTTCTAAAATGGTGAGCATATCGGAATCCAGAACCGTTACCATAGAGCCGCTTCTGCTTTTGTCGCCTCTGCCGCAGAAGCCGGTATAAAGGTAGGTTTTGCCGTCCTCGGTCAGAACACCCGGGTCAAACTGCGGCTCATCGCCCGGACGGTCGCCGAGACGGGTGCCGTCCTCGTAATGAACGTAACCGTAGAATTCGTACTGACCTGCCGGAGTATCACATACCGCAACAGACACGACGGAAACATGGTCAAGCACGTAGTAAAGATAATATCTGCCATCCGGACCGACGGTAACGTCCGGCGCATACAGACACATTTTGCCCTCGCGGTTCAGCGGGTCGGCGGTCTTCGGGTAAATAACTCCCTCATAACGCCAGTTGCCTAAATCATCTACCGGTGCGGACCAGCACACATAATCACCGAGACAGAATACATGTCCGTTATAAAAATCGTGGGACCCGTATACGTATACGCGGTCGCCAAATACATACGGTTCCCCGTCCGGAATATATTCCCAGGACGGAAGATACGGATTTAACCCCTTTGCCTTGGTTGCTGCCATAATGAAATACCTCCGTTTTTACTGATAAAATCAAACAATTAGGGGGACTGCGGACTGCACAATCCCCCGATACCTCCATGATAAAGCATCTTAATTCGAAAGTCAATTAGAAAGCTAATCAATGATAGGATTTTTATACAAAAGGTTATATAATTATTAGAGAGCTTTTATCCGGAACATCGCGGAACCGTGTGCCGGCAGGCTTTTGCTGATACAGCCGTCTGATATGGTACCTTCGGTTTTATTCCAGATGTCATAGCAGGAGTATTTGTCCCCGAACGGAAGGACGGCGGTTACCTCCGTTTCCGTTTCGCCCGGATTAAAGAGTGCTATACAGAAGTCACCGTTTTCGTAGGTGCTAAGCCATGCGCAGGTCTCCGTATCCCCCGTCTTCTTACGAAAGAGAGGATGTGCGGAATGTGTATGCTGTAACACTTCTATCAGTTCCGGATTATTCAGAAGGCTCATGGTAAAATCATCAAAGCCGGTCATATCGCCGCCAATCATGAGCGGGGAGCGCATGATGCACCAGAGGGTCAGCATGGTACGCTGCTCGTCCCCGGTAAATTTGGTACGGTTTTCTTTGCCGTAGACCTGGTTAATCGGTCCAATCGGGAGCATATCCGCATCCGGCCAGTGTCCGTGTGTTTTGGTAACACCGGAGTGGATGCACCATTTTTCTGCTCGTTCAAACATGTTGTAGAGTAAATCCCAGCGGTCCCAGAAATCGTCCGTGATACGCCACATATTGGCATACTGCTTCATGTGCTCTGCCATGTCGAGGCGTGCCGGCCCCGGAGAAAGGGAGAGGACAATGTCTCTGCCGCAGTGTTTAATTGCCTTTGCGATAGCTTCTACTTCAGCGACCGGATAGCCGCGGCAGATGTCGTCTACCTTTACAAAGTCAACGCCCCAGGAGGCATACAGTGTAAAGAGGCTGTCATAGTATGCCTGTCCGCCTTCCGTAGCACAATTGACACCATACATGTCGGTGTTCCAGTCACAAATACTGCTCTGGGCGGCAATCTCCCTGGCGGTCATGGTGCTTCCGAGGATAGGGGTGTTTTGATGGACTGCCTGACGCGGAATTCCGCGCATAATGTGAATGCCGAATTTTAATCCGAGAGAATGCACGTATTCGGCTAACGGGGCGAAGCCCTTTCCGCCCGCAGCGGACGGAAAACGGTTGACCGCAGGCATCAGACGGGAGTATTCGTCCATGCACAGCTCGGTAAAGTTGTGATAGTAATGGTTTTCGGCGGTCGGTTCATACCACTGGATGTCTACAACGATGTATTCCCATCCGTATTGTTTTAAGTTCTGTGCCATAAAGGCGGCGTTTGCACGTACAATGTCCTCTGTAACGGCTGCTCCGTAGCAGTCCCAGCTGTTCCAGCCCATCGGCGGTGTTTTTGCAATCATTTTTTTGCTCCTTTCGGGAAAGATTCGATAGTTTGTTTTCAGTATAGCCTGTCCGGGGACAGATTGCTATGGGGAAATGTTGATACCATATGGAGAAATGTGATTTTTTTGTTCAAACGATTCGGCCTGTCTCTGGCGGCAAATGCCCGGGCAATGGAATGTTTTGCCGGTATGAGCGATGAGGAGAAGCGTGCGGTAATCGAAACAAGCAGAAATCAGCATACGAGAGAAGAGATGGAACAGTTTGTAACAAAGCTGGGGAATAATTTTGAATAAGCGGTTGTGGAGACACGAATGGAAAATGTATTTGGCAGGTAATTTTAAAGTAAAAAGCGTGGTGTACAGAGAACACTATTATCGGAAGGTACACCGGCGCTTTTTTTGTATGCCTTGCTACAGCACTACAGCATAAGAAAATGAACAAAGCAAAAGCAGGAAGAAATAACAAGGATTGTCGTAAAAACGGAAGAATATAGGATATATGATAAAATGAACAAATCTACAGAATATAAATATTTGCATATTTTTGCTTGCATACAGGTCAAAAGTGAGGTATAGTATTAAAGTTGAAAGGAAATGCATGGAAGCTGTCTGCGCAGAAGAAGTGAAAGAAAGGTTTGAATGGGTTTGAAAGGTCTGGAGGACGAATACAGATGAAACAGAGAAAGCAAAGAACATTGGAGATTAATGAAAAGACACCGATGTTATTACTGGCAGGACCGATTTTTGTGGAACTGCTGCTGAATATTTTATTAAATAATGTGGATACCGTAATGCTCAGCCGCTATTCCGAGAATGCGGTCGGTGCAGTCGGAATCGCAAACCAGATGATGTTTTTGTTTATCATCATGTTTAATGTCATTGCGGGAGCAACCGGCGTTGTGGTGGCCCAGTACCTCGGAGCGAAGAAAACGGAAAACATGAATCAGATTTACACCCTGTCGGTGGCATTTAACCTCGTGCTGGGCATGATTCTCAGTCTGATTGTGGCTTTCTTCGGAAACGGATTTGTTAAGCTGTTGAAGGTGGATGCCAGCCAGGTGGGGGATGCTGTCAAATACATGAAAATTGTGGGTGGCTTTTTGTTCCTGCAGGCAGGCTATAATGTTATGGTACAGATTCTGCGTTGTCACGGTTATACGAGAGTCGGTATGTATATCTCACTGGCAGTCAATGTTGTGAATATTATCGGAAACTATCTGTTCCTGTACGGACCGCTGAAGTTTTTAAATCTTGGGGTTGCCGGTGTTGCGATTTCCACCGTGACGGCCAGAGTGCTGGCGTTATCGGTTTCGCTTTTTATTTTCTTCCGTTATAAAATCGGTAAGCTGTCCTTGAAGACACTTGTACCGTTTCCAAAACAGATTTTGTTCCGGATGTTAAAAATCGGTGTTCCGTCTGCCGGAGAGAATATGGCATATTCGATGTACCAGCTGGTTCTGCTTTCGTTTATTACACCGATGGGACCGCTCGCTTCGAACGCAAAGGTGTACAGCAACACGCTGATGTCTTTCTCGGTTGTATTTTCCAATGCACTTGCCCAGGCAACGCAGATTGTAACCGGTCATCTGGTGGGAGCGGGAAGAGAGGATGCGGCAGATAAGCGTGTGATGAAGACGCTTCGCACCTCCCTGCCGGTGGCAGTCGGATTGGCAGCACTGAATTGTTTATTGTGTCCGTTGACCTTGAAAATATTTACTCCGAATCCGGATGTGGTGCCGCTTGTGCAGCAGGTGCTGGCAGTGGGGATTCTTCTGGAAATCGGAAGAACAACGAACCTTGTTGTCATCGGAAGCATGAAGGCGGCAGGAGATGTTTTGTTCCCGGTACTGATGGGACTCGTCAGCATGTGGGGCTGCGGTATTACAGTGGGCTACAGCTTTGGTGTGCTGCTGTCCTTCGGAATCGGAGGTGTTTTCCTCGGTACCGCTGCGGATGAATGTCTGCGGGGGATTATTATGTTTGTACGCTGGAAGAGGGGAAGCTGGAAGGGCAAGGCGGTAGTAAAACAGGGGTAACCCCAGAGCGTACGGTGTTTTTTCAATGGAAGAATTCAGGCAATTGTTAGTGAAATATGGAGCAATGAATTTGATTTGTTCCTGATTTGTTGGAAAGAAATGCTTGCTTTTTTTTTCGCAGTATTATATAATTCTCGTGTAATTGTCGTAGGACATTTTTACAGCATAGGAGGATGAAAAAATGAAGAAGTTAGTGAGTTTGCTGCTTATCTGCGCAATGGTATTCACAATCGGCGCATGCGGCAAGAAGGATGAAGGCGGAAACGGAGATTTTAAGGTTGGTGTTATTTTAGTCGGTGACGATACGGAGGGATACACCGCCGCACATATGAACGGTATTAAGGAGGCTGCAAAGACTCTTAACATCGCAGATAGTAATATCATTTGGAAGTACAAGGTAACTGAGGATTCCAAGTGCTATGATGCGGCTGCTGACCTTGTTGCATCCGGATGTAACGTGATTGTTTCCAACAGCTATGGTCATCAGACCTATATGGTACAGGCTGCAGAAGAGTTTTCTGATGTTACTTTCATCGCCATGACCGGTGACTTTGCAGCAATTTCCGGTGTTGATAATTTAAAAAATGCATTTACCAGAGTGTATGAGTCCCGTTATGTATCCGGTGTGGTTGCCGGTCTTAAGTTAAAGGAACTCGTTGAGAACGGTACGCTTACCGCTTCTACCCAGGCAGACAGCTTTGATGCGGACGGTAATATTAAGATTGGTTATGTCGGTGCGTTCAATTACGCAGAAGTAGTTTCCGGTTACACTGCATTCTATCTTGGTATCAAGAGTGTAATGCCGAATGTAGTAATGGAAGTAAAGTATACCAATTCCTGGTTTGATATTGATAAGGAAGCAGCGGCTGCAGAAGCTCTTATTGCAAACGGCTGTGTAATTATCGGTCAGCATGCGGACTCCACCGGTGCTCCTGCTGCAACCGAGAAGCTTTTAAACGGTGGCAGAATCTGCTATTCCGTAGGTTACAATGTTGATATGCTTGAGACAGCTCCGAATGCAGCGCTGACCTCCGCAACCAACAACTGGGCAGCATACTATACCGAAGCCTTTAAGGCAGCAATGGACGGCAAGGCTGTTCCGGCAAACTGGGCAGAAGGCTACACAAAGAATGCTGTTGGAATTACGAAGCTCGGTTCCTCCTGTGCAGCAGGTACTGCTGATTATGTTGCTGATGTGGAAGCTAAGTTAAAGGACGGTTCCTTAAAGATATTTGATACCGCTACCTTTACGGTAAGCGCTCCGCAGAATACCTGCACGGTTGAGACCGATGCAAGTGGCAAGGTTACGAGCTGTAAGGTTGATTTGTCCTTCATGGATTTCGCTACCATGACTGCTATTTACAAGGGTGATGTTGTAGAGTGCATTAAGGACGGTGCTTTTGAAGAGTCCGAGTTCCGTAGTGCACCGTACTTCTCCATCCGTATTGACGGTATTGTGGAAGATGCGGCTCCGGTAGAATAATTACTTGACAGAAATTGAAGAAATGTTTGGCAGAGGCTGAACGTCCAAGGGGAGTTTTTGACTCCCCTTGTCTTACTTTTTAGCGATAAGAACCAGTATGTGAAAAGGGGGAAATGTCCGAAGTGGAATGCGCGATTCAGTTTAAAAATGTGACGAAGACATTTGGACAGGTGGTAGCAAATAAGGATGTTACAATGGAAGTGTATCATGGTGAGATTTTATCGGTTCTCGGTGAAAACGGGAGCGGCAAGACGACACTGATGAATATGCTTGCAGGTATTTATTATCAGGATTCCGGGCAGATTCTTGTAAACGGAAAAGTGGCGGAGATACATTCTCCGAAGGATGCATTTGCGCTCGGAATCGGTATGGTGCACCAGCATTTTAAGCTGGTTGATGTGTTCACGGCAACGGAAAATATTGCGCTGGGGCTTGATAAGTCGGAACGATTTGACCTGAAAAAGGTAAAAGAGCGCGCCAGAGAAATATGCGATAAATATCACTTTGAGCTTGATTTAGACCAAAAGGTCTATACCATGAGTGTTTCCCAGAAGCAGACGTTGGAAATCGTCAAGGTGCTGTACCGTGCGGTGGACATCCTGATTCTGGACGAGCCTACGGCAGTGCTGACGCCGCAGGAGACGGAGAAGCTGTTCGAGGTTATCCGGAACATGCAAAAGGACGGAAAGGCAATCATTATTATTACCCATAAGCTGCAGGAGGTGCTGTCCGTTTCCGACCGCGTGGCAATTCTCAGAAAGGGAGAATACATCGGCGCGGTGCCGACGGCAGAGGCCAGTGTGGATTCCCTGACCGAGATGATGGTAGGTAAAAAGGTTGAGCTGAATATTGAACGCCCGGAGTCAAAGAACAGAGTGAAACGACTGGATATTAAGGACCTGACGGTCGTAAACAGTGACGGTGTCAAGGTGCTTGATGATGTTTCCTTTGATGTGTTCGGCGGAGAGATTCTCGGAATTGCAGGTGTCTCCGGAAACGGACAGAAGGAACTTCTGGAGGCGATAGCAGGATTACAGCATACCGAAGGAGACAGCAGCATAGAATTCTTTCCGCCGTTTGAAATGGACGGCGTACAGCTGCTTGGCAAAACTCCGAAGGCGATTCGTAAGGCGGGTGTCCATCTGTCCTTTGTTCCGGAGGACCGTCTGGGCATGGGACTGGTCGGCTCTATGGGAATGACGGACAACATGATGTTAAAGAGCTATGAGAGCGGCAAACTCTTTATGCTGGACCGGAAAAGTCCGAAGCATCTGGCGGAGCAGATTAAGGACAGTCTCGGCGTTGTAACTCCGGGGATTTCAACACCGGTATCGCGTCTCTCCGGAGGAAATGTGCAGAAGGTGCTGGTCGGTCGTGAAATAGCAGAGTCTCCGGTAGTTCTTATGACTGCGTATGCGGTACGCGGTCTGGATATCAATACCTCATATACGATTTATCATTTGCTGAACGAACAGAAGGAAAAGGGAGTTGCGGTGATTTATGTCGGCGAAGATCTGGACGTACTTCTGGCACTTTGTGACCGGATACTGGTGCTTTGCGGAGGTAAGGTAACCGGGCTTCTGGATGGCCGCACCACCACAAAGGAAGAGGTGGGTCGACTGATGACAACGGTTCATGCAGGGGGAGGAAAGACAAATGAGTAAAGAGATGACTGTAAAAGAACCGTTTTTGCGGATTGCTAAGCGGGACGGTGTAAAGAAGAGTACGAGACTGCTGACAATTGCCGTTGCTATTTTGGCTGCACTCGTTGTAGATGCTGTGTTTATTTTTCTCGTGACAGGCTTGAATCCTCTTTCGGTGTACGGTGTTATGTTTCAGGGTACCTTTGGAAATGCGATGCGTTTTTCCTGGGCAATCCGGGACATTGCAGGTCTTCTTTTGGTCGGAATTGCACTGGCACCGGTTTTTAAAATGAAGTTCTGGAACATCGGTGCGGAGGGTCAGATTTTAATGGGGGGTCTGGTAACTGCGCTGATTATGGTATATGTGGGCGATAAGCTGCCGACACCGTTATTGTTTCTTGTGATGTTTGCGGCAAGTATTCTGGCGGGT
>JAQXOR010000112.1 GCA_029099805.1 Lachnospiraceae bacterium
CGGAGAGGAGTATTTTTTATGCGTGTATCTTGGAATTCAGGAAAGTGGTGGCAGAGAGTGGCGGTGAGTCTGGCAATTGTCCTGGCACTTGCTGCGACGTTACGCGTGATTACGGAACGGGCTTTTCTGGCACAGGCCGGTATTGAGGGAGCCTTCGCGACCCTGACACCGGACAGCAGTGAGGGAACTGTGACAATGACGGGACGTTATCTGCCGGCTCCTTACGGATTCTCGGAAGAAAAGCTCTTGTTGCATTTTGCGGAACAAATCGGTCTTGTGGTCGACGGAGAAATCAGGGAGGTAAGCTATGAAGGACGTGTGGAGCACGTTTATGAGAAGCTTGCGGCACAAGCACATTCGCTCATAAAAGTGGTATATCTGACGGATAAGGAAGAGTATTATTTGTGCGTAGAAATAACCCTGTCCGGAAAAAACACAGTAGCCCTGACAGGGTTCCGGGAAGCTTTATTACATGTGGCAAAACAGCTGAAATTGGAAGAAACAACAACTGCATTGGAGCTGTGCGGAATCTATCATGGTGAGATTCCGCTTGCAGAGAAGGATGATTTAACCGATAAACTGCTTCGGGAGCTCTACGCGCAACCGGTATATGAGAACCGTGAAAATGCGAATTATACGGTGTATGCCTATACCGGTGCGGTAGAGGAGTATCTTGTGGTAGGAAAGAAGAAGGTGAATGTTCAGGTCGCGATCTATTATGACCGTAACGAGGATTGCACCGAGGTAGTACTTGCTTCTCCCCTCGGACTGCGGTAAGCACAGCGTTTGCGGCACAGCAGCTCGGAAATGACGGTATCGGTGAGAAGGTTAAGCCAGACCAAAGGACATCCGGACTGAAGAAATTCTTCCGTAAGAATGCTGTTTTCACGGAGAAGCCGGTTTCGCATCAGCCGAAGGGACAGATAATCGGGGTAGGCATCATAAATGAATTCCGGTGTATGGTAAGTATTCAATAAGGAGTCGGCGGCATGATACAGTCGCTGTAATAAAATCGGGTGACGATGCATAAGGTAAGCGGCATCGTCACTTTTTTTGCCGGAAACTGTCTGCGGACGTTTACCCTGCGGTGGATAGAAGCGGCTCCTCGGCTCCGACGGGAAACCGGTATCAGTACGATAAGCTGGCATGGGAGGACCTGCCTTAAAGTTTATGTTGCTGTAATATATGGCAGACGGCGAAAAAGGTGCGTGTTAGTATTGAATTTCACTTAAAATATGCTATACTGAAAAGTGGATACGTTTGCAGGAAAGGGGAAAAAATGGAACAGACGGTGAAGGAAGCAATTACAAGAAGCATGGAAGAGGGCTTACAAAGAGCCGTATTAAGCAATGCACCGAAAACCTCAGAGCTTACGAAGGTGAAGGTATATCCGGTAATCATCGGGGGAAAGCAGCAGTATCAGATAGAAGAATATCGTGGGGTACAGGTGTTTCATGCAAATTGTACGGAAGCCGAGGCTGCAAACAGAATAAGCGATTGGCTGGGAGAAGGGTGTTTTAAGCAGGCAGAGCTGTTGTCGGTTTTTTCCCAGTGGACGATTCTTATCGGGAAAAAGGGGACAGCTACCGTAAAGTGCCGGAAACGTCAGGATGGCTCCCCTGTGGTGATGCCGAGAGAACACAACCGGAAAAAGCAATACCTGTTAGAAGAGGGTACACCGGTTCCTTTTCTGATTGATCTTGGCGTAATGACAAAGGACGGAACGGTGGTAAAGGCAAAGTATGACAAGTTTCGTCAGATAAATCGGTTTCTGGAGTTTGTAGAGGATATTCTCCCTGCACTCCCGAAGAACCGGGAGCTTACGATTTTGGATTTCGGATGCGGCAAGTCGTATCTGACATTTGCATTATATCATTATCTTCATACGGTCAACGGCTATCCTGTGCGTATTGTGGGACTGGATTTAAAGAAAGATGTGATTTCGCATTGCAATCGTCTGGCAAAGACGTATGGATATGAGAAGTTAGAGTTTCTCTGCGGCGATATTGCCGGCTATACCGGCATGGAAACGGTGGACATGGTGGTGACCCTGCATGCCTGCGATACGGCAACGGACTACGCACTTTATAAAGCAATCCGTTGGGGAGCTTCGGTAATTCTCTCCGTACCATGCTGCCAGCATGAATGGAACCGGCAGATGGAATGCGAACCGCTGCAGCCCTTTTTACGATACGGAATTGTGAAGGAGCGTATGTCGGCGTTGATGACAGATGCGTTTCGTGCGAATGCTCTGGAGGCATGCGGATATAAGACCCAGCTACTCGAATTTATCGATATGGAGCATACACCGAAGAATATTTTGTTACGTGCAATAAAAAAAGAAAAGGTAGAACAGGATCATATTGCGGCCTGTGTAGAGCGGGGGACGAAAGAAATTCTTTCCTATTGCAAAACCGAACCGACACTCTACCGGCTGTTAACGGAGATAGAATAGGATGAAAAGAGTTTATCAGATTGTGTATTTGTTTTTGGTATTTTGCGGCGCTGTAGTATTCTTTGGCAGCCGCGTGGGAGAAACCGTATTTGAGGGAAAATCAGAGACTGTACCGATTGCCGAGGCCGCCTTTCCGACGGTTTCGATACTGACCTGTGGGGAGGAAATTAATTGTCTTTACGGCTATAGCTCGAATCTTAGTACCATATTGAATCGGGAGGACATGATTCCGATTGGGGCAGACGGCATTTTTGAATTGAAAATTAATGAGTATGAGATGGATATCCGACGTTTGAAATACGAGGTGCTGGAGGTTTCCAGTGAAACAGAAATAGATGCCGGCACGATTAACGCATTCGAAAAACAAGAAGCTTGTAAAATAGTACGAATTAAACTAAAGGCAGACCTGAAGGAAGGAACGGAATATGCGGTCAAGGTAACCTTAATAGGGAATACCGGAAAGCGCATGTACTACTATTTCAGAATCAAACAGTATCAGACACCGAGACTTCAGGAAAAGCTGGCATTTATCCGGACATTCAGCGAAAATGCACGGAGCGCAGACACGGCAGCGAATGAGGCAATCATACCGTATCTGGAGACAAAACCGGGAGCCTCGGCAGACAGTTTTCACTACGTAGATATTTATGACAGTTATAAAACAGTAGCCTGGGGAGAACTGACACCGGTACTTGCTACGCAGCCGGTGATTTCCGTAACAGAGTTTTACGAGGATGTCATGACGGCGGTGGCACGCTACTGCGTGTCGATTGACGCGGGCTACGGTGCGGAGCAGTATTTTGTGGAGGAGTATTTCCGTATCCGGTATCTGGGGGATGTAGTACATCTGTTAAATTACGAAAGACATACAGAGTCTTTGTTTGAGGTGGCGAATGCCAGTCTTTCCCAAAGTGATTTGAAGATAGGAATTGCTTCTGCGGAAGAGATGGAGCTGTATCCGAATGCGGATCACAGTATGGTGGCTTTTGTCCGGAACGGGACGTTATACTGCTATAGTCTGGCAGAAAATACACTGGCCGCAGTATTTCCGGCCGCACATGGCTCGCTGCAGCGTATGTGCAGTCAGAAGCAGCTTTATGATATCCGGGTTCTGAAAATGGAGAATAACGGTAATATTACGTTCCTTGTAAGCGGGTATATGAATCGGGGTGTTTATGAAGGAAGAGTGGGTTTGTTTGTATATCGTTACTACGCTAAGGAACAGCGGCTGGAAGAATTGCTTTATATCCCTGTCAATACCACATATCAGATTCTGAAAGAGGAGCTGGGTGAGTTTGCGTATTTTAATGAGTATGATGTGTTTTACTTTATGGTAAACGGCGGTGTTTACGCATATAATCTTGTGACCGAAGAATTAACTGTTCTTGCGGAAGATGTGCGGGATGGGGAGTATGTATATTCGGTGACCGAAGAGTTTATGGCATATCAGGAACACGAAAAAACAGATAAGGTGGATTTGCTGTATCCGGAGAGCGGAAAGATAATTGCCGTGGAGCCGGCAGAGGGGGAATATATCAGACTGTTGGGAAAGTCTGAGGAAAATCTGATTTACGGATACGGAAGAGAAGAAGACCTGTGTGTCAATGAAGATGGCAGAGTAACATACGCCATGTATAAGGTTGAGATAGCGGATGCCTCCGGACAGGTAAAGAAGGTATATGAGAAGGAAGGATATTTTGTAGAAGAAGCCCTGACTACAGGGAATGTGATACGGTTAGAACGTCTGGTGCGGGATACAGACGGCAGCTATAAGACTACATCGAGCGATTATATTTTAAATCAGGATAACACCGAGCAGGAAAAGATTTCCTTGGTTGAGCGTGTAACGGACCGGATGCTGACAGAGTATTATATCTCGTTCCCGTACAATTTCGTGATGGAGGAGTTGCCAAAAGAGGTGACGGTTCTCTATACGGTGATGGAAAAGGATACGACGTTACGTATCAATGAAATGGAAAGAGACAATACGACATATTATACTTATTATTACGGCATGATTGACGGTATTTATGATGCTGCGGGAGATGCCATTCTGGCTGCCGATATGAGAGCCGGGACGGTAATCAACGAAAAAGGTAAGATTGTTTGGGAGCGCGGAACAAAGCCGGCGAGCGCTTCTGTGCCTCAGATTACCGGAATCGGTGCAGGGGAGGGCAGAGGAACGCTGCAGGCAGCACTGCAGATGATGCTTTCCGGAAAGGGAATCAATGCGGAGATTTCGGCAGAAGAGGTAAGGCAGCCGCTGCAGCAGGTATTGAAGCGTTATACCAATGCGGATGTGGCAGTATTGACGGGCGCGACGCTTGATGAGGTTCTTTACTTTGTATGGAAGGGACAGCCGGTGCTTGCAATGAAGGAATCCGGAGATGCGGTCGTTATTACCGCATACAGCTCCGGTGAAATCACCTATTACGATCCGGGAAGAAGCCGCAGTATTACGGTAGAAAAGGAACAGGCAGAGAAGCTGTTCGAAGACGGCGGCAGGACCTATATTAGTTTTTTATATTAAACAAAAGTGCATAGAATGCACGGAAAGAGGGAAATATGAAGGTAATTTCGGCAGTGATACCATGTTATAACTCGGAGGCTTATATGGAAAAAGCGATTACTACGCTTCTCTCCGGCGGCGACGATATGGAAATAATTGTTGTGGATGACGGTTCTTCCGATAATACGCTCGCAATCGCAAAACGATATGAAGCGGAGTATCCGGGAATTGTCCGTGCAGTGCACAAGGAAAACGGCGGTCATGGAGATGCGGTTATGACAGGGTTGTCCTATGCAGAGGGCTTGTATTTCAAGGTAGTGGATAGTGATGACTGGGTGAAGGAGAGTGCTCTGAAGGATATTCTCCAAAAGCTCCGGGAGCTTTTGGAGCAGGGAACCGCCCCGGACATGATGGTGGCAAATTACGTGTACGAAAAGGTCGGGGAGGAAAAAAAGAAGGTAATCCAGTACCGGAGTGCGCTGCCGCAGCATCGGATTTTTACCTGGGCGGATACCGGTCATTTTCATCAGGGACAGTACATTCTGATGCATTCCGTGATTTATCGTACCAGACTTTTGCGGGAGTGCGGGCTGAGTCTTCCAAAGCATACCTTCTATGTAGATAATATTTTTGTGTATCAGCCGTTGCCGTCGGTAAAAACCATGTATTATATGGATTTGAATTTATACCGCTATTTTATCGGCAGGGATGACCAGTCAGTGACAGAGACCAATATGATAAAGCGCATCGACCAGCAGCTCAGGGTAACGAAGCTTATGATAGAGTCTCATGATATCTGGAAAATAAAAGAAAAGCGTCTGCGTAACTATATGATAAAGTACTTGTGCATTATGATGACAATCTCCTCCATCTATCTGTTAAAGAGCGGGACAGAAGAGAATCTTGCAAAGAAGCAGGAGCTTTGGGAATATTTAAAGGCATATGACAAAAAGCTGTATCGCAAAATCAGTATGACGCTATTGGGAAAATCCTCCAAGGCCGACAGTAAAGCGGGTCAGAGCATATTTAAGGCAGGATATGAGGTGGCACGTAAAATATTTAAGTTCAACTAATCACTGTTCGGAAACGGCTTGGGTCTGAGCTTCCTGCTTATTTGAGCGTCGTGCATAAAATATCGGGAGTGTTAC
>JAQXOR010000113.1 GCA_029099805.1 Lachnospiraceae bacterium
GACAGACTTTATGTGGAAAGTGCAAAAGAAAAAGTATTTACAGATTTAATCAGTATTATATGTTCTGATGCCAATATTAAGATGGCTTACCGTAACTTAAAAGGTAATGATGGGAGCAATACACCAGGTGTTGATGGAATGACATTTGAAAATCTGCGTGGTATTTCAGAAATGGAATTGATAGCTAAGGTAAAAGGGAAAATACTTAACTACCAGCCTAAAGCAGTAAGACGAGTATATATCCCAAAACCAAACGGAAAGAAAAGACCATTGGGAATACCTACAGTGATAGATAGAATAGTTCAGCAAAGTGTTTTGCAGATATTAGAACCGATATGTGAAGCAAAGTTTTATGATAAAAGTTACGGTTTCAGACCAAATCGAAATACAAAAAATGCTGTGGCTATGTGCTATAAATATGCACAAAGAGATGGTTTTCATTTTGTCGTTGATGTGGACATCAAAGGTTTCTTTGATAATGTCAATCATGCAAAACTATTAAAGCAGATATGGACTTTAGGAATACAGGACAAAAATCTTTTATGTCTCATTGGGAAAATGCTGAAAGCACCCATAGAGGAAAAGGGGGAACGCTTTGTACCTGATAAAGGAACGCCACAAGGCGGAGTACTTAGTCCGTTATTGGCTAATATTGTTCTTAATGAATTAGATTGGTGGATTGCCAGTCAATGGGAAGAAATGCCAGTACATCATGCTTTACCAAGTGATACCTATCCTAATAAGAATGGTACACTGAATAAAGGAAATCTATATAAAAAGCTAAGGCAATCTAAGTTGAAAGAATGTCATATCATCCGTTATGCTGATGATTTTAAGATATTCTGCAAAACGTATGGAGAGGCGGTCAGATTAAAATATGCTGTTGAAGAATGGCTGATGGACAGACTTAAACTGGAGACATCCAAGGAGAAATCTAAGATAACAAATCTTAAAACAGGATACAGTGAGTTTTTAGGAATAAAATTCAAGCTTATTCGCAAGAGTGGAAAGTGGGTAATAAAGTCTCATATGACAGATAAAGCCATTTCCAGTCAACAGAAGAAATTGAAAAAAGCCATTGCAGAAGCCTGTAGGTCACATTCATTGGAGCAATCACAGCACAATGCCATTATTGCTTACAATCAGATGGTTGTAGGTATGCATGAGTATTACAATATGGCAACTATGATATGTGCAGATGTTCATAAAATGTTTCCATCGATAGACAGGACAATGAAAACAAGGCTTAATTCGAAGCAGTCGTTAACTAATGAAGTACCCGAAAAGCGAAAAGGGGGCATGGATGAATACTTTTATCAAAAGTATCAGAACTCGAAACAATTACGCTTTATAAATGGTATGGTAGTTGTGCCTGTGGCTTATTGTAAAACCTGTAACCCTATGTGCCATAGCCCGACAGTAAATCGTTATACACCGGAGGGCAGAGCAGAAATACACAGAATGTTACTGAAAGACGCATATATTGATGTTTTACTGCAACTCGGCAGAGATAACAGTACAGCAGAGAGTATTGAGTTTTGTGATAACAGACTTGCACGCTTCGTGGCGGTAAAAGGTAAATGTGAAGTGTCTAAGCAACAACTATTATTTGAGGATGTTGTATGTCACAGATTTATACCTAAAGAACAGGGTGGAACAGATGAGTATAAAAATCTTAGGATTGTTCATAAAGATGTTGCACAGCTCATATATGAAACGGATGTAAATACAATTCACAGACTGATAGAAAAAACAGGATGTAAAGAAAGCACGAAATTAACGAAACTTAACAAGTGGCGTAAAAATGTTGGGCGAGAGCCTATAAATCTAATAACGCTAAAATAATCTTTGAAATAACTACACTAACAATAAAGAACTCTTCCCATGGAACGCCGTGTGCAATGAAAGTTGCTTGCACGGTGTGGCTCGGGGCGAAAGGCGTGAAAGCGTCTGACCTATCGAGATTTCTCTTAAAGGAGGAGCAGACGGCAGCATACAGCGTGGAAATCTTTAAGCGATTCCGTAAGTGGGGAGGAATCCCGACGGCGATTACCCAGAATGTAAAGGATATGCTTGCTTCCAAGGAAGTGGAAAATATCTTCGAAAACAGTGATTTCATCTATATGCTCAGTCAGGCTGCGGGGGATCGACAGATTCTTGCAAAGCAGTTAAACATCAGCTCTCACCAGTTGTCCCATGTAACACAGTCGGGACCGGGTGAAGGGCTTTTGTTTTATGGAAATGTAATTCTGCCGTTTGTGGATGCATTCCCGACAGACCTTGAGTTGTATAAGATTATGACCACGAAGCTTGAAGAGGTTATGGAAGCAAAGGAGGAAAAGGATGGCACAATTCGATAGGAACGGGCCCGGAGCCAAGCTTCGGGCAGAGCCCTCCCGGAGCGCCTATGTAAAGGATAAGCTTCGGTTGTCAGAGACCGGTTCTGGAAAGGATTCGGAGGAGCAGGAGGAGAATACCTCCGAGCAGGTGGTTCATACCGGTTCGGAGGCTGCCGGGGAGGTAACCTCTCAGGTTAAGCGAAGCTATTACAGTGATAAGCTCAGACAGGAAAGAAGTGCAAATAATGCACAAGTTGACCCGGCAAAGGGAAAGAAAACGGAAGGGTCTCATGCGCAGTCAAAGAAAAAGCATAAGGAACGAGTTGCAAAAAGCGGCAGTGCCGGTAAGAGTGCATCCAAGACAGCCAAGGGGGCCGGAACAAAGGCTGCAGAGGAATCCAGAAAGCTTATGCAGCGAGCAATTCAGGCGGTGGCAGAGAACCCAGGAGGAGCATTGATAGCGCTGGTAGTCGGTCTGATTCTGATTGTGGTGATTGCCATTGCTGGTATGTTTGGTCTCATTGCCCCAGGAGGCGGAAATGCAATGCTCGGAGCTTCGTATACAGCAAAGGATATGGACATTCTCGGAGCGGAGGAGGACTATTGTGCCTTTGAAGAGCAGATTAAATCCAATGCGTATCAGGCGATAACGACCTATCCGGATTATAACGAGTATGCATTTCATCTGGATGCAATCGGCCATGACCCGCATGTGCTGGCATCCTATCTTACGGTAACCAAAGAGGATTATACGCAGATGGGAGTAAAGGCTACTTCTCTTGCATTGGTACAGGCACAGTATAAGCTGGAATACACCAGAGAGGAGCAGATAAGAACCAGATGGGTAACGAAAACCAAATGGGAAACCAGAACAAGGCTGGAGGAAAAGACGCGGTATAAGTTGGTATGGGATGCAGAGAAAAAGTCCTTTGTGCTTCAGTCAGAGACTTATATGGCGGAGGTAGAGTATCAGGTAAAGGTGACTTACCAAGAAGAGGAGGAATACACCTACCACATCCTCCATGTAAATCTGACGAATTATGGTCTTGAAGCCGTAGTTGATGCGGTGATGACAGCAGAGCAGAAGGAGCGGTATCAGGTGCTTTTATCAACTAAGGGAAACAAGGGCTATCTGTTTGAGTGAGAAAGGAGAAAGAGAATGTTTGAGAGACTGGAGAAAATCGGTCAGGACTTGGAACGTGCAAAAAAGAAGCGTGCCGAGTGGGAAGCAAAGGTAAAGGAGCTGGAGCGCAGATATCGAGAAGAAGAGAATACTCAGATTCACGGTATGGTGCATGCGGCGAACCTGACACCAGAGCAACTGGCGGAACTTATTAAATTGGCAACAACCGGCGTACCGAAACCGGATGTAGTAAGCGGTGAACTTATGGGTTTCGGAACAACCGACGGAAAAGAGTCGGAGAATGAAATCATGGACAATGAAACGGAGGATAAAATCGATGAAGAGTATGAGTAAAACAGTGGCAGTAATGCTTGGTGCATTGGTGCTTGGAGTGAGCGGTATGCCGGCATATGCCTTGGCTGAGGAAAAGGAAGCGGTGATTGTGATTCAGGAGCCGGATGGGACGAAGGCAGAGCTTCCGCAGGAGGTAGTGGATGAGCTAAAGGACAAGCTGGAGGCAATTGAAGGGGAACCGGAGGACGGCACCTCTGTTGAGATTGAGTGGAGTGAGGATTCATGGGAAGTTCCGGTGCTTCCGGAGGATATTATAGTTGACTATAATCCGGGACCGGAAACTGACGATACGGAAGGAACCGAAGAGGGAGAGAATACCGAGGAGGAACCGATTCCCTATGACCCGCTTACACCGGACGGCAACATGAATTTGGTGGACGATTACGGAGAACCGACAGGAGCCGGGAAGCAGTTCATTACGATTACAACCAAGGCCGGAAACTACTTTTATCTGATTATCGACCGTGATGATAACGGTAATGAAACGGTGCATTTCTTAAGCCAGGTAACAGAGATGGATCTGTTAAGTCTGATGGAGGAAGCAGAGGTTGAGCAGTACGAGGAACAGAAGAAGGAGGAAGAGGCTTTAAAGGGATCGGGGGAAGAGGAAGGAACCGGAACCGATGATGAGGAAACTCCCGAGGAGCCTGTCAAAGATAAGGAACCGACCAAAGAAAAACCTTCCTTAGTTCCGACCTTTATTCTTCTCGGAGTATTTGCAGTAGGCGGAATTATGTTTTTTGTGTTTAATCACAAGGGGAAGAATAAGAAGAGCAGACCGGTGACGGAGGACCCGGATTTGGATTATGTGGACGGGGAAGAGGATTATCTTTCCGAACTTCCGGAGGAAGAACTGGAGGAACCGGTAGAGGAAGCCTTTGAGGAGCTGACGGAAGAGGAGATTCTTGAAGAAGAGGAATCGGAAGACGAGAAATAATATGTTTGGGGGCGGCATGGCTGCCCCTTTTCTTAAAGGAGGAAAAGTATGGCGAGAAAGTCAAGATATGTAAGCTACTACAAGGGAGCTTTAAAGGTAACGAAGCTGAAGAAATCCACGCCGAAGTCCATTTTGGCAAGACTTCAGGAGCTGAAGAATCAGGAGTTTGTGATGAGTGTGCCGGTGGGTGATGACAATGAATGATTCCTTTGAACTGGACCGGGTGGCAATCCGTATGGTAAAGGAGTCGCCGCTATACAGTGATGTGAATTTAAACAGTCCGCAGGCAGTGGTGAAGCTGATGGCGGATACTTTAAAGGATATGGATAGGGAGGTGTTCGCAGTAGTAAATCTGCGGACGGATTTAAAGCCGATTAATGTGAACTTCGTAAGCGTCGGAGCGATGAATGAAGCTATGGTGCATCCGAGAGAGGTGTTAAAGAGTATTGTACTTTCAAATTCCTTGGGGGTGATGCTGGTACACAATCATGTGACCGGGAACAGCAAACCAAGTCCCTCGGATATCACGTTGACGGATAGGCTGGCGCAGCTGTGCGGCTTGCTTGGTGTGCAGCTGTATGACCATGTGATTGTAGGACCGGGGGACACGTATTATTCCTTTGCGGAAAAGGACGCACTTCCGGTACCGTCGTTTCACCTTGCAAGGAGCATGGATGAATTGGAGATTGGAGGATTAAAGGTGGCAGAAGAAACAGAAATGAAAACACAGAAGAAGGTTAGCTTTACCGTGGCGGAATGCGGTGAGTTTCATAACATGGGAGAATTTCATGAGAATGTGGCAAATGCAAAGGAAGCGATTGCTATTTTAAAATCTATCCCGGGGGAGCGTATGAATGGAATTCCGACCATCGGGATTCGTGTGGCAGATACGGTACAGCCGGACTCGTATACGGAGATTGATATTGCAACGGCGAAGTATATCGATATGGATATACTTAAGTCGATACCGGAGATTGCAGAAAACAAAGCAGCGCAGTTTGCCCTGGCAGAGCTGATTCATGGAATGCCGGAGGCAGAGGTCAGAGGAGAAATTCCGGAGGAGATTCAGAAGAAACTGCAGGTCGTGGAATCGAGAGAAAAGCAGGCGGAACAGCTTAAGGATATCACGGATAAGTTGGAAAAGGGAGTAGCAGAAGTGTTTACCAGTGACAAGTATCAGGAACTGTTAAATACCATGGCGAAGTTCCCAAATTATTCACTGAATAATACCCTGCTTATCATGATGCAGAAGCCGGATGCACAGCTTTGCCAGAGTTTTACTGGTTGGAAAGAGATGGGACGCTTTGTCAAGAAGGGAGAGAAGGGAATCAAGATACTTGCCCCGGCTCCTTATACGATTCAGCGTGAGCAGGAAAAACGAGATGCAGACGGGAAACCGGTATTGGATGCAGATGGCGAGCCGGTAAGAGAAAGTGTTGAGGTAAAAATCAATGCCTTTAAGGTGGTCAATACCTTTGATGTCAGTCAGACGGAAGGAAAGGAATTGCCGTCACTCGGAGTAAATGAACTGACGGGAACGGTGGAGGGCTATGCAGTGATGTTTGAGGCATTGAAACAGGTTTGCCCGGTGCCGGTGGAAATGGAGGATATCAAGAGCGGCGCAAAGGGCTATTACCATCAGGCAGAAAAGCGTATCGCACTGCAGGAGGGCATGAGCGAGGTCCAGACGGTAAAGACGCTGATTCATGAGATGGCACACCAGAAGCTTCATGACATGGAACAGAATGAACAGGCGAAGAATCAGTCCAGGGGTAGTAAAGAGGTAGAAGCGGAAAGCGTGGCATATACCATATGCCAGCATTACGGTATCGAAACCTCAGACTACTCCTTTTCTTATGTTGCCGGTTGGTCTGACGGGAAGGAAATGAAGGAGCTGAAAGCTTCCTTAGATACGATCCGGAGAACTGCATCGGAGATGATTTCCGATATCGAGGAAAAGCTGGAAATGTTGGTGACAGAACAGACGAAGGAAGCGGAAGTTGGTGTACCGGCACAGAATAATCCTTTGGTTCAGGAAATTGTTGATAAGATAACGGAAAAAGCTGTAGCAAAGGGCTTTGAAGTGGTAGATAAGAAGGCGCCGGAGAACGTGGAATCACAGGAAGAAAAAAAGCCTGTAGAGAAGAAAAAGGCAACAAAAAAGAAGGAACCGGCGGAAAAGAAGCAGACGAAGAAAGCATCGGTGAAAGAGGCACTGAAGGAGAATAAGGAAAAGGTGAAGAAGCCAGAAGTAAAGAAAACAAAAGAGATTTGTAGATAGAATGTTTGATTTGCATATGGCGGGGGAATGTAGTAAGATATAAATAGTATTGAACGAAGAGGTGATTGATTATGGGGATGTATAGCGTAGATACTTTTATTTCGGATTTTGCTACTCGAACAATGGATAATTTGAAGTGTGTACAAGAGCATAACTCTCGTTATGAGGTGACGCAACTAATCAATTCGTTGTTTGGTTTGCTTATTGTGCCGAATGAAAAGTTTAAGTATCGTAGTGATAATCCACAGAAAGTTCCTGATAAAGTATTTAAGGCGGAAAGTAAATTTTATGATAAGTTAAAATGTGAGTTTGGGCGTTTGGAACGTGAAAATAGGTATTATAACAATTATCCAACAAAGGAACTTGTAAGTGAAATCATAACACGATTTAGAAATGCCCTTGCTCATTCTGGCAAAGAGGGTTTGCATTTTTTGCCGATGGAGGAAGGAAGAGAGATATCTAGTATTATTTTTTATGATACTGATAATTCAGGTCATGAGTTCTGCGCGCAACTGAGTATAGAGGAAATCAGAAAAATAACTATGTGGATTTCTAAGATGTATCAGGAGATAGAAATGAAACTCCCAGAGGTTACGATTGAGCAATATAAGAAACAACTGGCGAAATATCAGAGGATTATGAGGAAGCAATATGAGGATTAACAATTACTTTGCGGATGGTTATTTCAAGTCCACTGGGACTAGATTGGCATATGAGGTATTATGCGCACGAGGATTTCTTCTTGAATATGTTGATTCGAAAATAATGATTAGCGACAATTCGCACATAAAAGATGCTCGATATCTTGACGAAATATTGCGAACATATGATATAGGGCGAGTATGTGGGGATATTGTTCTAATTCAAGATATCGATAATACTCAACGATTGTTGCAGTTATTTGAAGGAGGACAACAAATTCGGCAGGAAATGTGTTGTTATTATTATGATTGGAGGTATTTTAGTCGTAGAGTACATGGATTTAAGGTGCCTACGATTGATTTAGAGCCATATATAGCGAGATATATAAAAGCGATATCTTCGGCAGGGGTGTTAACTTATTCTTGTTGCGATGGAAATCATGGAGAGAAAGAGTCTTATGTCAGGATTGGATTTTCTGGGTACCCTAGTATGATGTGGCATAGATTTTTGTGGAAAGAATACTATAGTAAAAGCTTTGCACTTGATTGGGATTGTAATTATACTTGTATTAGGGTAACGGAGGACAATCGAAAAGACATTTATAGAGAGCTTAATCGTGTGGCTGCAGATATTTACGCAGATAGAGAGGCATTAAGGAAAGTTAAACAAAAATCAACACGGTGGATAAATAGGAGAGTTATTCGCGAATATAATGAAGAAGAGATTGGGTCAAAGGTTATTCAAGTAGCCAAACAATAGGAACTGTATTTTTAGCCGACTTATGTTGGCTAATTTTTTTGGAGGTGCGATTATGAAATTAGTTATTGCAGAAAAACCATCCGTTGCACAGAGCATTGCAAAGGGGATCGGATCAACAGAGAAGAAGGATGGGTATTTGGAAGGAAACGGATATGTGGTGAGCTGGTGCGTCGGGCATCTGGTGGAGCTTGCAACGCCGGAACAGTATGATGCACGGTATGAGAAGTGGAAATACGAGGATTTGCCGATTTTACCAAAGGAATGGCAGTACAGAGTGTCTGTCGGCACAAAGAAGCAGTTTAAGATGCTACAGGAGCTGATGAAACGTGCCGATGTAAGCAGCCTTGTGTGTGCGACGGATGCAGGGAGAGAGGGAGAGTTGATTTTTCGCCTTGTATATCATCAGGCCGGTTGCAAGAAGCCCTTTGAGCGACTTTGGATTTCATCCATGGAAGATGAGGCTATCAAGGAGGGATTTGCCAATCTGAAGCCGGGAACTGAATATGATGCTTTGTATGAAGCTGCACTTTGCCGAGAGCGTGCCGACTGGATTGTCGGAATGAACGCTACTCGGCTTTTTTCAACCCTGTATGGTCAGACCTTAAATGTGGGGCGTGTTATGACGCCGACGCTTGCTATGTTGGTTATGCGTGAAGCGGAAATCAGCGCATTCAAACCGGAACCGTTTTATTCTGTGTCTATCTCTGTGGCAGGGATTATGGCTACTGGAGAGCGAATGAAGGAAAAGAAAGACGCAGAAACACTTCTGGAGGCAGTTAAAAAGGAACAGAAAGCCTTGGTGTCGAAACTTGCAGTTGCAGAGAAAAAGGAAAAGGCACCAGCACTATACGATTTAACCGGTCTTCAGCGTGATGCGAACCGTATGTTAGGCTTCACGGCACAGCAGACTTTGGATTATACCCAGAGCTTGTACGAAAAGAAGCTTTGTACCTATCCGAGAACGGACAGCCGCTTCCTGACGGAGGATATGGAAGGGATTCTTCCGGGATTGGTAGAGAAGATGAAGGAGAAGTTTGGATTTCATGGGCATCTTGTAGTAAATCCAAAGCAGGTAATCAACAACAAGAAGGTCAGTGATCACCATGCAATTATTCCGACGATGCTGGTCAACGATGCAGTGTTTGCGGAACTGTCTTCCGGAGAACAGAAGGTATTGAGTTTGATTACCGCAAGACTACTTGCAGCGGTTGGAGAACCGGCTGTAAATAGGGAAACGAGCATTGAATTTCTTTGCGCCGGTCACACCTTTACATCTAAGTCAAAGCAGACAATAAGGTTTGGCTGGCGAGAAATCTGGGAATGGATTCTTGGAAGGAAGACTACGGATGAGGATAAGGAAGAAGAGGAGAATGCGGCAAATTATGTGGATGTAATCTCCGAAGGAAAGTCTTTTCCGGTACAGAATCCGGAGCTGAAGGAAGGAAAGACAACTCCGAAGAAGCATTTCACGGATGTAATACACTTTGAGAGTAGGCAGTGGAAATATTCAAAATGCAAAGGAGCAGGATAGAAATGAAAATCAAGGATAAGAGATTTAAAATCACAGCTTTATACGAGCGACTCTCAAAGGATGATGAGGTGCAGGGAGAGTCAAACAGTATCGTCAATCAGAAGCGGATGTTGACACAGTATGCAGAACAGCATGGGTATG
>JAQXOR010000114.1 GCA_029099805.1 Lachnospiraceae bacterium
ATATTGTAAACAAGAGGCAGAATAACGTTTTAAAGAATGTGAGCTTTACGGTGTCGGAAGGGGAAATGGTGGCTGTCATGGGGCCGTCAGGTTCCGGCAAGTCAACACTTCTCTATACAGTATCCGGGATGGACCGCATGACAGCCGGAGAGGTGCTGTTTGACGGAAAAAGTATGGCAGAGCTGAATGAGAAGCAGCTGGCAAAGCTCCGGCTTGATGAAATGGGATTCATTTTCCAGCAGATGTATATGTTAAAAAATCTGACAATACAGGACAATATTATTCTGCCGGCGTGCCAGTCGGAAAAGATAGCGGAAAGCCGGAAGGAAACCGTAAAACGCGGGCAGGATCTGATGAGAAAGCTCGGCATCATTGATGTTGCGGAAAATGATATCAATGAGGTGTCCGGCGGGCAGCTGCAACGTGCCTGCATTTGCAGGAGTATGATAAATAAGCCGAAAATGATTTTTGCGGATGAACCGACAGGTGCATTGAACCGTGCCTCCTCCGATGAGGTGATGGAGGAGCTTCGAAAGCTCAATGAAGAGGGAACGACGATTATGATGGTGACACACGATGTAAAGGTGGCAGCAAGGTGTACCAGAGTGCTTTATATAGTTGACGGAAACATCAAAGGGGAATATAATTTAGATAGACTTACAGATGATACGAGGCTCAGGGAGCGTGAGAGACTTTTAAATAACTGGCTGATGGAGATGGGCTGGTAAGAGGAAAACGATGCTTGATATATTGATTGTAGAAGACAATAAAGAATTGTCAGGTCTTTTGTGTGATTTTCTGCGTGCGGAAAATTATACGGTATCTGTCGCGGAGAGCGGAGAAAAAGCCTTGCAGCTGTATGAACGGTACGGCGCAAGGCTTCTTGTGCTGGACGTACTGCTTCCGGGGATGGATGGGTTTACGGTGTGTAAGAAAATCAGAGAGCAGAGTAACACTCCGATTCTGATTGTAAGTGCAAAAACGGAGAAGGATGATAAACTGACCGGACTTCTTGCGGGCGCAGACGATTATATAGAGAAGCCGTATGATATTGATATTATGTTGGCAAAGATTGCAGGGATTTTTAAGCGCCGGTACGGGCAGGATGAGGTGGGCTCCGGAAATCTGTGCCTGAATAAGGCAAGGCACACGGTGCGTAAGGGGGAGAAGGAACTCTCTGTGACAGGAAAGGAGTATGATTTACTGCTTTGTCTGATGGAAAACCAGGGAAAGGTATTAAATAAAGACTGGCTGTTTCATGAAATCTGGGGCAGTGACAGTCTGTCGGAGCAGCAAACCCTGACAGTACATATCAAGTGGCTCAGAGAGAAGATAGAAGAGGATCCGAAGCATCCGGTAAGAATTCAGACAGTCTGGGGAGTGGGGTATAAATTCGTATGAAAAGGTTTGACAGAGTGTGTATTCTGATACTTTTGGGAGTTCTTCTTATGTTTCCGGCGGTCAATCTATTCGTGATGTCCGGAACGGAGAAGGAAAGCGGGCGTCCCTATCGTGTGGAAATCAGCCGGCTGGTCAGGCAGATAGAGGAGAACGGCAGGAATAATGAGATCGGAGAAGAGAATGATGTGGGCCGGGCAGATTCCGCAGGGGAATCGGATTATTCAAAAGAAATCGACCTTTCCGGATATACATCTGTTACGGCCGTGATAAAGGAGAACGGAGAAGGAGCAGCCTTTTATGAAGGGAACAGCGATTATGAGATTCGTGAAATAGATGGGATTAGGTATCGTTTTGAATATGAAACAAAGGAGAGCGGGGACAGACGGCAGCAGCTTTTTCTGATAAACGCTATCCTGGGGATAACGACAGTACTTGTGTTTTTGGTTCTTTTCTATGTGCGGCAGAATGTGTTACTGCCGTTTGCTGCGATGGAGCGCATTCCGTATGAGTTGTCAAGAGGAAACCTGACGGTTCCGCTGAAGGAAAGCAAGAATCGCTTTTTTGGGCGGTTTGTCTGGGGAGTGAATCTGCTGCGCGAAAATATGGAGCAGCAAAAGGAGCGGGAGCTGGCACTGCAGAAAGAGAAAAAGACATTACTGTTGTCGCTTTCTCATGATATTAAGACACCATTGTCTGCGATTAAGCTCTCTGCGAAAGCATTATCCAAGGGCTTATATTCAGAGACGGAAAAACAAACGGAGATAGCAGAGAGTATAAATGCAAAGGCAGATGAGATTGAGGGCTTCGTATCAGAGATTATCAGAGCCTCCAGCGAAGATTTTCTAAGCTTCGAGGTTCATATGGGGGAGTTTTATTTATCAGAGCTTTTAGGTGAGATTACGAAGTATTATAGGGAAAAGCTGGCATTGATTCAGACGGAATTTATGGTAGGGACATACTCTGACTGTCTGCTTAAAGGGGATAAGGACCGGGCGGTGGAGGTGCTGCAAAATCTGATGGAAAATGCAATAAAGTATGGGGACGGACGAATCATTTCGATGGATACTTCGGAAGAGGATGGCTGTATTCTTATAAGAGTAAGGAATACAGGCTGTTTGCTTTCCGAAAACGAGCTGCCGTATATTTTTGAGAGCTTCTGGCGGGGGTCTAATGTGGGAAGCAGGAAGGGCAGCGGACTCGGGCTGTATATTTGTCGCAGTCTTATGCGAAAGATGGGCGGTGAAGTTTTTGCGGAAGCAAAGAATGGGGAGATGGTTGTTACGGCAGTATTTCAAGAGGTGTAAAGGAGAATTCGGAATGAAAAGGTCAAAAGCAAAGAGACTAAAAGAGATTGCAGGGATTTTTTTGGTGTCTATGATGGTTTTGGGAATGGGGGGATGCAGTCAGTCCGTTCCGGTCAGCATAGAACATGCCTATATTACGGATGGCGGAGAACTCATGCTGGTGTATTCAAACGGCAGGGAGGAAAATGTAGGAACCGTTGTGGGGGAAGACGGCAGAGACGGCGTTGACGGAAAAAACGGTGCTGACGGAAAAGACGGAGCCGACGGAAAGGACGGAGCCGACGGCAGAGACGGTAGCGACGGGAAGGACGGTACCGACGGGGCCGATGGTGCAGATGGCAGTGTGACCATTATTAACAGGGGAAGTAATGTGGCATATGCTACTTCAAAGGGGCTGCAAAGTGCAGTAAGTATTGTATGTTCTTTTTCCTCGGATACATCCGATAATAATAAGTCCTCGGGTTCAGGAGTGATTTATAAATTGGACAAGGCAAAGGGTGAGGCATTCATCATTACGAATCATCATGTGGTCTATGACCGGGACAGCCGGACTGCCAGAGGAATCAGCCGGAATATTACGGTATACCTGTACGGAAGCGAAAAAAACGGACAGGAGATGCAGGCAGAGTATATCGGTGGTTCGAAATATTATGATATTGCAGTGTTGCATATTGCGGACAGCAGCCTTTTGCGGAATTCGGATGCGGCAGCGGTAAGTGTATCGGATTCGGATAAGGTAGTGGTGGGGGAGGCTGCCATCGCAATCGGAAATGCCAAGGGAGAAGGAATATCTGCCTCTTACGGAGTCGTCAGTGTCGATTCTGAACACATTTCCATCACTTCCGGAACCTCCATGGAAACGCAGTCATATCGTGTGATGCGTGTCGACACGCCGGTAAATCCGGGGAACAGTGGCGGCGGGTTATATAATGAGTCGGGGGAACTGCTTGGAATTGTGAATGCGAAGATTATTGACAGCAGCGTTGAAAATATCGGCTATGCGATTCCTTCAAATGTTGCGGTATATGTGGCGGATAATATTATCGACTATTGCTACAATACTTCCTGTGAGAGCGTACAGCGCGGTATGCTCGGTGTAACGGTGCAGACCAAAGAATCTTACATGAGAACAGAAAAGGAAACCGGACGGGTATATATTTGCGAAACGGTACAGATAGTGGAAGTGTCGGACGGTAGTCTGGTCAAAGGGAAACTCTTTGCCGGTGATATCTTGCGGTTTATTTCATTCGGCAACAAAACGATAGAGATTACCAGACAGTTTCATGTGGTGGATGCGATGTTAAATGCCAGAGAGGGAGATGAAATTACATTAGGAGTTATGAGGGATGGGAATGAGGTTACGGTAAAGGTAACGATGACGAAGGAACACATTATGTCCTATTAGAGGGTAATTTTAAGTTTGTGCTTGACAAAATTGTTCGGACTCGTTATAATCGGCTCATAAGCAATGAAAAGAAGAAGTAGTTACAAGGGGAAACCTACAGAAAGTAGCCGGCAGATGAGAGGCACAGGGGAAGCTTGTGATGAATACGTCTTGGAGCTTCGCACCAAAAGCAGAGGCAAGTAGGCTGCGACGGGCAGTGGGATTTCGTTCCCCGCACACGTTACCGTGCAAGAGTATAGGAGAATGCGGCTTCGGATTCTTTGTACTTAGTGAGGCAGCCGGTGTGAGACGGGTGTGAAGTAAGGTGGTAACACGAGAGATTATTCCCTCGTCCTTTGCAAAAAGGGCGGGGGTTTTTTGCGTGTACGCAAAAAGAATAGAAAAAAAGAAAAAGGAGAGAACAGGGATGACAATTTTTGACGAATTGAAAGCCAGAGGTTTGCTGGCACAGCTGACCGACGAAGAAGAGATTAAAGAACTGATTAATAACGGAAAGGCAACCTTTTATATCGGCTTTGACCCGACCGCAGACAGTCTGCATGTAGGACATTTTATGGCACTTTGCCTGATGAAGCGCTTGCAGATGGCAGGCAATAAGCCGATAGCGTTAATCGGCGGCGGTACCGCAATGATTGGTGATCCGTCCGGAAGAACCGATATGCGTCAGATGATGACAAAGGAAACGATTGCGCACAATGTAGAGTGTTTTAAGAAGCAGATGAGCCGCTTTGTGGATTTTTCCGATGGCAAGGCACTTCTTGTAAACAATGCGGACTGGTTACTGGATTTGAACTATGTTGAGGTGCTGCGTGATATCGGACCGCACTTCTCCGTAAACCGTATGCTGACCGCGGAATGCTACAAGCAGCGTATGGAAAAGGGACTGAGCTTCCTTGAGTTTAACTACATGATTATGCAGAGCTACGATTTTCTGGCACTGTACCAGAAGTACGGCTGTAATATGCAGTTCGGTGGTGATGACCAGTGGTCCAATATGCTCGGCGGTACGGAGCTGATCCGCAGAAAGTTAGGAAAGGATGCTTACGCGATGACGATTACCCTGCTTCTGAACTCTGAGGGCAAGAAGATGGGGAAGACCCAGAAGGGTGCGGTATGGCTTGACCCGGAGAAGACCTCTCCGTTCGAGTTTTATCAGTACTGGAGAAACGTGGCAGACGCCGATGTATTAAAGTGCATTAAGATGCTTACCTTCCTTCCGCTTGAGGAAATCGAGAAGATGGAAAGCTGGGAAGGCAGCCAGTTAAATACCGCAAAGGAAATCCTTGCATTCGAGCTTACGAAGCTGGTTCACGGTGAGGAAGAGGCTGCAAAGGCACAGGAGAGCGCAAGAGCACTGTTCGCAGGTGGCGGAAGCCTTGAGAATATGCCGACGGCGGAGCTTACGGCAGAGGATTTTACCGATGGAAAGATTGATTTAATCGGTGTGCTTGTAAAGGCAGGACTGAATCCGAGTCGTTCCGAGGCAAGACGTGCCATTGAGCAGGGTGGCGTAACCGTAAATGAGGATAAAATTACGGACATTAAGAAGGAGTTTACCACGGAGGACTTCGCCGAAGGTATGATTGTACGCCGCGGTAAAAAGAACTACAAGAAGGTAGTTGTAAAGTAAAATAAGGTAAGAGGCAGGGCCGTCGCATTGAAAAATGGGACGGCCCAATTTTTACGCCCTGGTGTAATTTCACGTTGAGCCAACACTTTTGAATTCCTTTTTGCAAGTCGCAACGCTCCGTCAAACTTCCTTATAAGAGTTCCTAAGACGCTCAGGTGTGGCTTCGCGCCTAAGGAGCTCTAAAAGGTGATTTCGACTGCGCTAAAAGCGCGACCCTTCGGGAAAAGCAAAAAGTGAATTCAAAAGTGTTGGTTCAACTGTTTAAAGTACAAGTAGCGTAAAAATTAGGCCTGTGCAGTATTGTTATACCGTGCAACGGCCCTTGCTGCTTTGCAGGAAGAGATAACAATCCCTTTGTTGAATGTTGTGTGAATTTATGATATATTTGATGTGGGAAAAATAATAGGAAAGGAGCATACAACAATGACAAACAAGCATACGGCACCGCGCCTTACCACGCTTTGCTATGCGGAGAGTGAAGACTCATATTTAATGCTTCACCGGGTGAAGAAGGTAAACGATGTGAATAAGGATAAGTGGATCGGTATCGGCGGGCATTTTGAGACGGGAGAGAGCCCGGAGGAGTGTATCCGCAGGGAGGCGTTGGAGGAAACGGGGCTGACGCTTAAGGAACTTCGGTTTCGGGGGATTGTGACCTTTTGTTTCAGAGAGTCTGCGAATACGTATGACGGTGAGCATTGGGATGATTGGGAGTATATGTGTTTGTTTACCGCTATGGTGGATGAGATGGAGCTTTCCGAGTGTAACGAGGGTGATTTGGAATGGGTGAAAAAGGACCGGATTGAGGAGTTGAATCTCTGGGAAGGGGACAAGGTGTTTTTTCGATTGCTGGCGGAAGGTGAGCCGTTCTTTTCTCTGAAGCTTTGTTATCACGGGGACAAGCTGATGCGGACGGAACTAAATGGGGAAGAAATGAAAGGATAGGAAAGGGAGAAGACAAATGAAGAAAAAGACAAAGTATATGATTGTGGGATTGGTAGGATTAGGATTGGCTGCGTTTGGTTTGATAAAAGGGGTACCGGCTTATGAAAAGCATGTATTGACAGAATACTTGGAGGCGGAAATCAGTCAGGCTGCCGGTAGTGCGATTGATTGTTATAACGATTATATTGTAAGTGAAGATGTGTATCACACGCAGTTGCTCGCAGGGGAGTTGCATCATCTTGCAAGACTGATGTCACAACTGGAGGAGGTGCAGGGAGAACATGGCTTTGACGGCAGTATGGAGATTTGGTGGGCCAAGGAAGCGGTGCTTTTAAGAGGAGCAGAGGCAGAAAAGAAGGAGTATTTATTGAAAGGACTGGAAGCACTGAAAGAAAATGCAGAGAGTGACGGTCTTGGGTTGTTCTTGCTGTTTTATAATATGAATACGTTGTAACGGGAGGGAAAGCATGATGCAGTACTATACAAGATTATTTCATGATACCAGAGTTCCGTATGATATCTTAGATGAGGAATTTACGGTTTACGAAGAGGCAGAATTATATTCGGAAGAACTGTATCAGCGGTTAATGAAGCAACGGGAAGAGGAAATGAACAAATACGATGATCATGCTTTTTCCGTGCCTGCAACGGCCAATATGGCGCATTTGTTCGGAAAAATTTTAGAAAGAGTTTCACACTGTGACATCGCAGATGTGAGGGTGTTTTTGCTGGGAGGAATCGCACCCTCTGTGATGAAGCGCCTTAGGGAAGAACAGCAGAAGCAGGATGCGGAATGGGCGTCACTGCGAAAGATAATCGATGAGCGGCAAAGATTAGATGCAAAGCGGATGCCGGAACATTGGTTGCCACTTTTAGAGGCGGAATGGTTTGACGGGTTTGTGGAGTGGACAACAGAGGGGGACCGGGTGCTTTCTGCAGTAGTGCGCTTTCCTAAACGGGGAATTTGCAATATTAAGTTTCGAAATGCCCGGATATGGAAGGAAACAGAGGAAGAGTGTGGTACGATTAACCTGTTTGCGGAGGTTTTATGGGAAGATGAGAAGCTGCGTCTCAATATTTTGACGCATACCAATGAGTTTTCCGTGCTGGCAGAGGATGTGGAGTTGAAATGGGCGGAAGAAGATTATGAATGAATGAGGAGAAGACAACGTGGTGAAACCGAATAAATGAGGGAGAAAAATCGGAAAGGTTTTTGGAGATAATCCGGAAAGCCTTTCTTTTTTTGGGGAAAAGTACTTGACATATAGAAAACGAAGTGCCATGATGATGATATCAAAAAGATATCACATAAATATCTATGAAATGGAGGAGTATGGTATGGAACATAGCATTAGTGTTGTAGAGGAAAGGAAAGCAAAGACAAAATCCGGCGGGTTGTATTTACTGCTTGATTTGCTTGGATGGGCTGTGGACATTGCAGCGTTTGTATTCGGTATTATTTTTATGGTGGAGAGCATTGATAACGGAACCATGCCGCTTGGAGCGGGAATTACCTTATTGGTGGTAAGTATTCTGGGGTTAATCGGTATGATTATTTTTACCTGCGGTTTTCACATTATCCAGCCGAATCAAGCGATTGTATTTACCCTGTTCGGTAAGTATTACGGTACGGTGAAGGAGCCGGGCTTTTACTATATAAACCCGTTCTGTAGTGTGGTAGCTCCGGTAAAGACTGCTGTTGCGGGAGCACAGACTGCTACGGTGAATGTGGCAAACGGTGTGCCGGCTGCGAATATGACGGTAAGTATGCCGAGTAAGAAGATTTCTCTTCGTACCCGCACCTTAAACAATGAGCGTCAGAAGGTAAACGATGTGCTTGGTAATCCGATTATTATCGGGGCAAATGTTATCTGGAAGGTAGCAGACCCGACGGCAGCGGTATTTAATGTGGAAAATTTCGAGCAGTTCCTTTCCACCCAGTGTGATTCCGTCATCCGTAATATCGCACGTCTCTATCCGTACGATACTATGGAGGAGGATTCCGAGGAGAAGACTCTTCGTGGTAGCAGCAATGAAATCGCAGAGCAGATGGAGACGGAGCTTCAGGCAAGAGTGGCGGATGCCGGTCTTGAGATTATTGATGTGCGTATCACCCACCTTGCGTATGCGGAAGAGATTGCGGCAGCCATGCTTCAGCGTCAGCAGGCAGTAGCCATTATCGCAGCCCGTCAGAAGATTGTAGAAGGTGCGGTCAGTATGGTAAAGATGGCCATTGACCAGCTTGGTGAGGAAGAAATCGTAGTGTTGGATGAGGAGAGAAAGGCAGCCATGGTAAGCAATCTTCTCGTAGTTCTTTGCGGCAACAAGGATGCCCAGCCGATTGTAAACAGCGGCTCCATATACTAAATGAGTGAAACGATGCTTACGCCGGAGGAAAGGGAAGAGGCGTTACAAAAACGTTTAGCGCACCTTGCCGCCATGGAAGCAGAGGTGCGACAGAAGGAAAAAGCGTTAAAGGAGAAGGAAAAGGCAAAGAAGCAGGTGCCGCTCCGGCTTTCTGCGACGCTGTGGGAGGAGCTTGCCGAATGGGCGGAGGAGGATTTCCGTTCTATCAACGGGCAGATAGAATATCTGCTGGCAGAATGCGTAAGGAAAAGAAAAAAGGGAAAATAGAAATCATAAGCACACTGTCCTGTTGTCATACAGCATAACAGTGTGCTTTTTTGCGAGCAAAAGACTTTAATGTCTGCAAATTGTTTTGAAATAAATGCTCTTGAGAATATATTTTGTTGAAAATTTAAAAATTGTGGACAAAATAGAAGAAATATGCTATGATATATTTTGGAGAGGGTTGAATACGATTATTGAAGGAGAATGGGTATGGCGGAACTTTTACTTACTGATTTAATCGATATTGATTTGTTACAGAAGATTCAGGACGAGTTTTCAAAATATACGGGTATGGCAGCACTAACGACGGATGCGGATGGGAATCCCCTGACAAAAGGGAGTGAATTTACCGACTTTTGCATGAAGTATACACGACATTCCGAGCTGGGGTATAAACGTTGTGTATTAAGTGATAAAAATGCTGCACTTAGGGCGTTGAAGAGTGGTAAGCCAGTTGTTTATGTGTGCCATGCCGGTTTAGCTGACTTTGCTTCTCCGATTATGCTTGGGGACAGATTAGTAGGTTGTTTTTTGGGAGGACAGGTGCGGATATCCTCTGTGATTGATAAAAAGGTGTTAGAGGAGACGGCAGAGGAACTGGGAATTGAATACAAAAGCTATTATCAGGCGATGAAAAGGATAAATACAGTCAGAAAAAAGGATTTGGAGAAATCAGCCAAGTTTTTAGGAATTGTTGCAGGGGTATTGTCGGAAATGGCATACCAGAATTATGTGGCAATTGAGAAATACCGCAATTTGGAAAAGGCAGCCCGGTCGCAATCTCATTTTTTAATGAGTCTGAGTTCTGAGTTACATGAAAATATGAGTGAATGGATTGCCGCATTAGAGGAAATTATTCGCAATGGAAATGTGGATTCTGTTATGGATGTGATAGATACAATGCTTGCAAACGGCAGCGCTACGTATTCCATAATCGGAGATATTGTTGATTATATGAAATGCTCGGATGGAAATATTGCTCTTTATGAGTCAGAGTATTCCATCCATGATGTAATACAGGCAGTAGAGGCGGCGACGTTGGAGCAGGCATCAAAAAGGAAGATAACGATTACACACCGGATTGCCGAGGATGTACCGGGGCTTTTGCTGGGGGCCGGAGGGCGGATTGAACAGATTCTGGTAAAGCTTGTTTCCGGAGCAGTCTTTCTCAAGGAAGATATCTGCGGGGAATCGGAAATCGTTATCTGTGTTTCGGCAAAAAAGGATTCTTATGCACACATTCTGAACATAGAGGTGTATGACAAATCAATGTGCCTGTCAACGGAAGAGATAGAAAAGATGGATGATTTTTTCTCCGGACGTCGCCTGTTGATTAAAGACAGAAAAGATAAGAACGGGTTTGAACTATCAATTGTGAATTTATTTGTGCGGCAAATGCACGGTAAGATTTCAGTAATGAGTAATGAGACGGAAGGTATGAGATTTATAGTGGAACTGCCACAGTTGGAAGTGTCCGCAAATTAAGGAGACGGTTGAATGAGAAATATGGATTCTTATGCAAGTACGGTGAATGAGTGCCTGAATAGAATTGATACTGTTATGACACATGTTCCGCAGGAAAGTAAGGAAGTGCAGGAAAATCTGCAGGAACTGCGGGAAATGGTACATAAGCTTACCTTCCGGGCAGATTCCATCGATGTCTATAGCCTGAATTACTTTTTTAAGGATGTTGATGAAAAGATTTCTTCCGGTTGTGTGGCAGATTATGTGGCCTGTCGGTTTGATTTAAGGCGGTTTTCTGTAGTGAATCATCAGTTTGGGAGAGAGATGGGCACAAAGATATTAAATGAATATATAGTGCGTCTTCAGAAAGGACTTGGTGTGGACGGATGTGTGTGCCGGATACATGGAGATACCTTTGCCATATTTTTCAAAAAGGAAAGACTTTCCTATGTGATGGAGTATCTGTCCGGAGCCACGATAGAGATTGAACAGCAATATTGGAAGAAGATTACGCTACGTACGCATGCGGGATATTATGAAATCCTGGATGGAAAATCTGCGGAGGAGATTATGGACCGAATCGGCATGGCGTGGAATACGGCAAAGTACGTGCAGAGAGTTCCGTATTTATTTTTTACCGAGGAATTAATGGAGGCGGTAGAAAATGAAAAGTGGGTGGAAAATGTATTTGAGGATGCAATCAAAAATGAGGAATTCCTTGTGTATTACCAGCCAAAGGTTAAGCTGAAAAAATACCGTTTAAGCGGTGCGGAAGCGTTATGTCGCTGGAAGCATGACGGGGAGCTTATCATGCCGTACCGGTTTATTCCGGTGTTAGAGCAAAGCAATCTGATTTGTGAGCTTGACTTTTATATGTTGGAGCATGTATGCCGGGATATGAGTCGCTGGTTAAAGGAAGGGAGACCGCTAGTAAGGGTTTCCGTGAACATGTCCAGAGTACATCTCGGAGATGCGAATCTGGTAGAACATATTCTGGAGATAGTAGATAATTACAAGATTCCGCATTCCTATATTGAACTGGAACTTACCGAGACGATGACAGAGGTGGATTTCAGGGAACTGAAGCAGGTCGTAATAGCACTTCGTATGCAGGGCTTTAGTGTTGCGGTGGATGATTTCGGCGTTGGATATTCCTCTTTAAATTTACTTCGCGAGATGCCGTGGAAGGTACTTAAGATTGATAAGGGCTTTCTTCCGGAGGGCAGCGGAGATGAGGATGCAGATACGCAGAAAAAGGTAATGCTGAAGCATATCATCGGAATGGCGCAGAATTTGGGCTTGGAATGTATTGCAGAGGGTGTGGAAACCGTGGAGCAGATAACTATTTTAAAAGAGAATAATTGCTATCTTGCGCAAGGCTATCTGTTTGACCGACCGCTTCCGGTTGATGTATTCGAGGAGCGGCTTGACGCGTTGGCATAACCGGAGGATGGAAAGGATATAACAGTTGGAATTCGGGAATCAGACAGTAGGAGCTACTGTGAATGAAAATGGGGGAACATAAATGAGACTTTGTCCGATTTGTGATAAAAAGCTGGAGGGCAGCTGGTGTAAAAACTGTCACCGTTTTGTAAAGGGATATGAAATATCCGAGGGTATTTATTTTAATGAGCGGCACGACCCGAAGAAAGATAAGGACTGTACTTATCATATGGATGGAAGAGAACATGAGTCATTGCACGGAAATACGCCGGTTGCACATCCGGCTTATACTTCGGCACAGACTGTTATGCGCCCATCCGTTTCGCAGACTCAGACCGGGACGCAGAGGGAAACGAATAGCGGAAAAAGAGCAGGCAAGGTTGTACGTGCAATTATTATTATTAATGTGATTATCACCTGTATCGGTGCAATCGGACCGGTAATTACACGGGGCATACGTGATTTCACGAATGAGTTGACAGATGGATTACGGGAGAGCCTTGATGACAGCTATTTCAAGCCTGACGAGGAGAAGGAGCAGGGAGTTATTGATACAGAGAATTTGAGGGATACTTTGGATAAGATAGCTGAACTGAAAAAGATTGAACCTGTAGACAGTAACGAGGGAGAAGACTATAAATTTTTTTATTATGCTCCGGAGGATATCAGACTGCTGGGGCTTTCCTGCAGTGAGGAACATTTTGCTGTATCATGTGATGAGTTTGAGTCCTGGCTAATCAGAAACTGGGTCGATTCCTATGAGGTGAAGGAGGAGAATTCCCCGTATTACAATTATTATTATGAAGATGAGGAATATGTCTGGTTGTCTTTTTTGTCGTTCCGCGACTATTATGATACAGATGATTTTGCAGTGCGTGCGGGGTATGATACCGGAACGGGCGAATTACATAGCTTTGGATTTGTTTCCGTAGTGGAGCAGGACTATTCTGAGCTGTATTATGCGGCATTGAAGGAGTTTGATCCACAAACGGAGTGGACCGGCGAGATGTTTCGGGAGAATTTAAATGAAGCACTCGCAAAGGAGGAAAATGTTTTTTTCTATTTATCAGATATGCTGAGTATTTATCTTGAGGTAAAGGAAGGACTTTTCTCACTTACTTTTTATCCGCCGTATGAGGAGTAAAGCGCTAAGCAGAATTAGGCTTTTTTGCTTGACAATCCGTTTTTTAGTGATATAATAAACACAAGCAAAAGCGTTGATGAGGAAAGTACATTGTGAAATGTCACAGAGAGGGTTATGTATGCTGAGAGTGACCCGGCAGGAAGCAATCGAAGACCACCTCGGAGCGGGTCTAATACACCACGGTGATTCCGTTATCATCAGAATGAAGTCGGGAAAGCAGTTGCTTTCCAAGAAGGGTGGAACCGCGAGAATATCGTCCCTTTGTTACCGTAGGTAGCAAAGGGCTTTTTTATTGCATGATTCGTTGGACATCGTTGCCTTACGTCGGTGAGGTACTTGTTTGCTCCGGTTAGCAGGAACCGCGCAGTACAATACCAATGTTTTCTGCGAGAACGCGCTCTCGCAGAAAACATTGGTATTGTACCTGCTTGTGTCCGGTAAGTGGAGCAAACAAGAGGTAAGCTGTTCAGAAAGCAACGATTTCCAACGAATCCTATAGAAAAGTCCTTTGTAGATGAGAGTCGATTAGTTGGATTAGACGAAAGGAGTTTATTATGAAGATTACGTTAAAGGACGGCTCCGTGAAGGAGTATGCAGGTGCAATGTCTGTGATTGACATTGCAAAGGATATCAGCGAAGGACTTGCCAGAATGGCATGTGCGGCTGAGCTAAACGGTAAGGTCGTTGACCTTCGAACGGTCGTGGATACGGACAGTGAGCTGAGTATTCTGACGTTTAACGATGAGGCAGGTAAGGCTGCTTATCGCCATACGGCGTCTCATGTTCTGGCAGAGGCTGTCAAGAGATTGTATCCGGAAGCAAAGTGTGCTATCGGACCGTCGATTGATACCGGGTTTTATTATGATTTTGATTGCCCGCCGTTTGACAGAGAGGCTCTCGATGCGTTAGAGGCGGAGATGAAGAAGATTATCAAAGAGGGAGCAGAACTGACCCGCTTTACCCTGCCGCGCGCGGAAGCAATTAAGTTTATGGAGGAAAAGGGTGAACCGTATAAGGTAGAGCTGATTCGGGATTTACCGGAGGATGCGGAAATTTCCTTCTATTCTCAGGGTGATTTTACCGACCTTTGTGCAGGCCCGCATTTAATGAGCACGAAGGGAATCAAGGCAATTAAGCTTATCTCCTCTTCCGGTGCGTATTGGAGAGGCAGTGAAAAGAATAAGATGCTGACCCGTATCTATGGTACGGCATATACGAAGAACGCTGATCTTGATGAGTATCTTGCTCATTTAGAGGATATTAAGAAGCGCGACCATAATAGGCTTGGTCGTGAGATGGAGCTGTTTACCACGGTGGATGTTATCGGTCAGGGGCTTCCGCTTCTGATGCCGAAGGGCGCAAAGATTATTCAGAGATTACAGCGCTGGATTGAGGATCTGGAGGATAATGAATGGGGCTATATCCGTACCAAGACTCCGCTTATGGCAAAGAGTGATCTTTATAAGATTTCCGGCCACTGGGATCACTACATGGACGGCATGTTTGTCATGGGGGACGAGAAGAAGGACAAGGAAGTGTTTGCGCTTCGTCCGATGACCTGTCCGTTCCAGTATTATGTATACAAGGCAAGCCAGAAGTCTTACAAGGACCTTCCGCTCCGTTACGGTGAGACCTCTACGTTGTTCCGTAACGAGGATTCCGGTGAGATGCATGGTCTGACCCGTGTTCGTCAGTTTACGATTTCCGAAGGACATTTGATTGTTCGTCCGGACCAGATGGTAGAGGAGTTTAAGAATTGTATCGCACTTGCACAGCACTGCTTAAAGACGCTCGGTGTGGAGGAGGATGTAACGTATCGCCTTTCCCGCTGGGATCCGGAGAATCCGGAGAAGTATGTCGGTTCCGCAGAGGTCTGGAATGAAACGGAGCAGCATATCCGGGACGTATTAAATGAGCTCGGTATCAAGTTTGTCGAGGGTATCGGTGAAGCAGCCTTTTACGGTCCTAAGATTGATATTCAGGCAAAGAATGTATACGGTAAGGAAGATACCATGATTACGATTCAGTGGGATGCGCTCCTTGCCGAGCAGTTCGATATGTACTATATTGACCAGAACGGAGATAAGGTGCGTCCGTATATCATTCACAGAACCAGTATGGGATGCTATGAAAGAACGCTCGCATGGCTGATTGAAAAGTATGCCGGTCTGTTCCCAACCTGGTTGTGTCCGGAGCAGGTACGTGTACTTCCGATTTCCGAAAAGTACAACGATTATGCGGAAAAGGTACGTAAGGAGCTTGCAAAGAACGGCATTTCCGCAGAGGTAGATAACAGAGCAGAGAAGATTGGTTACAAGATTCGTGAGACCAGACTTGCCCGGGTTCCGTATATGCTCGTAGTCGGTCAGAAGGAAGAGGAAGAGGGCGTTGTTTCCGTAAGAAGCCGTTACCTCGGTGATGAAGGACAGAAGCCGCTTTCCGAGTTTATTGCAGCAATTTGTGAGGAAATCCGTACGAAGGAAATCCGTAAGATTGAGGTACAGGAAGAAAATAAGTAAGGGTTTCAAATAGCACAGGGGCTGTCTTACCAAGCGATGGTATGACGGCCCTATGTACTGTCAGGTGACGGTATGGTTTCATACGCCTGCCGCGGAGCGGAAAATGCAAAAGTAAGTCGGGAAAGGAAAACAGAATATGGCAGAACACTGGGATTTGTTCAACGGAGCGGGATTGGCTACGGGAGAAAAACATCTGCGTGGAACAGCGATTCCCGAAGGAAAGTTTCATAAGGTAGTACATATTTGGATTCAAAATGCAAAGGGCAGGTTTCTGATGCAAAAACGCAGTGATTCGGTAGATAATTGTCCGGGAGAATGGGCAACTACCGGAGGCTCCGTTGTTGCGGGAGAGGAGCCGCTGACTGCTGCAGTGAGAGAGCTTGCAGAAGAATTGGGACTGACGGTAAATGCGGAAGAATTACAGTATTGCCTTATGATGCGAAGAAAAGATGCATTCTGCTATGTTTATAGATTACGGAAGGATATACCGGTAGAGCAATTGATGCTGCAGGAGAGCGAGGTGTCAGCGGTAGAGTGGATGACGCAGGAAACAATAGACAGGATGGTAAAGGAAGGTAGTATGCACCGGTATGTATACCGGGAACTGCTGTCTGCCTGTTTGGGAGAATAGAACTGTATGATAAGTTGAAAAGTAACGGGAGCAGTCGGAAGGAGAACGATACAATGCGTTTGCAACTGGTATGTACAGATAACAATTATAAAGAGCCGAATCTTCACCGTTGGGGACCGGGAAGCAGAGAGGTCTATTCCCTGCATTATATCCTTTCCGGGAAAGGCTGTGTGGTATGTGGCGGAAAATCCTTTTCCCTTACAGCCGGGGACTCTTTTTTGGTATTTCCGGAAGAGGAGTATCTGTATTTTCCGGAGGAAACCGACCCGTGGGAGTATCTGTGGGTGGATTTTAAAGGTGCAGACGCAAAGTCACTGATTGCCCAGACCTATTTTACAAAGGAGTGTCCGGTCGTGAAAGAGAAGCCGGGTCTTGGGCAGCTGTTTCATATCTATGAAGAAGGACTGCACGGTGCGTTAGCAAAAGAGCGCTATACTGCACGGGTCTACCTTCTGCTTACCTATTTCTTTAAAGAGAAGGAGGAGACTGAGGGGAGACGGAGCTATTTTGAGGATGCCGCGGAAATCATTCAGAATAGTTACTGGAAACAGGAACTGAATGTAGGACAGCTTGCAAAATGCCTGAGTGTAGAGCGCTCCTATTTATACCGGCTGTTTATGGAGCGTACGGGAATCTCGCCGCAGGACTATATTACCGAGGTACGGATGGAGCGGGCATGCGAATTATTGATGACAACAGAGCTTTCCGTACAGGCAGTGGCGTGCTCTGTAGGATATAAAGATGCCCTTTACTTCTCCAGAGTGTTCCGGAAAAGAAAGGGCATCACACCGAGTGGGTATCGTAATGAACGCGCGGGAGGGTTAGCGCGTTAATTTAGCACGTACAACAATGCAGTCGTGAGCGGCAACCTGCTTTGCAAAACGCTCACGGAAGACGCCGAGGTCGGTATCTGTGAAGCAGTCATGCAGGGACAGACCGTAGCCGGACTGATATGGCAGGCCCAAATCCCATAGCTGTAAGGAAAGCTCACGGTCATTGTCACTTAAGTTAAACATACCGATGGCAAGGTCACCGTTTTGCAGCACTTTAACTAAAATGAAAGCATCATCCTTGCCGAACCACTGCGGCTCTACCAAAATACGGTAAGCACCGCGGGATTCCGGATCCTGATTGATGGCAAGAAGATTTTTATTCTGAAGCAATTCCTTTGTGAAAGGAGTTGCTTTTCTGATATCACAGCCAATCATAAGCGGGGAACCCATCATACACCAGAGAGCAAAGTGGGTCTTGTACTGGGTATCGGTACAGCCGCTTAAGCCGTGTCCAATCCAGTCGCTGTTACTTCCGCCGTACATACCGACAACAAGCATATCCATATCATTATGGCAGAAGGAGCCTGTAAAGGCTTTCTTGTCAATCTGGGAAAGAGCAAGGCGCTTAATGGATTCCCAGTTGTCCTGAATATCGCCGGTGGAGCGGTAGGAATGTGCACCGGATTCGCGAATCCAGTCATAAACATTATCCTCGCCCCAGTTGCAGGCAGAAAAGAGAATATCTCTGCCGCAGTTCTTTAAAGCGAGACTCATACGCTTGTACAGAAGCTCACCCGAAACATTGCGCGGCTTAAAGCAATAGTCATATTTTAAGTAGTCGACACCCCATTCTGCGAACTGCCTGGCGTCCTCAAATTCGTGTTCAAAGCTGCCCGGATGTCCGGCACAGGTGTGGGTTCCGGCGCAGGAATACATGCCGAACTTTAATCCTTTTTCGTGAATATAGTCCGCAACCGCTTTCATACCATTCGGGAACTTAGCAGGGTCAGGAACAAGTCGTCCGTTCTCATCGCGCTCTTTTAAGCTCCAGCAGTCATCGATAACGATGTATTCATACCCGGCATCCTTGTAGCCATCGGTTACAAAAAGATCAGCGACATCCCGAATCAGCGACTCGTTAATGTCCCAGGTAAAGGTGTTCCATGAATTCCAGCCGAGAGCCGGAAGATATCCGGTGTAAGAATCAGGTGTGTTTGCCATAAGAGTACCTCCTATTGTAAATGTTGTTTGTAAAAACTAAACCATGAGAAAATTTTTCATAATTTTAGTTAAGCATAGTTGGGAAAGAATAGCAATGGAAGCATGTTGTTCCTATATGGAAAAATGTTGCATTTGATGAAATCGAGTGCTGACGGAACGTATTGGAAACGGATAGAATATAAATGTAGAAAGAGCGATAGGGAACCGGTCGGAATGATTGAATTAATTGTGCGGTATACAGGTGATTTGAAACGTTTGGCAAGGGAAATCGGTTTTGTTGCGGAAGAACTTCTGGCAGGATATGCGATTGTACGTATTTTGCGGGAGCGTGCACCGTTGCTTCTTTCGGCAGAAGAGATTTTGTGGACAGAGGTGCCGTCAAGAGTATATACCGAAGTGACGGGAGGAAAACGGTCCGCCTGTGTAACTGCCCTGCAGGCAAGAGAGCCCGGATTGACAGGACGCGGAGTACTGGTAGCGGTGATTGATTCCGGAATTGATTATAAACATCCGGACTTTCGGAATCCAGACGGTACAACAAGGATTGCGGCAATTTGGGACCAGACGGCAGTGCAGACGCCGGAAGAGAATCTGCCTCCTGCCGGTTATCTGAACGGCGTCCTATATACAAGGGATCGGATTGATGCTGCACTTCGCGGAGAAAGAACTGCTGACGGTACAAGTCTCGTACCGGAGACGGATTTAAGCGGGCACGGAACCCACGTTGCGGGAATTGCAGCGGGAAACGGCAGAGCCTCCGGAGGACGGTACCGTGGCGTAGCATATGAAAGCGACCTGCTGGTAGTAAAGCTCGGAGGTACGCAGGCAGACCCGTTTCCGCAGACAACCAATCTGATGTCGGCGGTTGACTTCTGCGTGCGCTATGCCGTAGCCGCAGGCGCTCCTCTCAGCATCAATCTTTCCTTCGGAAATAATGAGGGAGCCCATGACGGACAAAGCCTTTTGGAAACCTATCTGGATGCGGTAGCACTTTTTGGAAGAAACTGTATCAGTATCGGTACCGGAAATAATGCCTCTCTGGGAAGCCATGCAGGGGGAAGACTGGAGAGGGCAGGGACAGAGCGGGAGATTTTATTAAATGTAGGCGGAGGAGAGCGAAGAATCCGGATGGGACTCTGGCTCAGTTCCTTTGATACAATCAGGATTTTTCTGGTATCGCCTTCCGGAAGCGTTCAGGAGCTTCCGGAGCAGGGGCAGGGCGCAGGAACTGCGATAAAAGGCTATCCGGCAGCAGGCGGATTTATTCTTGTGTTCGGAGGTACGGCAGCAGAGGTGTTTGTCGGAGGAGCCACCCCGTACCGGAGTATCAGGGAGGTAGGTATTACATTGCGGGGAGAGAACGAGGCAATAGAAGCAGGGACATGGCGAATCCGAATATATCCCGTAAGAATTCTGGAAGGAGTTTATGATATTTGGCTGACCGGAGGAGTGCAGAGCAGCAGCACTCGTTTCCCTCAGGCAACACCGGAGCGTACTCTGACGATTCCGTCAACTGCGTCCCGCCCGATTGCTGTAGCAGCCTATAATGCACGGACTGACAGTATTGCAGAGTTTTCCGGCAGGGGATATCCGCGCGGAGAGACTACGATAAAGCCGGACATTGCTGCTCCCGGAGTGGAAATTGTGTCCTGTGCACCGGGAGGAGGATATACGGCAAAAACCGGAACCTCTATGGCGACACCGTTTGTCACCGGAAGCGCGGCTCTGTTAATGCAATGGGGAATCGTTCAGGAAAATGACCCGTATTTATACGGAGAAAGGCTGAAGTCTTTTTTAATCCGGGGAGCCCGGAGGCTTCCTGCTTTGACGGATTATCCGAATCCGTATGTGGGCTGGGGAGTATTGTGTGTGTCAGAAAGTCTGCCAAAGTGACGGAGGCAGTAGGAATTGTTTGTTGCCTGCTTTTGAGAAATATTATCAAGTACATGCCTGTACATTCGTATAAAAAAATGTTAGAATGAGTTAGTGTAAGCTAACTAATAATATGTATTCGAAAAGAGGAAGTGAGAAGTATACAAATGTATTTCAGAGGTGACAAGTTATGATGATAAATAAAAGACTGATTGGAACAATCGGTGAAAGCAAAAAAATATATAGCCGGAAATGTAATATGTCAATGGATTTCTCTTGCGGCGAATATTACAATGATGGCAGCCGTAACAAGTCTTTTAGCAGGATTGTATGAAAAAACAGCAGAAACAAAGCATCTGATTACTACCTTAATCATTGCCGTAACGGCGGTGGTAATTCGTTTTATTTGCACTACTGTCTCAAGTAAAATGAGTTATCTTTCTTCAAAGACAGTGAAAAAAGCCTTACGTGAAATGATATATCAGAAGCTGCTGCAGCTTGGGGCATCTTATAACGAACAGGTAAAAACCTCAGAGGTTGTACAGGTGGCGGTAGAAGGTGTGGAGCAGCTGGAAACGTATTTCGGAGCATATCTTCCGCAGCTATTTTATGCAATGTCAGCACCTCTGACTCTGTTTGTGGTTCTGTGCTTTGTAGATATACCGTGTGCGGTGGTGCTGCTTCTTTGTGTACCGCTTATTCCGGTTGCTATTATTGCTGTACAAAGATGGGCAAAAAAACTATTGTCAAAATATTGGGGACAGTATACTGCTCTCGGTGATACCTTTCTTGAAAATTTGCAGGGACTTACTACTTTAAAATTTATCAGGCAGATGACTTCAAACAGAGGGAAATGAATGAGGAATCGGAAAAGTTCCGTAAGATTACCATGAAGGTTCTGACTATGCAGTTAAACTCCATCACGATTATGGATTTAATTGCATACGGGGGGCGCGGCTCTCGGAGTGATTTTGTCTGTAACCAGAACAGACACCTGCAAAAAACTGCAGGTGTCTGTTTCATATATATTTTTTGGAAAAGGTTGTTGGAAAATGAGATTATTGCTACACACCTACATGATACCGAAAAGATAGGAGTTCCGGATGCAGTACTGAATAAAGGCAGGAGTAGATATTTCGAAAGGGGCACGAATTATTGTAATATGAGCAGGATAATCGTGGTGGGGTGACAGAATCCAAGTGTCCTACATTATCAATCTAGGGCATATACAGATAATTGAGAGGGAGAGATAATAAAGAAAGTGCTTGACAAGTCAATAAGTATGTAGTATTATTTAAATGAACATATGAATAAGTATTCATATGAAAAAACGATAGGAAAAAGGAGGGAACAGAATGGAGCAAAACGGTATAGAGTGCTGTGAGAGTGTCTGCATCCATGAAGAGCTTTTGCGGAAGGTGAACGCACAGATGCCGCAGGAAGAAGAGCTTTATGATCTGGCGGAGCTTTTCAAAGTGTTTGGGGATTCCACACGGATTCGTATTCTGTTTGTTCTGTTTGAGTCAGAGGTTTGTGTTTGCGATTTGGCAGAGGTGTTACATATGACGCAGTCTGCAATTTCTCATCAACTGAAAATCTTAAAGCAGGCCAGATTAGTAAAGAGCAGAAGAGAAGGCAAGGCAGTATTTTATTCCCTTGCGGATCATCATGTGCGGACGATGATTGCACAGGGCAGAGAGCATATTGAAGAATAGCCCGCCGGACGGTCCGGAAGAGATAGGCTATTTATCAGAGGAGGATGGAAAATGAAAAAGAAATATAAATTGCAGGATTTGGATTGCGCAAACTGCGCAGCAAAGATGGAGGAAGCGATTAAGAAAATCGAAGGAGTAGAGGATGCTGCTGTCAGTTTTATGACGCAGAAGCTTACGATTGAGGCAGATGAACAGCGTATGGAGGCAATTATGGATCAGGTTGTGGCTGTTTGCAGGAAGGTGGAGCCGGATTGCAAAATCTTACGTTAAGACAGGGGACTTATATGAATAAAAAGCAGAAACAGGTATTAGTTCGTATCATAATTGTATTCGTATTATTTCTTGGATTGTTTACAGCGGAGCATATGGGGGTGTTTTCCGGACTGAGGGCGGAAAATACCGAGTGGAGCGGGATTTTGTTCTTTCTGCATCTGGTTCCGTATTTGCTCATCGGATATGATATTTTATGGAAAGCCGTCCGCAATATTTCTCACGGGCAGGTATTTGATGAAAATTTCCTGATGGTAATTGCTACATTTGGGGCGTTTTTTATCGGGGAATATCTGGAGGCGGTTGCGGTTATGCTGTTTTATCAGACCGGAGAGTTATTTCAAAGCTATGCTGTCGGGAAATCACGCCGTGCAATCTCCGATATGATGGATATCTGTCCGGAATATGCAAACCTGGAGAGAGACGGAATTCTGGCCGAGGTGGACCCGGATGAGGTGGAAGTCGGAAATATTATTGTGGTTAAGCCGGGAGAACGTATTCCTCTGGACGGGGTGGTGCTGGAAGGTACCTCCTTTCTTGATACAACTGCGCTGACGGGAGAATCGGTTCCGAGAAAGATAGGAGCAGGGGATGAGATTATCAGCGGCTGTGTTAACGGTAACGGAACATTGCGGGTAAGAGTAACGAAGGAGTTTGAGGACTCTACCGTGGCAAAGATTTTGGAACTGGTAGAGAATGCAAGCAGTAAAAAAGCAAAGACAGAGAATTTTATTACGAAGTTTGCAAAGTATTATACACCGGTAGTTACCATAGGAGCAGTGCTTTTGGCGGTGCTGCCTCCGGTGTTTACAGGAGGAAACTTTGGAGAATGGTTGGAAAAGGCATGCATTTTTCTTGTGGTTTCCTGCCCGTGTGCTTTGGTTATTTCCGTGCCTCTCAGCTTTTTTGGAGGAATCGGGGCAGCATCGAAGCGAGGTGTTCTTGTAAAGGGCAGCAATTATCTGGAGGCAATGGCAGAGGTTACAACAATTGTTTTTGATAAAACCGGCACCTTGACAAAGGGAGAATTCAAAGTGACAGAGATTCTCACGCAGACAGTATCGCGGGAGGAGCTACTGGAGCTTGCGGCACTCGGAGAAGTTTATTCGAATCATCCGATTGGGCAGGCACTGCAGGAGGCATACGGAAAGACACCTGAAATAAGCCGTGTCGCGCAGGCAGAGGAAATCGCGGGCTATGGTATTCGTGCCAGAGTAGATGGAGATGAAGTGCTGCTTGGAAATGAGAAGCTTCTGAAGGAGAATGGGATATCCTATGTATCGTGTGAAAAGGGCGGAACTGTTGTGTATGTAGCCAGAAACGGTGTGTTTGAGGGCTGCATTGTGATTGCGGATACGTTAAAGGACGGTGCAAAGGAGGCAGTCGATTTGATGCGGTGTGCCGGTGTGGAGCATTTTGTTATGCTGACAGGAGACCGGAGAAAAGCTGCGGAAGCAATTGCGGGAGAACTTTCCATTGACGAGGTACATGCGGAACTGCTTCCGGGAGATAAGGTAACTATAGTAGAGCAATTGTTACAGAACCGGGAAGGAAAAAGTAAGGTTGCGTTTGTTGGTGACGGAATTAATGATGCGCCTGTGTTAACCAGAGCGGATATCGGAATTGCGATGGGAAGTATGGGGTCGGATGCGGCGGTTGAGGCAGCGGATATTGTTCTGATGGATGATGATGTGCGTAAAATTGCGGCAGTGGTACGGATAGCCGGAAAGACGTTGGCAATTGTAAAGCAGAATATTGTGTTTGCGCTCGGCGTAAAGCTTCTTGTGCTTGTACTTGGGGCACTTGGTTAGGCGACAATGTGGGAAGCGGTCTTTGCGGATGTTGGTGTTTCGGTGATTGCTATTTTAAATGCAATGCGCGTGTTACGAATGAAGTAAGTTATAAACGATATGTTACAATTGTGTTGACGGATTTGCTGACAAATCCGTCAAATTTGTGTCTTGCGTTCCGTGAAAAATTATATTACAATATAGGACGTAGTTTTTGATTACGTATATCAGGTGACAGATAACGCGGTATACACCGGAAGAAAATCGGAGGAAAAGCAGATGGGCGGCTTTTTTGCAGTAGCTTCAAAAGAAGATTGTGTATTTGATTTGTTTTTTGGAACGGATTATCACTCCCACCTCGGAACCAGACGTGGTGGTATGGCGGTATACGGAGAGAACGGGTTCGACCGTTCCATTCATAATATTGAAAATTCGCCGTTTCGTACAAAGTTTGAAAAAGATGTAAATGAAATGAAAGGGAATATGGGTATCGGTTGTATTTCGGACTATGAACCGCAGCCGTTACTGGTGCGTTCCCATCACGGGACCTATTCTATTATTACCGTCGGAAAAATCAACAATGTGAATGAACTTGTTGATTCGATTTTTAAAACAGGTGGCTCTCATTTTCTGGAGATGAGCGGTGGCGATATTAATGCAACCGAACTTGTTGCAGCGCTTATCAACCAGCAGGACAATCTGGTCGAGGGAATCCGGTATGCGCAGGATATGATTCAGGGATCCATGAGTATTCTGGTAATGACTCCGAAGGGAATCTATGCGGCACGTGATAAATACGGAAGGACACCGGTAACAATCGGAAAAAAAGAGGGAGCCTTCTGTGCATCGTTTGAGTGTTTTGCTTATCTGAACCTTGGGTATCAGGATTATAAAGAGCTCGGACCGGGGGAAATCGTTGTGATGACGCCGGAGGCGGTGATTACGCTTGCAAAGCCCGGAACAGAGATGCGGATTTGTACATTCCTCTGGGTTTATTACGGATATCCGTCCTCTTCTTACGAAGGTGTCAGTGTGGAAAAGATGCGCTACAATTGTGGGGCAAAGCTGGCTGAAAGAGACAATGTGACACCGGACAGCGTGGCCGGTATTCCGGATTCCGGTACGCCGCATGCTATAGGATACGCAAATGCATCAGGCATTCCGTTTTCACGACCGTTTATTAAGTATACACCGACCTGGCCGCGTTCCTTCATGCCGACGATTCAGAGCCGTCGTAATATGATTGCAAAGATGAAGCTGATACCGGTACACGATTTGATTCAGGATAAGAGCCTGTTATTAATCGACGATTCTATCGTACGTGGTACACAGCTTGGTGAGACAACGGAATTTTTGTATCAGAGCGGAGCAAAGGAAGTGCATATTCGTCCGGCATGTCCGCCATTGATGTTTGGATGTAAGTACCTGAATTTTTCACGCTCCACTTCAGAGATGGACCTTATTACAAGACGTACGATTGCAAATCTTGAGGGAGAGAAAAAGGATGTAAATCTGGATGAGTATGTGAATCCGGAGTCCGCAAAGTATGCGGATATGGTGGAGCAGATTCGGAAGAAGCTGAATTTCACCTCTTTGCGGTTCCATCGTCTGGACGATATGATTGAGTCTGTCGGCATCAGCCCGTGCAAGCTTTGTACGTACTGTTGGAACGGAAAAGAATAAGGGAATTATCGGGTTGTCGCATAAAGTGTGGCAGCCCTGTTTTTATGCTTTTGGGAGGAATAAAACGTTGCGGTGACTAATTTCGGGAAAAGCAAAAAAGTGAAACCCAAAGGAATTCCTTTCTGCATGGTTGATTTATATGCCGCCTGCGCATACTAGACATGTATTTATGTTTCGAAACGGAGGATTTGGTATGCCGGCAACTTATACGCATTTCAGGTTTGGACAGGATGTAAAGCAATGTTTGCCAAAAGGGTTAAGGCAGATTGTTTCCGAGGCAGAGGATTTGTTTGATATCGGGCTTTACGGACCGGACATTTTCTTTTATTATCATGCGGCATTAGGCAATCCGGTGAGTATGACCGGGTTCCGGATGCATAAACGAAATGCCTACGGCTTTTTCAGACGTAGCCTTTCTGTAACGTCGGATGAAAAGTCGCTTGCGTATCTGCTTGGATTTATTTGCCATTTTGTACTGGACGGACAATGCCATGATTATATTGCAGAATATGAAAAGAAGTACGGGGTAAGGCATTTGGCAATTGAAGCTGAGCTTGACCGGAGTCTGATGGTGGCAGACGGGCTGAATCCGTTTGAATACCCGCTTGCGGAGCATGTGGAGCCGTCTGTTGAAAATGCAGAGGTCATTCAGAGGTTTTTCCCTTTTTTGTCGGTGCGGCAGGTGAAAGGTGCCTTACGTGATATGCTGCGGTGTCACCATTTTCTTTCGGCGAGAGGAGTTTTGAAACGATTTACATTGCAGGTTCTGTTTGCAACTACGGGGACTTACCGGCTTTTGTATGGGTTGGTAATTAAGAAACGTCCGAGTGCTAAGTGTGTGAAAAGTTGCAGGGACTTACGCAAGATTTACTGGCGCTGTGTGGATACGGCGGTCAGTATGATTGCGGAGTATATGGAGGCAAGAGCCGGAGAGAGGCGACTCGGGAAGCGGTTTAGCCGGAGTTTTGACTCGGCAGATAGGAGATGAAGGGGAAGCAGTATAAGAAAACAAATTCATATGTGTGCGATGTGTTGACGGGAACCGTTCGGAATACTATAATATTAGCAGAGAAAGTTGATAATGTATTTAACCGGACAGGAAGGCGTAGTATTTTATTTTAGGAGGATATACCATGGACCTGTTTGAATATATGCGGGCGGAGACATCAAAAAGGGAGTCACCGCTGGCGGCAAGGCTCAGACCGCGGACGTTGGAGGAGGTGGTCGGGCAGGAACATATTCTGGGGGAAGGAAAGCTTCTTTCCAGAGCGATTAAAGCGGACAAGCTTGGCTCCGTGATTTTTTACGGACCGCCGGGGACGGGGAAGACTACACTTGCACAGGTGATTGCCCATACGACCAGTTCCGAGTTTACCCAGCTAAATGCAACGGTTGCCGGGAAAAAGGACATGGAAGAGGTCATTGCAAAGGCAAAGGATACGCTCGGAATGTACGGAAAGAAGACAATTCTTTTTGTTGATGAGATTCACCGTTTTAATAAGAGCCAGCAGGACTATTTACTTCCGTTTGTTGAGGACGGCACGGTGTCGTTAATCGGTGCTACTACGGAAAATCCATACTTTGAGGTCAACGGGGCGCTCATTTCCCGTTCCGTGATATTCGAGCTCAGGCCGCTTTCCAAGGAAAATGTCGAGAAGCTTTTATATCGTGCGTTAGAGGATACGGAGCGTGGACTTGGTGCCTATAAGGCCGTGGCAGACCCTGATGCGGTTTCCTTCCTTGCGGATGTGGCAAACGGCGACGGCAGAACCGCATTAAATGCGATTGAGCTTGGTGTACTGACGACGGAACGCAGTGCAGACGGTCTGATTCATATTACAAGAGAGGTGGCGTCGGATTGTATTCAGAAGCGTGTGCTTCGTTATGACAAGGACGGCGATAACCATTACGATAATATTTCAGCCTTTATTAAGAGCATGCGCGGGTCTGACCCGGATGCGGCTGTTTATTATCTGGCAAAGATGCTTTATGCGGGAGAGGAGCCGGCATTTATTGCAAGGCGGATTATGATATGTGCGGCAGAGGATGTGTCGAATGCAGACCCGCAGGCTTTAGTTGTGGCAACAAATGCGTCTCTGGCAGTGGAACGTCTCGGTATGCCGGAGGCAAGAATTGTTCTGGCACAGGCGGCGGCTTATGTGGCATGTGCGCCGAAAAGCAATTCCGCAATTTGTGCTATTGACAAGGCAATGGAGTACGTGGCAACCCATAAGACGGCACCGGTCCCGGTACATATAATGGATTCCCATTACAAGGGGGCTGCGAAGCTGAATCATGGGATTGGGTATCAATATGCCCATGCATTCCCGTACCATTATGTGGAGCAGCAGTATTTGCCGGATGGCGTGGCAGGAGAGAAGTTCTACGAGCCGACGGAGCAGGGCTATGAAAAGACACAGAAGGAATGGCTGGCGTTTTTAAAGAGTGAAGAAAGAAGAGGAGAGGAATGATGAAAAAAAAGATTACTTTTAAGCAGATTGTAGCAGTAACGGGGATTGTTCTGCTGCTTGGGCTGTATATTGTCAGCATTGTACTGGCGTGCCTTGCAAAGCCCGGGGCAGCGAATATGTTTATGGCAAGTCTTGTTGCGACGGTGCTGATACCAATTGTTTTGTATTTGTTCCTGATGCTGGATCGTCTGGCGAAGCGCAATGCGCCAAAGGGTATGTCTTATACGGAGGTGTGTAAGTATAACAAGCGTCTGAAAAACGGGGAAGACCCGGAAACTCTGGCAAGGGAAATTGAAGAGAAGTACGGAATTGCGGATGAAGCGGGCGAAGAAGCCGTGGATGACGATTCTGCGGAAGAGAAAAGTGCCGAAGACAGCGAAGAGCCGGACACAGAAGAGATAGGTTAGAGAAAGAAAAGAAGATGGGGATGTCGCAATTTTTGAAGCATCTCCATCTTCTTTTTCATATTCGTCTTCTTGCGGTTGCAATTATTCGTCCTCGTCGGTTTCTTCCGGCTTGTAATCCGGGTCAAGCTTAATATGTATCTTGTCGATACGATTTTTATCTACCTTGGCTACCGTATAGGTAACACCCTTGTCTGTAAGGGTTTCGCCCTCGACAGGCAGGTGGTCCAGAAGATAAATCACATGACCGGCAATAGAATCATAATCATCGGAGGAAAGGGAAAGTCCGAGAGTATCGTTGATTTCGTCTAACTTTGCCGAGCCGTCCGCGAGGTATTCGTTTTCACCGACGGATGTAATGACATCCTCCTCGTCCTCGTCATATTCATCACGGATTTCTCCGACAATTTCTTCTATCAGGTCTTCTACGGTGACAAGACCGGCAGTAGCTCCGTATTCATCCAGAACAATTGCCAGGGCAATGGAATCCTTTCGCATTTCACGGAGAAGCTCGGAGGTTTTCTTATATTCGTAAGTGAAGTATGGTTCACGTAAAAAGTCTGCAAGGCGGAATTCTTCTTTACTACCGCGGTAGAAGAAAATATCTTTTAGGTTTACGATACCGACTACATTGTCACGTGTTTCGTGATAAACAGGCAGACGGGTATACATATTCTCCTCAAAAGCAGCAACAAGTTCATCATAAGTTACGGTATCTTCCACAAAATCCATATCGATACGCGGCACCATAATGTCCTTTGCAAGAGAGTCGCCGAAATCCACTACGTTATTAATCATTTCGCGTTCTTCGCTTTCGATGACACCTTCCTCGTGGCTTACATCAACGATGGTAAGCAACTCGTTTTCCGTTATGGCAACGGCCTTTTTTGAAGGGTCTATGCGGAACAGCCAAAGGATTCCCTGTGATATCTTATTCAGTAGAAAAATAACAGGAGTCAGAATCCTTGTCAGAACCAGAAGCGGCGATGCATATAGCAAGGACAGTTTTTCATTGTAAATGGTAGCCAGTGTCTTCGGGGTGATTTCACCGAAAATAAGAATGAAAAGGGTTAAGATACCGGTTGCAACACCTGCCGGAATTGAATGAAACTGCTCAATCACCAGCGTAGTAGTAAGTGAGGAAGCCGAAAGGTTGACGATATTGTTGCCAATCAAAATGGCACTTATCATCTTAGAAGGTTCCTCGATTAATTTTGCAACGGTTTTGGCACTGCGTCTGCCTTCCTCCGCAAGACTTCTGATACGAATCTTGTTAACGGTGGTGAGTGCAGTTTCCGCAGAAGAAAATAATGCTGAAAGAATTAAAAGAATTATTAGCACGATTATCTGTGCCGTGGGGTCCAAAAAAATCATCTCCTTTTTATGTGTAGTATTTTCATAATAGCATGGATTACGAGAAGTGTCAATAGGGGGGACAGGGTTCTGTGCAACACTTGACAGTGCCTTGTCTGCGATGCCGAAAAATTTTGCTTGACATTTCCATGCAATTTCGATATGATAAATGCAAATGTAAAAGGCAATGAAGGTGTACAGTAGAGTTTCGTTTTCTGGCAGAGAGAGGAAGTCACCGGCTGAAAGCTTCCTTAAGTTCAAACGAGATGTCGAATTTCACACCGGAGCTTTTCGTGCCAAATCCGGTTTTGCAGCTTTCGGGACAAAGCGGAGAGTAGTTCGGAACGTGATGCGCGTTAAGCATAAATGAGTGTCCGGGTCGTTTGACTCGGGAATATGGGTGGTACCGCGGAGTTAATTCGTCCCTTGCATGGAAACATGTGAGGGACGATATTTTTTTTTCAGAAAGGATGAAAAACGATGAATGCAAATTTAGAGCAAATCAAGCAGGAAATCATAACCGGTTCGGAAGGATTAAAGTCTTCAAAAGAAGTGTATGAGTTCAAGAAAACATTTTTAGACGGCAAGACTGGAAAAATAGGTCTGCTGATGAAGGAAATGAAGAACATCGCACCTGAGGAGCGTGCTGCTTACGGTAAGGGCGTCAATGAGTTAAAGGAATGGGCGTTAGAGTTCCTCGGTGAATTAGATTTAGAAATGAGAGCGAAGGAGCTGGAAGCAAGATATGAGGCAGAGAAGCTTGATATTACACTTCCTGCGGAGAAGGTAGAGGAAGGAAATCTTCATCCGATTACCCTGATTCGTAATCAGCTCATTGATGTGTTTGCAGGTATGGGCTTTCAGATTTACGAGGGTACTGAGATTGAGACCGATTATTACAATTTTACCGCACTGAATACGCCGCAGGACCATCCGGCAAGAGATATGCAGGATACGTTCTATCTGTCACCTGAGTTCTTATTAAGAACGCAGACCAGTGCGGGACAGATTCATGTTATGGAAAATTCCAAGCCGCCGATTAAGATTTTATCTCCGGGTAAGGTATTCCGTTCCGATGATGACGCTACCCATTCACCGATGTTTACCCAGATGGAGGGTCTGGTAGTAGATAAGGGCATTACCCTTTGCGATTTGCAGGGAATGTTAGATGTATTTGTAAAGAAGATTTACGGCGAGGGTACGAGAACGAGACTTCGTCCGTCCTATTTCCCGTTCACGGAGCCGTCGGTCGAGGTTGACTGCAGCTGCTTCGAGTGCGGCGGTAAGGGCTGTAAGCTTTGCAAGGGTACCGGCTGGATTGAAATTCTCGGTGCAGGTATCGTAAACAACAAGGTTCTGGAAAATTGCGGTATTGACCCGAACGAGTACAGCGGTCTGGCATTCGGTATCGGTATCGAGCGTACGGCGATGTTGAAGTACGGTATTAATAATATTAAGCTGCTGTTCGAGTCTGATTTACGAGTGCTGAAGCAGTTAAATGACTAGTTTTGTTGGGAAAACCGAGGATGTCATGTAAAGTGATTGCAGAATGCAAAATGCAGAAAGGTAAGGGAAAGTAAAATGATAGCACCATTAAGCTGGATTAAAGAATATGTGGATGTTGATGTTACCCCGCAGGAGTTACAGGACAAATTATTCTCCTGTGGATTTGAGGTAGAAGAATTATATGAAGTCGGTAAGGATATCAGTAAGGTCGTAGTAGGTAAG
>JAQXOR010000115.1 GCA_029099805.1 Lachnospiraceae bacterium
ATGATAATCATCGGTGGTACGAATAAACTTATCGTAAGAAATATTCAGCAGATCACAGAGCCCGCGGATGGTGCCTGCCACCCCGTCAACAAACTCCTTGGGAGTAACTCCTGCATCCTGCGCCTTCAATTCAATTTTCTGACCGTGTTCATCGGTACCGGTCTGGAAGAATACCTCATATCCTTCCTTTCTGCGGAAACGTGCGATACTGTCCGCAAGCACTATTTCATAATTATTTCCAATATGAGGCTTACCGGAGGTATACGCAATCGCAGTTGTCAAATAATACTTTCCCTTGTTTGTCATACTATTTACTCCTTTCACATACCGGGTGCCGGGCTTTTTGTTTGTCCCAATCACGAATTCAACAATTTCGTTCTTCCGTCGAAGCCTGCATTCTTCTAGAAAACAAAATTTTGCAAACCGTTTTTAGAAAACAAAAAGCCCGTCCCCTCACAAAATCCTTTGTAAGAAGACGAGCTGTAAACTCGTGGTACCACTTCTTTTCATCTGCATCTCGCAATGCAGACCTCTTCAGGTCAATAACCCTATCCGCTATAACAGGCGGAGCCTGTCGCAGCCTTACCCGTATGGCTCGGTGCGCCGCTCAGAAGCCATCTTCCATTCTCTTCACGCCTCATTCCTCTCAGCCATCGTGGAGCTAACCACCGGAACGTTCTCTGTAAGGCATCCGAAAATCTACTCTCTTCGTCACTGCATTTTCATTCTTATTATGGCAAAGTGTAACACAAAGAACATCCGTCTGTCAATGGTCTTCTGACTATTCCAGCTCCACCTTCAGATATCCCCATTTGCCGTCGCTGTTGCAAAAGCTCATTTTCTCTTCACTTAAAACGCCCATGTACTTGTAGGTCTGGCTGATTGCACTGCCGTCCTCCACTCTTCGCAGCGTATACTGTTGCGCTTCCATACTCCATTCCCACTCACCCACATATTCGGTTGCGGACAAGTAAGCACCTGCATAAGGGAGGGAAAGGGCTTCCGCATTTTCAATCTTCTGATTGTCCACAAACAGGATAACCGTACCGTCCTGTGCTTGGCGGATCAGGTTTTCCCCATTCTGTGCCAGGATCTTCCCGGCTTCATCCGGAGCTTCCGGTGAATCATAGGACCAGGTTTCTGCATCCACATTCACATATACCGGTACAATTCCGTTCTCCTCCACAAGAAATCCATCATATGTATAATCACCATTTTCATATCGATAGCTGTATGCCACCTTTTTCCCATCAATCTCACCAAGGGAATATACACCGTCTGATCCCGGCAGCTCCTTCAGCACCTTTCCATCCATGGAATAAATCAATGCTCCGGAACCGGTACTGCCGTCACTCCAGGTGTATTGGTTTACTGTGGTAGCAATGATGCGGCCAAACAGGCTCTGAGCATAGTAACCCATAGGGGGCAGTTCAAAAAGGAATTTTCCTTTTCCATCTGCGATATATCGTACGTAATCCTCCGGAGTCTCCCCATCCTCAATATAATAATAATCGGTGGGAATATTCTTACCATTCTCATAGTAGGATAAATTATTAATTGAGCGGCACATTACAGAAAATACTTCATTTAACTGAGTATCCAATACAGCAAAATCAGCAATATATCCGGTATCCTTCGTGCAGATAAAGCCCTTAAATCCATCCACCTTTGATGAATTACTGTATGTTTGACCAATCGGCCTGATTCCGTAATAGCTCTCGCTCAAAGGGTTTCCGCTCATATCGCAAATCGTTACAGCCGGTTCATAAAAATCATCCAGTGTTTTCGTCACAACAAGATAGGACTCATACACATTGACATTACCGTTTATGCGGAACACCTCCTGTCCGCTCTCATCCAGCAAGATGCACTCATTTTCCACATTAACCTTATACAGTTTTTCAGCAACCTGCCGAACTCCCGGATAATCGAAAGTCAGTTCCGTTTCATAAGACAGATTCAGGAAACAGGTCTGATCCTCCGTATCATAATAATACCCAATTGTATTGAAATCCTCGTCATAAAGGCGGGACAGATATCCATCCTTGACTTCCATGGTCCGAATCACCTGTAAATCTTCCCCGATGATGTAGACACGTCCCTCCTCCGAATTCGTTACTCCTACAGGGAAATCCGCAAGTCCGATTCTGGCATTCTGCACATCATTCCAGGTATTTTCCCCATTCAAATCGTCCCGTAATGACAACACCCTGCTGCCTGAATAATAATCATCACCCTTGCCCAAGTCCACCGTCTGCACATAGGGCATCCGGTTGCCGGACTTGTCAATAAGATAGGACATCTCAAAAATCGGGTTATAGCCCCACTCCTCATTATATTTGCCCTGTATTTCTTCTGAGATAGCAGCATATCCCTCATAAAAAGGAGCCGGTGCCAGGGAAGACTTATATGTCAGCGGAACGACTTCCCTGCCTGTGGTATCAATGAATCCGTAGTTGTAATAGGTGGGATATTCCGTTCCCTCAACAATATAACCAACGGCAGCCATTCCCTCCGAAAAACGATCCGCCCAGTCATACTCCCCGCTAATCACCTCACCGGAAGTATTGATATAAAAATACTTCATGCTTTCACCGTCTTTACGGCCTACTACCGCATAGCCTTCATGGAAGGGTCCGGCATAATCATACTGCGCCGCAATATATTCTGCAACAGAGGCTACCTTGCGTTCCGGCTCCACCGGGTTCGTTTCCTCACCGGTTCCCGCCTCATTTCCTGCTCCGTTGTTTTCCGCCTCGGTGCCCAAAGCTTCTCCCCCATTTTCAAAGAAATCTACCGAATACCCCGGCATTACGGAATAATCAATAGGGGAAGTTACACGAATCACTTCCTTATTCTGCTCTTCGTCCGTGCAAACCACTGCCTCCTCACCAGCCTGCAGGATAATCTCCTCACCGGTAGATAGGTTCTTTACGGAAACTGCTCCGCGAACCACACTGAC
>JAQXOR010000116.1 GCA_029099805.1 Lachnospiraceae bacterium
CCTTGCAGCGTGTCCGAAGGTATCCGGTGGCGAGAATCATTTTGAGGAGCTTCCGGGCGAGGCTTCCACGGCACGTTCCGCACAGTCTCTGTATGCACGTTCTGACCATGCATCCGCAAATACGGTGCCGTACAGCGTAAAGCAGAACAAGCTAAACTACGGCGGCGGTGAGCAGTGGCGTGTCGCAGGACAGTGGATTGAATGGGATTTCACGGTACCGGCAGACGGCTACTATAACATTACCGTAAAGGCCCGCCAGTCTTATAACCGCGGACGTGTATCCAACCGTGCGATTTATATCGACGGCAAGATTCCGTTTGCAGAGCTTTCCACAGTTGCATTCCCGTACTGCACCGACTGGGAGAATGTTGCTCTTGCAGATGCCGAGGGTACACCGTATGACATTTATCTTGAAAAGGGTACGCATACCATCCGCATGGAGGTTACCATGGGTGACATGGGTGCGATTCTGAATGATTTGCAGGATTCCGTAACCCGCCTGAACGAGATGTACCGTACGGTTCTCGTATTAACCGGCGCAACCCCGGATAAGTACCGCGATTACGATTTGGATAAGGTATATCCGGAAGTTATTTCCGCAATGGAGTTAGAATATAAGCGTCTGTATAAGACGGTGGATGATTATGTAGATTACTGCGGTGAGCTTTCCGGTGATATCGCAACCGTTCAGAAGCTTGCCAAGCAGCTGGAATCTTTTATAAAGAAGACAGAGCGTATTACAAAGCAGTTTGCTACCTTTAAGAGCAACATCAGTTCTATCGGTACTTCTATCCAGAACCTTTCTCTGGCACCGCTTGATATCGACTATATTACGGTTACCGGTGTAAATGCAGAGCCGACGGAGGTTAAGACCGGTTTCTTTGACGGTTTTGCACATCAGGTTCGTTCGTTTATCGCATCCTTTACCGTGGATTATGATGCACTCGGTGATGTTTACGAGAACGGCGAGGCAATTACGGTATGGATTACGAGCGGTCGTGACCAGAGTAATGTATTAAAGGCACTGGTCGATGATGTATTTACTCCTACGACCGGTATTCCGGTAAACGTAAAGCTGGTACAGCAGCCGATGGTACTTAATGCAACTCTTGCAGGTACCGGTCCGGATATTGCACTCCAGATGAATCAGGGTGATCCGGTAAACTACGCACTTCGTAATGCGGTAGAACCGTTGAACCAGTTTGAGGGCTGGGAAGAGGTTGTTGCCCAGTATCCGGACAGTGCAAAGGCACCGTACTGGTATGAGGGTGATTTATATGGACTTCCGATGACCCACGTGTATAACGTTATGTTCTATCGTACCGATATTTTGGGCGACCTCGGTGTAGAGCCGCCGAATACATGGACAGAATTGATTGATATGCTGCCGACCTTACAGCAGAACAATCTGGAAGTGGCTATCCCGTCTACGGAGCGTAAGTTCGGTAATACGGCAAGCCCGGATTTATCCTCTTTTATTGCGTTGCTGTATCAGAATGGCGGTTCTATGTATAATGATAAATTAACAAAGACCCTGATTGCTGATGAAGCAGGTGTTAAGGCGTTTGAAATGTATACCAGATTCTACAGCCATTACGGTCTGCCGATGGTATATGAGTTTGCAAACCGTTTCCGTACCGGTGAAATGCCGCTCGGTATTCAGGACTACGATACCTACAATACTTTAGCAGTACTTGCTCCGGAAATCAGAGGTCTCTGGGAGTTCTCGCTGATTCCGGGTACGGAACAGGAGGATGGAACGATTGACCGTTCCTGTTCTTCCTGGGGGTATTCGTCGATGCTGCTAAAGAATAAGAAACGTTCCGATGAAATGACTCAGAAGTGTTGGGAGTTTATGAAGTGGTGGGCAGATTCCGAGACCCAGACCCGTTACGGCCGCGAGCTTGAGGCAGTTATGGGCTCCTCCGCAAGATACCAGACCGCAAACCTGATTTCCTTTGAGGAGCTTCCGTGGAGTGCCGACCAGATGGCAATTCTTCGTGAGCAGTGGTCCTGGACGGAGCAGGTGCCGGAGGTTCCGGGCGGATATTTCGTATCCCGTCATATTACCAATGCTGCACGTAAGGTTTATAATGAGAAGCAGGATCCGCGAGAGACGCTTCTTGATTATACCGATACGATTAACGATGAGATTGAGAAGAAGCGTATCGAGTTCGGTTTAGAAGTCGAGGCAGAATAGAAAGGAGGATGACATGAGTAATAATACTATTTCGCTGTATTTACGTAAGAAAAAGAGAGAACGACAGATTATGTGGAAAAAGGCGAAGGCGAACAAGTCCTGTTACCTGTTCATTCTGCCTTACCTGTTACTGTTCACCTTATGTTTTGTTGTACCGATTGTAATGTCACTGTTCTTAAGTTTCACTTACTTTAACGTACTGGAACCGCCGGAATTTCGTGGCATGCAGAACTATGTCAACCTGATACTTGCGGATGATGTCTTCCTGACAGCGGTAAAGAATACCTTTGTCCTGGCAGGTATTATCGGACCGGTAGGCTACATCGCATCCTTCCTGTTTGCATGGCTGATCAATGAGCTGCCGCGTTACTTGAAGGCAATCGCTGTCGTTGTATTCTATGCACCGTCACTTGCCGCAGCAGCAACGATGTCCATCTGGCAGTTGATTTTCAGTAATGACCCGTACGGCTGGATAAACTCGTTTATGCAGACCATCGGTCAGGAGCCGGTATTATGGCTGTCCAATCCAAAGTACATGCTGGTTGTAGTTATTATCGTTTCCGTATGGTCCAGCCTGGGCGCAGGCTTCCTTGGATTTGTAGCAGGCTTCCAGGGAATTGACCGTTCCCAGTATGAGGCTGCTTACGTGGACGGTATTAAGAACCGTATGCAGGAGCTTTGGTACATCACCCTTCCGAGCATGAAGCCGATGCTCATGTTCGGTGCTATCAACTCCATTACCACAGCGTTTAACGTATCCGATATTCCGGAGCAGTTATGTGGTAATCCGAGTACAGATTATGCGGTACATACCGTTGTAACGCACTTAAAGGACTATGGTAGTGTCCGTTACGAGATGGGTTATGCTTCCGCAATTGCAACCGTTCTCTTCCTTGCAATGCTTCTTTGTAATAAATTGGTTCAGAAGTTATTACGCAGAGTCGGAAATTAACAGAATGAATTACAATAGATTGAAGCAGACAGAGTTCTGTAAATATTGAAAAGGAGAGACGCGATGAAAAAGATAAGAATGAGACGAAGACAACCGAATCGTTCCCGCGGGGGCGACCTCGGTGTATACATTATGTTAACACTGTTCGGTGTAATGTTTGCAATTCCGCTGGTGTTTGCAGTATGTCAGGCATTTAAGCCGCTGGATGAGATTTATAAGTTCCCGCCGACCATTTTTGTACACAACCCTACGTTAAACAACTTTAAAGATTTGTTTGTAATTATGGGTCAGTCCTGGGTACCGTTTTCCAGATACATATTCAACACGGTATTTATTACGGCGGTCGGTACCGCAGGTCAGCTCTTGATTGCATCCATGGGTGCCTATGTACTTGCAAAGTATGATTTCCCGGGTTCCAGGAAGCTGTTTGCCATGATTACCACGGCAATTATGTTTAACAACTACATTACTTCCATTCCGCTTTACCTCGTAATGGCAAAGTTCGGATGGATTGATACCTTTATTGCACCGATTCTTCCGGCACTTGCAGCGCCGATGGGACTCTTCCTTATGAAGCAGTTCATGGAAGGTATTCCGGACTCCCTGCTTGAGGCTGCAAAGATTGACGGCGCAAAGGAATGGGGCATTTTTACAAAGATTGTAATGCCGAACGTAAAGCCGGCATGGCTGACATTGATTATTTTCTCTGTACAGGGTCTTTGGGGAAATGCACAGTCCCAGTACATTTACTCGGAGGATTTAAAGACACTTCCGTATGCGCTTGCACAGGTTACCGCCGGCGGTGTTGCCCGTGCCGGAGCAGGTGCTGCGGTTACATTGGTTATGCTGATTGTTCCGATTGGTATTTTCATTTTCTCCGAGAGTAACATTCTCGAGACAATGGCCAGTTCGGGTATTAAGGAATAGGAGGAGAGAATTATGAAGCTGAAAAGAAAAATTGCGACGGCTCTCCTTGGAGTGATGGCAGTGATTGCTGTCTGCCCGGCAGGTGTGGCCAATGCAACAAAGGTTAATACGTATACGTATAATTATGATTATTGGGGAATTGAGTATGAGTCTCCGGATGCTTACAAGCCGGTATCCTATACCGACGGACGTGTGCTTGGCATTACGTCGTTTAAAGGACCGCAGGGTATGTTTGTCAGAGATAACAGTCTCTTTGTGGTAGATACCGGAAACAACCGCATTGTAGAAATAGCGGTGGATGGAGAGACCTTAACTGTAGCAAAGGAGATTACGGAGTTCACAGGAGATACTGAGGTGTTAACCTTATCCGCACCGCGTGATGTTTATGTGGATGAAAACGGCGACTTTTACGTTGCAGATACCGGTAACTTCAGAATTCTTCATCTGAATAAGGAGTTACAGTTAATTAAGGAAATCACGAAACCGGACAGTGCACTTCTGGATGCGGGAAATCCGTTTGAGCCGACAAAGATTGTAGTAGACCGTGCCGGACGTATGTTTGCTCTTGCAAAGAATGTAAATAAGGGTGTTATGCAGTTTGAGGCTGACGGCAACTTTATCGGATTTATCGGTGCCAGCGAGGTTACCTTTAATATGTCGGATTACATTAAGAAGATGTTCTCGACCAAGGCGCAGAAGGATCAGATGATTGACTTTGTACCGACGGAGTATAACAATCTCTATATTGACAACAAGGCTTTCATTTATTGTACTACCGATACGTTCGAGGAGGCAGCCCTCGATGACGGTTCGGCAAAGCCGATTCGTAAGCTGAACTCTCTCGGCGGAGATATCTTAATTCGTAACGGTGAGTATTTCCCGATTGGTGATATACAGTATGACTGGTTCGCCGGTATGAACGGTCCTTCCAGAATCGTAGACATCACTGCAATGGAGGATGAAACCTACTATGTAGTTGACCGTATTCGTGGACGTATCTTCGGTTATGATGAGCAGGGGCATCTGTTGTACGCATTCGGTGGGCCGGGCAATAAGCTTGGTTACTTTACTTATCCGATTTCCATTGTTCATATCGGAACGGATTTATACGTACTGGATTCAACAACAGGCGGAATCACAAGATTCTGCAGAACAGAGTTCGGTCAGCTGATTCACAGTGCGTTAGACGAGTACACGATAGGTAATTATGACGGTTCCGCCGAATATTGGAAGCAGGTACTCGAAATGAACGGTAACTACGAGCTGGCTTACATCGGTATCGGACGTTCGCTTCTTCGTCAGAAGGATTACAAGGGTGCAATGGAGTACTTCAAGGTTATGCGTGATGTTGACAATTACTCCCGTGCATGGAAGTATTACCGTAAGGACTGGATTGAGAACAATCTGGGATATGTCATTGTTGTACTTGTGATACTTGGATTTATTCCGGTTATCGTGAAGAAAATCAAAAAAATAAGATGGGAGGCGAAAGAACAGTATGAGCTTGAATGTGAAAGCAAAAATAAATAAGCAATCCATGCAGAGATTCTGGGAATCCCTCCGGTATGCTTTCTATGTAATGACCCATCCGTTTGACGGTTTCTGGGATTTGGTTCACGAAAAAAGAGGTTCCCTGGCTGCAGCTAATGTATTGCTGCTTCTGACCTTTTTAACAAATCTCTGGAGCATGCGTTTCACGAATTTCATGTTCAATGATGTGCGTTGGGAACGTGTTAATATCTGGGCACAGATATTAGGTATCTTGGCACCGCTTCTTATTTACTGTGTAGCAAACTGGTGCTTAACCACATTGTTTGATGGTAAAGGCCGCCTGAAGGATATTTACATGGGAATGTGTTATTCGCTTACCCCATACATCCTGATTATGAACCCGGTCACCATCATCAGTAACTTTGTAACAGAAGAAGAGGGCGCATTCCTTGTTTACTTTAATTACCTTGCCTTAGCGTGGTGTGCAATCTGGATTCTGATTTCGGTAATGCAGATTCATGACTATTCTCTTATGAAGGCAATTCTGGCAATTGTGTTTTCTATCGTGGGAATGATGATTATTGTATTCTTGATTATGCTGTTCTTCAGCCTGGTAAGTGATGCAATAGCATTCTTCATTTCTGTCGGCAAGGAAATATTGTTCCGTATTTACTAATCGAAAGGAGGAAAATTAGGTGAAAAAGTTTAGTAAATTACTGATATTCCTTCTTTTGGCAGGTGTTCTTTCCGGCTGTGCAGAGGAAAAGGTCGAGAAGGAAATTGTCCTGCGAGAGTATGATGAAGAGGAATATGCAGGAACTGAGTTTAAGCTGGAAAGCAATGACTTGCTTTTCGAGATGGATAAAGCAACCACACAGTTTACCGTAACCCAGAAATCTACCGGCAAGGTATGGAGCTCCAATCCGGCCGGTGCGGCAGAGGATCCGCTTGCGGACAGTGCAAGTAAGCGTTTGCTTCAGTCCACTTTGGTTTTGGAGTATTCTACGGTAAATGAACTTGCAGTTATTCTGAATACCTTTGAACATAGTATTACAAATGGTCTTTATTCTCTGGAAAAGACGGATGATTCCATTAAAGTAAACTATTCCATCGGTAAGGTATCCAAGAAGTTTATTATTCCTCCGTCTGTTCCGGAAGAACGAATGATGGAGTTCTACAATCAGATGGAAAGAAGTGACCAGAAGCGAGTAGACAACGCATATCGTAAGATTGATCTTAACAGTCTGCTTGCAACGGATGATAAGGATGCTCTTTTGGCATTGTATCCGGACCTTGAAACAACCTGCGTATATGAAATGCGTGAGGCTACGAAGGATCATCAGAAGCAGAAGCTGGAGGAGGCATTTGCAGCGGTAGGCTATACAGAAGAGGAATACGAAAAGGATCTTCTGGTATATCCTGCTTCCAGCGATGAGAATAAGAAGGTATACAATATCTCGATTGTATATCGTCTGGAGGATGATGAATTAGTTGTTGAGATTCCGCTTGAGGAGATCGAATACAACAGTGAGTTCCCGATTACGGAGCTTACCGTTCTCCCGTATTTCGGTGCCGGTTCCACAGAAGAGGAAGGCTTCCTGTTTGTTCCGGAAGGCTCCGGCGCCATCATCAACTTCAATAACGGCAAAACGAATTTTTCCGCATATTATGCGCAGGTTTACGGCTGGGATTACGGTATGAAACGTGATGTTGTCGTAGATGAAACAAGAGCTGCTTTCCCGGTATTCGGAATTGCACATACCGACGGCGCAATGATAAGCATCGTTGATGAATACAGCTCCATTGCGACAATTCAGGCGGATATTGCCGGAAAGAGACATAGTTACAACTACGCATATGCCAGCTATGATATGGTACACGGCAGTAAGATGGATATTTCCGCAAAGAGTGATAACACGATTATTTCCTACGAGAAGTCACTGCCGGAGGGAAGCATTCGTCAGACCTATCATTTCATCGAAGGCAATACCTATTCCGATATGGCAGCCGCATACAGAGAGGATTTGATGGAAAAGTATCCGGATCTTCAGAAGAATGCAAGTGCGCAGGCTCCGGTTTCTATTGAGCTTATCGCTGCAGTAGACAGAGTAAAGCAGGTACTTGGTATGCCGGTTACGCTTCCGGAAGTATTAACAGATTTTACGGATGCACAGAATATTTTAAATGATTTTGCGGCAAACGGATATTCCAATCTTTCTCTTCGGTATACCGGATGGCTGAACGGTGGTATTAATCATTCTCTTCCGAAGGATATCGACCTTACGAGCGGTATGGGTGGAAAGAAGGAACTGGATGCTCTTATCTCCCTGGCAGACAGTCTTGGAGTTGAGGTTTATCTGAACGGACATACACAGAATGCATATGACAGTAGCGTTTTTGACGGTTTCTTTAAATCCCGTGATGCTGCCAAGTATATCAGCCGCGAGGTGGTAGAGATTCCGGTATTCTCCAATATCTGGTTCGGTGACCTTTATAAGTCCCGTATGGATACGCATTTCTTACTTCGTCCGAGCGTATGCGTTACATTGATGGGGAATCTTGCAGAGTACGCGCAGGATAAGAATGTAGGTGTCGGCTTTGAAGACGTCGGATACCTTCTCAGCGGTGATTACAATCCGAGACGTCCGGTATCCAGAGAAGCTTCCATGAAGATGCAGGCCGAGAAGCTGGCTGAGATTAAGGCGGCAGGAGTTCCGATTACCATGACTGCCGGAAATGAATATGCACTTCCGTACGCAACATTGTTGACAGAAGTAAATCTGATCGGTAAGGAGTCCTTACTTCTGGATGCGAAGGTTCCGTTCTATGAGATTGCAATTCACGGTCTTGTTGATTACACCGGAAATTCGGTTAACTTAAGCGGCGACCCGCTTGATACGGTTCTGAAGTGTGCAGAAACGGGTGCAGGTCTTTCCTTTACCTTTTATGCAGAGTCCTCCAGTCTTTTACAGGGCACGGAGTACATGGAGTACTTCGGTTCCAATTATGACGGCTGGAAAGCAAGGGCAACTACCTATGCGACCCGCTATCAGAAGGAAATGGAAGGCTTAAATAACCGCTATATTACCGAACATCGTATTCTTGCAGACGGCGTTACCGCTACTGTTTATGAAGACAACACGGTTGTTTATGTAAACAAGAATGCAACAGTATATACGGATGATACAGTTACGATTCCGGCAAGAGACTATCTGGTAGAAAGGAGTGGAAACTAAGTGGCTAGACAGAAAAAGCAAAGAAACTTGCGCAGACGAAACGCAATTGCGGGGTATATGTTTATTACACCGTTTATCATCGGCTTTCTCGTATTCCTGTTAAAACCGATGATTGAATCCTTTCAGATGAGTCTTAGTAAGGTTATCATTGCTGCTTCCCAGCAGCAGGGATCTAAGGGCTTTATTATGGAGAGAATCACAACATGGAAAGATTCGAACTACTACCGAGCATTTTTCTATGACCCGGACTATAAAACCCGTCTGGTAGATTCTCTCAAAAATATGGCGATTCAGGTGCCGGCGATTATTGTATTCAGTTTCTTTATCGCACTTCTCCTGAATCAGGAATTTAAGGGCAGAGGATTTGTAAGAGCAATCTTCTTCCTGCCGGTAATTCTTTCTTCCGGTGTTATTGTAGGTCTTGAGTACAACAATACATTGATGTCCGGTATGAAGGAGGTTATTGCTGAGTCCGGCAGTGGGATGAGTATTACCGCTTCTCTGGAATCCATCTTACGAATCACCGGCTTTGGCGGTAAGATTCTGGACCCTGTATTTAAAATCATTGACGGAGTGTATGATGTCGCTCTTGCATCCGGTATTCAGATTATTATCTTTATCTCCGGTTTGCAGACGGTTTCCGCCAGCATGTATGAGGCTGCGAAAATCGAGGGTGCTACAGGTTGGGAGAGCTTCTGGAAGATTACCTTCCCGCTTGTCAGCTCCATGATACTCGTAAACTTAGTTTACACTACAATTGACTTCCTTATGAGAACAGATAATCAAGTCATGGACCTGATTTCCCAGAAGGTAAATCCGCACATGGAATATGGTTTAAGTGCTGCTATGGCATGGTGCTATTTCGCAATTGTTGCTGCTGTCCTGGGTCTTCTGGCCGCCATCCTATCAAAGAAGGTGTACTATTATGAGTAAAAAAGCGACTAAGATTAAAAAGAGAACTGACTTCTGGGAGAGAAACAGAAAAACACACGGATATCTTCTTGAGAAGAAAATCGGAGAGATTTCGTATCGTGTGATTCGCGCAGTGCTTCTGTTCGGCCTGTGCTTCCTGATTCTCCAGCCAATGATTAATAAGCTGTCTGTCAGTCTTATGACAGAGGCAAACCTGTATGATGCAACGGTAATCAATATTCCGCGTAACTGGACACTTGGTAACTATAAGCTGGTAAACGAATTAATCGGATACTGGAAGTGTTTATTTAACTCTGTCTGGGTATCTCTTGTGGTAGCGCTCCTTCAGGTTGCCGCTGCAACTCTGGTAGGATACGGCTTCGCGAGATTTAATTTCCCGCTTAAGAAGTTCTGGTTCGGCTGCGTTATTTTGTTAATCATTGTTCCGCCGCAGACGATTATGAGCCCGTTGTACTTAAACTTCCGTTATTTTGATATCTTCGGTATTTTTAAGGCAATTACCGGTAACAGCCTGAACTTACAGAAGACCATGTTGCCGTATCTTATGATGTGCGCTACCTGTATGGGCTTTAAGAGTGGTTTATACATCTTTATGCTTCGCCAGTATTTCCGCGGAGTTCCGAAGGAGCTGGAAGAGGCTGCTTATGTTGACGGTTGCGGTAATTTCCAGACGTTTGTACGGATTATGCTTCCGGATGCAAAGTCCATGATTGTTTCCTGCTTCCTGTTTGCATACGTGTGGCAGTGGACCGATTCGTTCTACTCCAAGATGTTCCTTGGAAATATGGAATTACTGCCGAAGGGCTTAAATTCTATCGCGGGTCGTCTTGATCAGTACGTAAAGTCTATCGGTACCGGTACTTTGGCAAGTTCCGGTTTGTTAGATCAGATGATTTCCACCGGTACTTTGATGGCAATTATCCCTCTTTTGATTCTTTATCTCTTTGCACAGAAGGGATTTGTAGAGAGTTTGAGCCAGACCGGTATAAAAATGTAACAAAAAAATTTATTTATTTTAAAAAAAAGCTAGCATTTTGCAATAAAATGCGCTATAATATGTTTGGAACCAGTAGATAGTGACGCAGAAGCGTTTCTATAAAAAAGAGGAGTCGACGAATTATCGTCAAAATGGGACGCCAAACCCAAAAAATAAAAGGAGGAATTTTGGTATGAGAATTAAGAAGTATGCTGCAGCATTCCTTGCTGCAACAACCGTTCTTGGTAGCCTTGCAGCTTGTAAGACCGATGCAGATGTTGCTGACAATAAGGCTACACAGCCGCCGGTAACTGAAGAGCCGGGTAAAGATAAGGATCCGGATCCGACCCCTACCCCGGCAGCAACTCCGATTCCGGACAGAGATCTTGGCGGAGCAGCTTACATCATTGGTGACCACTGGTCTCCGGAAGAGCCGGCAGCTCCGAAGAACGCTCAGGAAGAGGCTACTTTGAAGTATCGTCAGGAGATTTTTGCAAAGTACAACTTCACCATGCAGTCTAAGACTGTTGCAGGTTGGGGCGAGATGACCGATACCTGTGTTAACTCCATTACCGCTGGTGAGCCGGCTGCAAACATCTTCGAGCTTGACTACAGATTCGTTGCAAAGCCGATGGCAAACGGTCTTTTCTATGACTTAGCTACTCTGGATGAGTTTGACTTCTCCGAAGATAAGTGGAACAAGGCTGTAACCGAGTTAATGACCAAGGGCGACAGCATCTATGGTATGCGCGCAGGTAAGTCTGAGCCTAGAGGAGGCGTAATCTGGAATAAGAGACTCTTCGAAGAAGCTGGTCTTGATCCGGATCTTCCGTATGACTTACAGGCAAGCGGTGATTGGACCTGGTCCAAGTTCGAGGAGCTTTGTGCTACTCTTACCCGCGATACCAATAACGACGGTGTAACCGATATCTACGCTACCGTTAGCCAGGGTGCAGAGGCTATGAACTGCTTAGCACTTTCTGCTGGTCAGGACTTCGTTATGAAGGATGAGAACGGTAACCTTTACAACAACACAACCAACAAGGCATTCCTTGACGCTATCGACTTCGCAGTAAGCCTTTACAACAAGGGTTACGAGATGCCGCAGCCGGAAGGCTCTGAGTGGAACTACTTCCAGCCGGCATTCCAGGAAGGTAAGGCTGCTATGCAGTTCAACCAGGAGTATATGTGCCAGAACGCCCAGATGTATGGTGACGCTATGGAAGACTCTGTAGGTTTCGTAATGCCTCCGAAGCCGGACGGACAGGAGAACTACAAGAGCTATGTTTGTGATAACATCGCAATCATTCCGTCCTGCTATGATGCAGAGACCGCCGGTAACATTGCATTTGCATACAATGTATACACCATGGCTACTCCGGGCTATGATGACCCGAACGACTGGAAGGAGCAGTACTACTCTCACTTCGACGATGAGAGAGCAGTTGATGAGACCATCGTTAAGTTCAACGACGGTGTAAGCACCACCTTCTTAAATCAGACCCTCGTAGCTGGTCTTGATGCCGTTATCGGACCGGACTTCCTTTGGAAGTATCCGTTTGCTGATGTAACTCCGGCAGATCAGGCTGCAGCTATCAAGGATTCTTGGGATGCAATCATTGCTGAGGCAAACAAGTAAGAGATAACTACATAAGAGTTCAACATAAGGGGTAGCTGAGCCTGCCCCTTATGTGTTATCTAAAAATGGATGGGTGAGTGATTGAAAAGGAGTGTTGTGAATGAGAAAAGGGAAAATAATTGGGCTTTCAGCAGTTGCTGCAATGTTTCTTTTCGCAGGGTGCTCCGGAACAGTAGAAACCGGTCCGGTTCCTACGATTACACCGAGAGCGACCGTGACACCGGCACCGACTCCGACTCCGGTTGTTATCGAAGAAGACAAAACTGAAGTTGTGGAAGAAAGTGTCTATGACACAAAGAGATTTAAAGAATATTATGAAAAGGAAAATGAGTTACCGCAGTTAAAGGTTGCATATAAGGAGTTATTTACTGTCGGTATTGATTTGCTACAAATAGATGTTACAGATTCGAAGAGACAGGCGATTGTTAAGAATCAGTTTAACATCGTAGGCTGTAAAGAGGATCTTTCGCCGAATGTAATTATGGATTACGATGCCACAGTTGCTTCCGGAGATTTAACCAGAATTGCGCTGGATTTTTCAGGTGCGGATGTGATTTTAAAGTTTGCACAGGACAATAATCTTCCGGTACGTGGTCCTCGCCTGATTACGAACGAGACACCGGCGTGGGCATTTACAAAGGGATTTTCCGAAAGTCAGGTGACAACAGTTACGGATGCTAACGGAAAAGAAACAACATCAATAGATTATGCATCCTCTGAGGTTATGCTGCTGCGTATGGAGAATTATATCAAGGATGTAATTACATACTGCAATACCAATTATCCGGGTGTAGTGATTTCATGGGATGTTTTGGATGATGTAATCAACAGCAATGAAAATAATAAGTTGGGATATCGCACTTCTTCCGGCTGGTATCAGGCGATTGGGGAAGAGTATATGGGAAAGGCGTGTGAGTTTGCGAGAAAGTATGCAACAGCAGACCAAAAGCTCATTTATACGCAGGAATCTTTGGATGATCCGGGTATGCAGAAGGCTGCTCTGGCCTTAATTAATACTTTAAAAGCAGATAAATTGATTGACGGAATCGGTATTCAGGGGCATTACACACCGAACGGCTCCAACGTATTTGCCATGGAAGATATGTTTAAGGCATTGGCTGAGACGGGGCTTGAGATACATATTACGGAGTTCTATGTATCTTCCATTGATAATGCTGTAGATGATGCATCGAAGACAAAGGAAGAGTTACTGGCCAGATGTGCAAAGCGCTATAAGAATCTGATGACTTTGATTTGTAATATGGAAACTAAGAAGTCGTATGATATTGTCAGCTTTACATTTGAAGGTCTGACGGATGAGACAAGTTCTCTGAATCAGCCGAAGGATTATGTGGATATCATAACCGGCGAGAAAATGCATGGTGTGCAGACAATCAGTTATCCGTATCTTTTTGACGAGGAGCTTAATGTAAAGGATAATTTCTTTGCGGCTATGTGCGATGCGACAATTAAAGGATATTAAGAGGGATAATCAGAATGATGCGAGGTTAGATTCTGAAGAAAGAATTCAGGGTTTAGCCTCGTTATTGTTATAGAACGGATGATTGGGCACGGGAGATATCTGCAGAAAAAGATACGATGGAAAGGAATAGTAAAATGAAGGTATATCAAGATGAAAGCCGCTCATTTAAGGAAAGAGCGAAGGCATTAGTTGCCGAAATGACATTAGAAGAAAAGGTATTCCAGACATTGCATTGGGCAGCGGCAATTGAGCGCCTGGATATCAAGGCATATAACTGGTGGAATGAGGCACTGCACGGTGTGGCACGGGCAGGCGTAGCTACAGTCTTTCCACAGGCAATCGGCCTGGCAGCTGCTTTTGATGAGGATATGATGGAAGAGGTGGGCGACCATGTATCTACAGAGGGCCGGGCAAAGTTTAATATGCAGCAGAAGTATGGCGATACAGATATATATAAAGGGCTGACATTCTGGGCGCCGAATGTAAATATTTTCCGCGACCCACGTTGGGGAAGAGGCCATGAAACATATGGGGAGGACCCATATCTTACCTCCCGTCTTGGGGTAAGGTTTATCGAGGGAATGCAGGGAAAGGATGAAAAGTATCTCAAGGTAGCGGCATGTGCCAAGCATTTTGCAGTACATTCCGGTCCGGAGGACGTACGTCACAGCTTTAATGCAGAGGTATCCAAACAGGACTTATTTGAAACCTATTTGCCGGCATTTAAGGCATGCGTACAAGAGGCAAAGGTAGAGGCTGTTATGGGGGCGTATAACCGTACAAACGGAGAAGCATGCTGCGGAAGTAAGACGCTGTTGCAGGACATTTTGCGTGACAAATGGGGCTTTGACGGTCACGTGACAAGTGATTGCTGGGCTATCAAGGATTTTCATGAGGGTCACGGAGTTACTTCCTCTCCGGTAGAGTCGGTAGCACTTGCGATGAACAGTGGCTGCGATTTGAACTGTGGACATATTTATGTGAATTTATTAGAAGCAGTTAAGCAAGGACTGGTAAGTGAGGATACTCTGACCCGTGCGGTGGAACGGTTGTATGTTTCAAAAATGCGTCTCGGAATCTTTGATGCTCCGGAGCATGTACCGTACAATACCATTGACTATTCGGAGGTAGACAGCAAGGAACAGAAAGAGTTTAATCTTCGGGTGGCAAAGAAAACATTATGTCTGCTAAAAAATGAGAATGCGACACTTCCGCTTGATAAGAGTAAGTTAAAGACAGTGGGGGTAATCGGACCGAATGCCAATAACCGCAAGGCGTTAATCGGTAACTATGAGGGCACGGCCTCCGAGTATATTACGGTATTGGAGGGAATACAGGAATATTTGGGAGATGATGTAAGAGTACGGTATTCCGAAGGCTGTCACTTATTTAAGGACAAAGTATCCGGACTCGGTCAGGTGAATGACCGGATTGCAGAAGTACGTGCTGTTTGTGATGAATCCGACGTTATAATTGCAGTCATGGGACTGGATTCCGGTCTGGAAGGTGAGGAAGGAGACCAGGGCAATGAGTTTGCCAGCGGTGATAAGCCGAATCTGGAGCTTCCGGGCTTGCAAAATACAGTGTTACAGGAGATTTATGCGAGTGGCAAGCCGGTTGTTTTGGTGCTTCTTTCCGGAAGTGCATTGGCATTTCCGTGGGCGGAGGAGCATATTCCTGCCATTGTACAGGCCTGGTATCCGGGTGCACAGGGAGGACGTGCTGTCGCACAGATGTTGTTCGGAGAGTATTCTCCGGAGGGTAAGCTTCCGGTAACCTTTTACCGTACGACGGAGGAGCTTCCGGCATTTACGGACTACAATATGAAGGGCAGAACCTACCGTTATATGGAGAATGAGGCATTGTATCCGTTTGGGTATGGTCTTGGTTATACGGAGTTTGACGTAACGGATGTTTCTCTTTCCGCAAGCGAAATAGCAAAGGACGGTAGCATAACGGTAACGGCAACGGTAGAGAATAAAGGTGCATATGATGGTGCAGAGACGGTACAGGTTTATGTGAAGGCAAAGGAGGTTGTCGGAGCACCACATTATCAGTTAAAGGGATTAAAGAAGGTGGCCGTGGCAAAGGGAGAAAGCATGACGGTAGAGCTTGTGCTGAAGGATACTGCGTTTGCCTTGTATGATTCGGATGCAAATCTCGTTTTGAACGAAGGGACATATGAAGTATTTGTAGGATCCTCACAGCCGGATAGCAGAAGTATTGCATTAACCGGAAAGAAACCACAGAGCTTTTCGGTAATCTGCAGAAAAAAAGAAATACTGGAGTAAAAAGAGAAGAACCGGAGCGCCTGCTCCGGTTCTTTTGAATCATCGAAATAATTGTTAAAACTTAATTTAACTTTGCCAGCGTGCCTAGAACATCGGCTCCGGCAACCTTTGTAAAATGCTCTTTATAATAAAGCAGTGATGCAGCGCCGGAGGATACGGAACGACCGTATTCGGAGGCAATGTTACAGAGCTTGTTAAAATCCTCTGCCGTATGTCCCGACATTCCGAGAAGCAGATAATAGGTCTCATCGGCAGTATTTTTATAGAGCTCGGCGATGCCGTGGTAACGGGGAGCTACAACAGCGGCAAAGCGGCTGATAGACTGTAAGGAATCAAAAGCATATGCCTTGGTGAGGGAGTCACACTTCTTTTCGGAAGAAGTGTCCGTACCCTTAGAGAGTTCTTCTGCTTTTTTGTTCAGTAAATCCTTGAACTGGGAAAAGTAGTTCAGAATCTCATCGGCCAATGCAGGTAACGGGAGTTTATCGGAAAACTGTTCTTTCTCGGTAAACGGAGTGAAGTTGGAAAATCTGGAGTCCAGCTCTTCGGAATCCTCCATCTTGGTTACAACCAAAACGAGACAGTCTGCATCAACAGGAATGGCTTCTATCATGAGAGGCATATCTTCCGTTTCGAATCCGCATTCGTAGGATGCCATTTGTACTAAATCACGGAACAGGGCTTTTGCTTTTTCACTGCCATAAAACAATTCACTCAACTGTAACTGACGTTCCTGTAAATCTTGCTTGTTTAATGTACAACGAATCTGTGTATCGCTTAAGCGCTCGATTGTCATGAGTATGCACCCCCTTCTTCGTGTTATACAAAGTATATAGTAATTTTCCACGAAAGTCAATAACATAAATTGTGAAGTTTGTATAAATAAGGAAAGGCGAAAATCAGGGGGAGGAATTGGCAATACTATACAAAAATCCGGAGAAAGTTTGTGAAAAAAGCGAAGAGGAAAAAGCTTGCAAGGAGGGAAAGTCTCGCAGTATAATAAAAGCAGGTGAGAAGTCACCGGCAATCCGACGGGAGATAAGGACAAATCAGTCCGTGAAACGGGCAGAAAGGAGAAGATGGAGAATGAATTACTATTTGGGAAGTACCGGATTCTACAGCTGCTTGCAAATGGCAGCGGAGGAGAGGTAGTTCTCGCAGAACATAAGGCACTCGGTGAGCGACGCATCATAAAGCGGCTTTTAAAGAACAGACCCTTTTACGAAGAACGAAAAAGGGAAGCATATACCCTGAAGCTGTTGCATCACGCGGCAATTCCAAGAATCTATGATATTGAGGAGGATGAGACTGCGTGCTATATTATTGAAGAAGATATGGGTGGCGAAACATTACATGATTTTCTTTCCGGGCAGAAATGCCTTCCAACCTCTTTTATCTCACATTATTCCATTCAACTGTGTGAAATTATTGAGTATCTGCATCAAAACGGGATTCTCTATCTGGATGTAAAGCCGGAAAATATTATTATTTGCGGGGATAAGCTCGCATTGATAGATTTCGGGGGAGCAATCCGGAAAACAGAGTATTCCGGGGTCGTTTTCGGAACGCAGGGGTATGCAGCTCCCGAACAATATGACGGACGGGCAGAAGAGCGCTCCGATGTGTACGGAATCGGATGTGTCATCGGGGTTATGCTGGGCGCAGAAAGCAGGAACAGAAAAGAACTGTTCAAAATCTATGAGCGGTGTGTGCAGGAAATTCCTGCCAAGCGATATCCGAGTGTTGCAATGTTAAAAAGGGAGTTGCAGGCGGTGCTTTACGGAACAGGAAAAAGAAAGCGGCAGAAATCGGTGCATTCTCCCAGATACATCGGTGTAATCGGTGTTCATGAAGGTGCAGAGAGCGGGGCTCTTTGTACGCTGCTGGCAGCACATTTCAATGATAGAGAAAGCGGACGGATTGCATGCATTGACTTGTCTGGACAGCAGATCTTCGAACGACTTTATGAGAGTTTGTTCGGAACGAAACGACCTGTACCCGGTAGCTTTCTGTTACAGGGTGTCTGTTATGTAACAGCGGAAAATCAATCTGTGATTGGGACCTTTGCGGCAAAAGGGTACAAAACGCTTATTCTTCATTTCGGAGTGTGGAAGGAACGGCATCGGACGGAATTTCTTCGGTGTGACAGCCGGTTTATTCTTGGCAATCTGTATCCGTGGCATCTGCAGGAGTGGAGAGAGCTTACAGAGAGTTTGCATGACAGGGAAGTGCAGCATGAACTTACGGCAGTGATTACCGGTGGGGAACGGGAGATGTTACCCGCACGGTTTCAGGCGGTCATCGAGCTGCCGTTTCCGAATGATGTGCTGTTGCCGAATCGTAAAACAGAAAAGATACTTCGCAAGGTATTTTAAAGGCAGACATATTATCCGGCGGTGTATGCCGCCATCCGGAGGTGGTTTTGCATATCACACCGGTTTTACCTCCGACAAACTATTCATCCGGTGAAAGACTGTGGTCGTTTACCGGAATGCACAGGATAATAAAGAGCAGGATAGCAGATACCGGAACAGATGGAATCCCGTGCTGCCGTCGTACCGGACGGAATATAAACGGCTTGTTCTCTCATAACAGGTTAAAAGAGAAGATAGGGTGCGACGGCAAAATGGGGTTGATTATTTTAGGCATCTTGTATATACTAAAGAACAGAAAGATACAGAAAAGAGGAATCGTTTGTGGTGAAGAAAACTAAAGTTACAATTATCGGAGTATTTGCGACATTGCTGCTAATCGCAGTGATTCTTTGTGTTGCTCTGGTTAAGAAATATACTCCGAATAAAGAATATATTGCAGCGGGAGATGCTTTTCCGGTAGCAGCGGGAGAAGCTCATGTTATATTTTGGCAGGAGAAAAGCGAAAAAAACGCACTGCTACTGAATGATGGAATTTATCTTGATTTGGAAACGGTGCTTACTTATATTAATACTGATTTTTATTATGATGAAAAGGAAATGGTTCTTTCTTATACGACACCGACAGAGATTATCCGTGCGTATCCGATGGAGGCGGTCTATTACAGCAATAAATCCCGAAAGGAGCTGACCTGTGAGCCTGTCCTGACCAAGGGAGGAGTACCGTATGTATCGTTAGAGTTTACTGCACTGTTTTCCGACATGACATATACTTATTTCGAAGAGCCGGCGCGGCTGTTGCTTCGTACCGGGTCAAAGGAGATATTGTCTCTGCGGTCTAAGAAGGATACGGTAGTGAGAGAATCAGCCGATATAAAGAGCCGTATTTTATGTGAGGTTCCGAAAGATAGTGTTGTTTGGTATGTCGATGCCGGGACGGAAGCAAAAGCAGGATTTGTAAAGATAATGACCGAAAACGGTCTTTTCGGTTACGCAAAAAAGAAGGATTTGAGTGAGACCTATCTGGAGTCATATGTGTCTGAGTACAGTCCGGCGCAATATCCTCATCTATTGTCGGAAAAGGATGTGGTGCTCGGCTGGCATCAGGTGACAAATAAGAGTGCAAATGCCGGTCTGGAAAAGCTGGTAAAGAATAACACGAAGCTTACTGTGGTATCCCCGACCTGGTTTCGGATAACAGAACCGGATGCGGAAAATCCGATTTTGTCTCTTGCGGATGCTTCTTATGTAGAGACGGCGAAGTCTTACGGGCTTGAAGTATGGGGACTGGTAGATAATTTTAAGATTGCGGATATTCCGGAGTTTAATCCGACGGAGAACTCCTTTCAGGTTCTGTCTTCCACGAAGAGGCGGGAGGAGCTGATGAATGCGCTGATAGCAGAAGCGATTCGTTATAATTTAGATGGCTTAAATATTGATTTTGAATTACTTTCTCTGCAGACCGGTCCGCATTTTATTCAGTTTTTGCGGGAATTGTCGGTAAAATGCAGGGCGAACGGACTGGTTCTCTCCGTAGATAATTATGTGCCGTCGGCGCATGCCGCATATTATGACTGGAAGTCTCAGGGCGAAGTGGTTGACTATGTAGTGATTATGGCATATGATGAACATTATGCGGGTTCCGAAACTGCCGGTTCGGTTGCTTCTTACGGCTATCTCACTACGGCAGTGGATAATATACTTACCATGGTGCCGAAGGAACAGGTGATTATGGCAGTACCGTTTTACACCAGACTGTGGACCGAAACGAAGGAAAACGGAGTAACAAAGCTGACCTCCGAGGCTCTTGCAATGGTAACGGCAGAGGTGGAGCTTTCCAGAAATAATGTGACACCTGTATGGGACGAGACTGCCAGACAGAATTACGCAGAGTATGAAAAGGACGGCGCACTTTGTAAGATGTGGCTGGAGGACAGGCAGTCCTTACAGGAAAAGCTTTCCTATATCAGACAGGCGGAGCTGGCAGGTGTGGCTGTTTGGCGGCTGGGCTTTGAGACGCCGGAGGTATGGACGTTATTTGATGCGGAGGTTCTTGCCGAATAAGAAACGGCATATACTGTTAAAAATCCGGTTTTTGGTGCAGTATGTGGGAAACCTGGGGGAAATGGTTCGGATATCTGAAAAAATATAAGCATATTTTTCTTCTGGCATTATTTTTGGCGATGGCTGTGTTTGCAAAGAGTAAGGCAGGAGAACGGCTTGCGGCGGTGTTTTCCGAAAAGGAAAACAAAAAAGCTTCGGTTGTAGTGCTGGATGCGGGACATGGTGGCTTTGACCCCGGAAAAGTGGGTTGCTCCGGAGTGCTGGAGAAGGATATCAATCTGGCCATAGCCAAAAAGCTTCAGGCTCGTCTTACGCAGGACGGAATACAGGTAATTATGACAAGAGAAAGTGATGAAGGACTCAATAGCGATACTTCACAGAATAAGAAAAGAGAGGATATGGAGGCCAGAGTCCGGATAATTTCGGAGTCGGAGCCGGATTTTGTGGTGAGCATTCATCAGAACAGCTTCCCTTCGGAGGACTGTAAGGGGGCGCAGGTGTTTTATTATAAGGACTCGGAAGAGAGTAAGAGGCTTGCGGAAACATTGCAGAAATCGTTTCCGGAGGTGCTGCAGGATGGAAATAAGCGGCAGGCGAAAGCAAACAGTGATTATTATCTGCTTCGAAAGACGTCGTGTCCGATTGTAATCGCAGAATGCGGGTTTCTCTCAAATTCTTCTGAGGAAGCGCTGCTTGCAAGTGAGGAATATCAGGAAAAAGTGGCAGATGCGCTGCTTCTTGGTATCAGACAGTATATTTCCGGGGGGACAGGGCAATAATGAAGAAATAATGGGCTGCTTTAAAAGGCAATGCGGAAGGAAGGTTTTATACCGGATGAAGACGGAAATAATAAAAATAAACAGAGAACAGTTTGAGGAGGAGGAGCTTGAGGCTGCGGCAAAGTGCCTGCGCGAAGGGAAGCTGGTGGCATTTCCTACGGAGACAGTGTACGGCCTGGGCGGAAATGCGTTTGATGCGACTGCTTCTGCAAGAATCTATGAGGCGAAAGGACGTCCTTCCGATAATCCTTTGATTGTTCATATTGCAGAGATAAAGGCGTTGGAGGAACTGGCGGTAGATGTGCCGGATGCCGCCTATCATCTGGCGGATGCATTCTGGCCGGGACCTTTGACGATGATTTTGAAAAAAAGTCCAAGAGTGCCGAAGACAACAACCGGAGGACTAGATACGGTAGCTGTCAGAATGCCTTCGGACCCGATTGCGGCAGCATTAATCAGGTGCTCCGGGGTATATGTGGCTGCTCCGAGTGCGAATAAATCCGGCAGACCGAGTACAACAAAGGCGGAGCACGTTATCGAGGACCTGGACGGAAGGGTAGATGTTATTATCGATGGGGGTGCTGCTACAATCGGTCTGGAATCTACGATTGTGGATTTGACAGGAGAGGTTCCGCTTATTCTTCGGCCCGGATATATTACTGCAGAGCAGCTTGCAGAGGTGCTCGGAGAGGTGCGTTTTGATGAGGCGGTTTTAAAGAAGAGCCCGTCTGAGAATGTGGTTGCAAGGGCGCCCGGAATGAAGTACCGGCATTATGCGCCAAAGGCACCGCTTTATATTGTGGAGGGCAGGAATGAAGAGGTAATCCGCTATATTAATGCGGAGGCGGTGAAGAATGCGGCCGAGGGCAGAATTACCGGAATTCTTGCGACTGAGGAAACAAAGAAATGCTACACCGGGGGCATGGTATTCTGTGTCGGTGAACGTGCGAATGCGGAATCGATTGCCGCGGGATTGTTTGATACACTGCGCAGCTTTGATGAGACCGGTGTCAGTGTGATTTATTCGGAGAGTTTTGCGGATAACCCGCTCGGAACGGCGATTATGAATCGCTTGCTGAAGGCAGCGGGATACCATATCATCCGGTTGAAAAAGGATGAGGAAAAATAACTTTAATTCCAAGGAGGAAGTAAAATGATAGCATTAGGCTGTGACCAGGGCGGTTATGAATTGATGCAGGAGGTAAAGAAGCACTTAGATGCGAGAGGTCTTGAGTATAAGGATTTCGGTACGTATTCTTCCGCGTCGGTTGATTATCCGATTTACGGAAAAAAGGTGGCACATGCGGTAGCAGACGGAGAGTGTGAAAAGGGAATTCTCATTTGCGGTACCGGTATCGGCATTTCGATTACGGCAAACAAGGTGAAGGGAATCCGTGCGGCACTCTGTCATGATGTGTTCAGTGCGGAGGCAACGAGACTTCATAACGATGCCAATGTTCTTGCAATGGGAGGCAGGGTAGTCGGACCGGGACTTGCACTTATGATTGTGGACAAGTTTCTGGACACCCCGTTTTCAGGGGAAGAGCGTCATGCCAGACGTATCGGAATGATAGAGGAGTAGTATTGGGAGTCGGTGATAGGTGCTGAGTACTAAAAGTACTCAGTACCGTTTTTTTTGTTGACTTTTCATGTCTGAAAAAGTACAATATAGTTAGATTTAAGGCGCAAAAAAAGTCGGAAAAAGGGGGGCAGACATGACAGACAAAATGGTATGGTTTCTGAGTAAGGATGAGCTTAGAAAAATGCAGTATTTTGCACATAAAGCAGATTTTATTAGCCTTAGATTCTGCGGTGCTTTGGTCGTCGTATTTCAGACGATGATGTTTCTGTTCAAGACAATATGCGACGGAGACAGTAAACGCTCCATGCTTTACAGAGGGTTGTACCTGTTTTTGATTATTGTGACCCTCATTTCCATCGGCTTACTCAGTAAATTTCGACATAACCAAAAGAATATTGCATTGTTTTATTTGGTTGTTAAGGGATATGTTTTTCTGGCGGAACTGTGGGCAGTCGGAATTACCTGTCTGGGATGTCAGCACGGAAACGATACCTCCGCTTTTGCATATACGGTGCTTGCCTGCGTGGCTGTCATTCCGATTCAGCCTGTTGTCGTTACGGCTATTACAGTGTTTTGTACGGTGTTGTTAAATGTTGCGTTTCTTGTGATGCCCGGCATTAACTTTCATTCGGGCATGATGATACAGACGGTTTCTACCTGTCTTATCGCAATATTAGTAAGTGTGAGCTGCTTTACCATGAGAGTAAAAAGAAATCGCCTGATATTTGCCAGAGATGAACATTTAAAGGAGATAGAGAGCCTGAATGCAAGATTAAAGGGTGAGGCGGAAAAGGATTGTCTTACGGGTCTTTACAACCGGAGATTTCTTACACAGCATATCGACCGGAAGCTGGAGCTCGGGGATGCCCCTTCGGCCGTTCTTATGATGGATATCGACTATTTCAAAAGTATCAATGACAGGTACGGACACCAGAACGGTGATGAGTGTCTGAGGGTAATTGCAGAAGAGGTAAAGAAATGCATCGAACAGCGGGACGGTTATGCGGTCCGTTATGGCGGAGAAGAGTTTCTGATTTTTTTTGAATCTATAACAAAAGAGGAACTTCGGGACCTGGCGGAGGAACTTCGTGCAAGGGTGGAAAAGCTGAAAATTGAGTTAAGTACACATACACATATCTCCTGTACCGTAAGCGTGGGCTACAGTAGTGCTGCAAAAGGACTTTTGTACAGTGAGATAATAAATGAGGCCGACAGGAATTTGTATAGGGCAAAGGAAAACGGCCGGAACAGAGTATGTGGTGTGTAATGCGGGAAGCTGCTGCAATGATTTAGTGTATTAGGGCATGACCCCTAAAATAATACAAAGGAGATTGATACCATGGGAAACAATAAGTATGCAGGAACAAAGACAGAGAAGAATCTCTGGGAAGCATTTGCAGGAGAGTCACAGGCTAGAAATAAATATACATACT
>JAQXOR010000117.1 GCA_029099805.1 Lachnospiraceae bacterium
TCTCTTGCTTTTTCTCTGGGAGATGAGAAAGGCTTTGAATGGATAGGGGCTTATGACATTACCGCTGACGAGCTTCTTGCCGGGACGGACACCGCCAAGACCGAGAGCAAGACCGCACAGGCACAAATGCTCATTCTGGAACTGCTTGCAGACGGAAAGCGTATGCCGAGCGCAGAGCTGGAAAAGACGGTCAATGAGCGTGGGATTTCCTCACGCACCATGAGAACGGCAAAGAGCCGTATCGGGGACAGACTTGTGACCGAGAAAGACGGTACAGCATGGGTCTGCTATCTCCGAGACTGACAACAGGAACACGGCAAGTGTGGCAAAGACGGCAAGGCTTTTATAGATACCTTAATGTTGCCGCCTTGCCTTGTTCCCTCATACCGACACTGCCCGATGATGGACAGTCACCGGGCATTTTTCATTTACAGGAGGATTTTGAATGAACAATACCGCAACCCACAGCACCACCACCAACACCCCTTGCCCGACTGTCAGAAAACAAATCGGCAAGACCACCTATATCGTCCGTGTGCATTTCAGCCAGACCGCTAAAGAGACGATGGAGGACAAAATCAAGCGTCTGCTCCGTGAAGAAGTCCGTAAAATGTGACTTCTTTGTAAACTTGATTAAAAAGTCCTTGACAAAACGTCACTGGATGTCCCAGATAATACTTGTTCCAGTGATTCTCATTTCTTTTTACTGTACGAATACTGATTCCCTCATCATACCGTCTGGCAATCCATTCGGAGTACAACGATTCCAAAGTAGCTTCGGCTTGATGAAAGTAATGCTCATACAATTTCTCATAGAGTCCTGCTTCCGTTGTAGCTGATACTTTCCTGCGACCTTTTCCCTCATCCTTAATAAATGTCTGCCAGCGTCCTTTCTCGTTGGCGGGTGCTGTAATGGTGTATGGGTGGATATCCTGTACTTTCTTTTTCTTCATAATCGTAACAATATCCAGCACGTCCACACCTAGCTTACCACATTCAAGAGCTTCTTGCAAAAGATTTTTTTCTTCGTAGTCTATTTTTGCATCCCCTTTCGCTTACTCATCGAATGGATTTGCACCATGAATGGGTATAAAATCACTTTTGTATGCCAGCTGTTTTAATTGCTTGTAGTCCTTGTATTCCGTCATAGGAAGCTCAAATACTTTGTATTCGCCATTTTCCTTGTAATGATAAAAAATCGTGTCTATTCGCCGGAATAGCTGGTCTTTCTTGTCTTTGTCACGCATGGACGCTTCCACCATGGAAAGATAGGCTTCTTCCGGCGGAAAAACAGAAGTGATGTGTACCTCATTCCATAACGCATAGGAGTTGGCATATCTGCAATGTATCTGCATAGGGTATCTATCCAGATAGTGTAAAAGAGTTTGAAAACGGACATTCCCTTTGAACTCATCCATGAAAAGAATCGGTTCAGCGCAGTAATTATCAAATCCGCCGTTCTCGTAGTCTGTCAACAGGTAGACATTATCCATACCGTGTTCTGCTACCAGCTTTGTATATGAATTTGTTTTTCCTGTTCCGCTTTCTCCCACATGCCAGTATACTTTTACTTCACGAGTTGACGGAGAATTCGCAATACGATAGCGATAGAACTGTTTTCTTATCAAGGTTTCATGCTTCCGATACCAGATAGACATATCCATGATTTCGTTTGGCGTCTTTCCCTGTTCGAGCAATTCCTGAATGATATCAAGGTCTTTCCTTGCGCCTTGATTCGCCTTGATACTTCCACGGTAGACCGCAGGAACAATAACTGTATGTGCCTTTTCTTCAAAAATTCCTTTCTTCTGTATGTAATCTTCGGCTTGTTCTTTGCTCCCTCGTGTCGGTTCTATATGGATTCCCTTAAACAGCTTCTGAATCGCCGTGAAACGCACCTTTGCAGGGTCTTCCAGTACCATGTGCATGTGATGGTTTCCAGTATCTCCAATTTCATAGTTTACCGCACATGTCCGTTGAGGTTTCTCTTCGCACCAGCGTTCAATCGCCTGCCGTACCATTTCTTCGGGAGTAACTTCTCCAAATATCTCTTTCGGATTATTCAGCACACAGAACCAAGAACGGGCACTATCAATCTTTTTCATTAAAACTCCTTTCTGTCCCACTACTACGGTTTGTCCCACCAATAGAGGGGACAACAAAACTACAGTATTTATGCAGGTTAGAGACTTGTTTGTCCCTGTCCCAGAAGTCGGAGGGTAATACTAACCTCCGACTGTACTTGCCAGTCGAGCTCTCTTGACGATTTCATTGTAGCAGGGTAGAATAGGTAAAAAAAGAGCCACTTTTTAGAGAAAAGGAGAGTTGAACTTTGGAAAAAGATAAGATTGGAGCTATCTTAGGAAAAAGAATCCACCAATGCGGATATACAAGAGAATCATTTGCCGAAAAATCGGGTATCGGCTTATCGTCACTCAAAAAGTACATTAGTGGGGCAGTTGCATATAACTACGAAGTGCTAGATATTCTTGCCACAGAGCTTGATTGTTCCTATGATTACCTTCTCGGAAAGAGTCCATCACCGCAAAGGGAATATCACGAAATTTCAGAACAAACGCATTTGTCGGAAGAAGCCATTTGTAATATCAACAAACGTGCAAGATACTATGATGAAGAGTTCGAAGCCAGACGTTATATTAAAGTTTTAGATTTATTGTTGCAAGAAGAAGAAACCTTTGAAAGCATTTGTGATTTCCTGATATCATCCAAGTTTATGGATTGCATGATGGGAGGACTTGTTAACGCAATTCAAGAATCCCTCAATCAAACAGAGCCCACCAAGAAAATGGGCATTCAGAAAGCAAAGCGAATATCTTTAGAAAGTCAATTAATGATTGATTTAGTAACACGTTTGAAAGTTCTAAAAGAAAAACTAACCCCAGAATTTATTGAAGAATTAAAGAAACTCGATACAGAAGAAAAGGTATATGAGGCAATCGAGAAACTAGGAGGCATGTTCACGAAAAAGTAGTTAAGAGGAACGACACAGCAAGCTGGTCGTCCCTCTTTCTCCCAGTGTGGGCGTTCTGGGAGGGCAGGACGGACATGTCAATCCCCACATGCAAGCATGTGCCTGCGGTAAAGGGATGACATGTCCTTGCTTCACTAGTCGAGCCTGCCTGCTGCGCCCCTAAATGGGGCTCCCCAGCAGGCGCAGGCTTTTCCGCCCGAGTGTGCTTTCCTGCCGCTTTTCGTTTTGAGTCCGTGATTGAGTCCGCAACCATTTGGATGTGCTGGAATCCCCTTTCTATCAGTGTTTTTGAATGGTTGAAATATTCGAATCCCGTCTCGTGCTCTAAGAAAAGAACAGGACAGTATCGTTGATACTGTCCTGTTTTTTTCGTGAGCGCAAGCGCTCACGTCCCCGAGGTTCGAAGTCTCCGCTTCGCTCCGGTCCGCCCAAAACCGGCATCCACCGGATGCCGTGGGCCGTCTCGTGCTTTAAAAAAAGAAAGGGCAGTATCGATGATACTGCCCTTTCTTTTTTCGGAGCACAGCCGTGCCCCGAAGTTCGAAGGGTCTACGGTTCGCTCCGGTCCTCCTAAAGCCGACATTCACTGGGTGTCGTGGGACTCCGCTTTTTCTTGCGGAAAACCGTTAAAACAGGCTTTCCTTTTTTGGACGATTGTACTATAATGATTGCTGTAGAGGAGGAAAGTTTTATGGCTACAAAGGGAAAGATACGCTTTGCCACGAAGGAGGACGCGGCGGCTGTTTTGCATATTTACGAAGGGTATATTACGAATACGGCGGTTACGTTTGAAACTGAGGTGCCGACACTGGAGGCTTTTGAGGAACGGATGGAGCATATTATGGCTGGCTTTCCATGGCTGGTTTGTGAGATTAACGACAGAATCGCAGGCTATGCGTATGCTTCAAAGCACGGCGAGAGGGCTGCGTACCGGTGGTCGGCTGATCTTTCGGTTTATATAGATGAGAAGTATCATAGGTGCGGGATAGCGACTGCGCTGTACACCGCCTTGCTGGAGCTTCTTCGGCAGCAGGGTTACTATACGGTCTATGCCGGAGTGTCTACGCCGAATCCAAAGAGCGAGGCATTTCATGAGGCATACGGATTTCGCAATCTAGGGGAGTTTCAGAATGCAGGGTATAAGCTTGGAGCCTGGAGAGGTGTTACGTGGTTCGAGCTTCCGCTTGCTGAGTATGGGACGGAGCCGGAAGAGCCGGTAACGATGGATGCTTTGCAGAGAAGGGACAACTGTTTGAAAGTGTTCTCGGAGGCTGAGAAAAGGATTTGTGAGAAATGAGTGAAACATGGAAAAGACGAATTTATTCCCTTGTAATCGGAAGCCTCCTTGTCGTGGCTGTTTCCGGGTGTAAGGCTTCTCACCGGCAACCGGTTGTCGGTGAGAAGATTTCCGATGAAGTTATGGGGCTGCCGGAACCAACCTTGTCAGTGAAAGCAACATTACCGGCAGAACCGGTAACGATGCCGGAAACGACTGCAGCAGAGTCTCCGGAAGCGATGTATGAACCTTCTGTAACAGAGGAGCCGGCAAAGATACCGACGCCTACGCCATCGGTTGTTACCCTTTGTCTGACCGGTGACCTGATGTGCCTGGGAGGACAGCAGAATGCGGCCGCAAAGAAGGGCGGCGGCTATGATTTTTCCGGAAGCTTTGCGTTGATTAAAGACTATCTGCAAGGCTGTGATTTTGCAATCGGCAATTTGGAAACAGTGATTTCTCCTGGCTTTCCGTATACAGCACAGATGAAGTATGTGGAGGAGGATTGTCCGAATTGCAATGCGCCTCCGGAGTATTTGGAAGCGGTACGGGATGCAGGCTTTGACGTAGTGTTTACCTGCAACAATCATTCCCTGGATGCGGGAGGCTGCCGGTGATGATAAAGAGGCAGAGGAAATAGCAGGGCAGAGCTCTTCGGAGCGTTTTGTGATTGTGGAGAAGAACGGAATTCGAATCGGACTGGTTACGCTTACGCTTTGTCGAAGGGACGGCAGGGTTGTTTTGGATGCAACAGAGATTAACGCATGTCATGTGCTTGGTTACTTAAACGGCAAGCCGCACGTGATTGTTCCGGTTTCCTATCCGGTGGAAAAAGAGACGGACAGGGAGGAGCTTCTTGCAGCCGAGGCGCGTATTCTGAAGGTGCTTTCGATGGAACCGTAGCGGAGAGTATCGGTAACAGTAACATTAACAGTAAAATTAACATTAATAGAAACATGATTACTTACAGATAAGTCAGGAAGGAACGTAGTGATGAGTTCAAAGAAGAAAAAAACAGAAGCAAGTAAGAAGGAAGCAAAGAATGTTACAGAGACACAAAAACTGCAGGAGCCGCAGCGGGCACCGGAGCCTGAGAAGCCAAAGGAGAAGGAAGAGCAGAAGGGGACGGAGCTTCAGGAGATACTGACAGCCAAAAGTACGGAAGAGAAGAATCAAAAGAAAACATCGAAGGCATCTTGGATCCTGGGTTCTGTATTTGGTGCTTTGCTGACGGGAGCGGTTGTTTTTCTGGCAGTCTGTTTCTACAGGACATCGGCTGATTTACAGGCCGTACAGGCATTTTCCGACGGCTTGCAGACAAAGCTGCAAACAACAGAGGCAAGATTAAACGAGCTGTCACAGACGGTCAGTGCTGTCCGGCAGCCGGACAGTGAGCCGGAGAACGTCGGGGAGATGAACGAAGAGCCGGTGCCGGACACTACCTCAATGCCGAAGCCTACGCCTGCTCCGGAAGTGTATACGGTTTGTATTGATGCAGGACACGGAGCACATGATACGGGAGCCTCGATTGAACTGGAGGACGGGACATGGCGGCAGGAGAAGGATGACAATCTCCGGCTTGCAAAGCTGGTTCAGGCGGAACTGGAGAAGTACGGGATAAAGGTAGTTATGACCAGAGAGGACGATTCGTTCCTTGAGCTTTATGACCGGACATTACTGGCAAATTCGCTTGATGTGGATGCTTTGATTTCCTTACACAGGAATGCATATTATTATAACGGCAAGATGAGTGACGGGGTCAGCGGCGTGGAAATCTGGATTCACAGCAGCAGACCAACGGCGGACCGACAGCTGGCAAACCGGATACTGGATGCGATTCTTGAGGTGGGCGGAATGAAGGACCGTGGCGTGCGGTATGGCTCCATGTCGGACGCGGAGGAGGATTATGCGATTAACAGAAGGTCGCTGATGCCAAGTATGATTATTGAGATGGGCTTTGTTTCAAGTGAATCGGATAATGCGGCATTAGACACCTACGGCGAAGACTATGCAAGGGCGATAGCAGCGGAGGTCTATGAATGGCTTGAAAGCCGGATGGAGTGAAGTATGTTTTCAGGAGGATAAGGAAATCGAAAGATATCTGAAACGCATCAGGCTTTCTTGCACTTTTATGAAGAGTATGATATGATTAAATAAGAATGGACAAAGGAGAGAATGGTATGAGCGTTAAGTTTCATCTTCCGGGGTTACGTGCAAACTTCCCGATTAATATGTTACTTGTTAAAATGATGCAGAATTATCCGGAGTATTTCAGAGAGGGGCTTGAGATTGCATCCTTCTTTGGTGAGTTTCCGACCTCCAAATGGAACGGAGGGCGTTTCAGTGGCGGAGACCAGTGCAGTGCCGAGTACATTCGACAGGTCATTAAGGCGGTGAATGCGGAGGGGATTCCGATTCGTTTCACCTATACGAATCCGTTGATTACCGAGGAGGATCTGGCAGACCCGTATTGTAACTTCTGCCTGCGTGAGGCGGATAACGGCTTAAATGAGGTAATTGTGGTTTCACCTATTTTAGAGGAGTATATCCGTGAGTGGTACCCAAGCTACAAGATTACCAGTTCTACCTGCAAGGAAATTAAAAATGTCGATGCAATCAATGCAGAACTCGATAAGGATTATAATATTGTTGTTCTGGACTATAATATGAATAATAAGTTTGATTTGCTGGAGCAGATTAAGAAAAAGGAGAAGTGTGAGCTTCTGGCAAATTGCTGCTGTGTGCCGAATTGTCCGCGCAGAGGCGAGCATTACCGGTTTATGGCACAGCAGGAGCAGATTGTTCTGAAGAATCGGGAGCTTCCGGCCGATAAGCAGATAGAGGTTCCGAAGTGGTACTGTGAGTACGGTGAGCATACCTCTGTCTACGTGTTTAAGAATTATGAGACGCATATTTCTCCGGATGATATCTGGAATAAGTATGTGCCGATGGGCTTTCATCAGTTCAAGCTCGAGGGAAGAACAGCAAACCTGTTCCTGCTGATTGATACCTATGCGTATTATTTTGCAAAGCCGGAATACCGGGATGAGATGCGGTTTGTGTTGACGGCGAATTTGCAGTCCAACAAAATCATTACGGTGAATCAGCCGAGAAAAGAGGTTTGGCCGTAAGCAGGAGGTCATGGCAGATGCGGATGCGTTTTGTGAGAATGGCATTGGGAGCCGGACTGTTGCTTGTTCTGGCAGGTTGTAATAAGGCCGGGCAATATTATGAGCAGGGGCAGGAGGCTTTTTTTAACGGCAAGTATGACGAAGCTCTCGTGTGCTTTACGAATGCGATAGAGGAGAATCCGAACAAAGCCGAGTATTATCTCGGGCAGGGACAGACCTATGCCGCCCTGGGGCAGTATGCCGAGGCAAGAGAGGCTCTGGAGGCTGCTGTGGTTGAACAGGATTTGGAGCTGGCCAGAAAGAACAACAAGCGTGCACGGCGTGCCATCGGTATTACCTATTACGAAGAGGGAAATTATGCCGAGGCAAAGCTTTATTTTGAAAAAGCGCTGGCTGAGGAGTTACTTCCGTCCCTAAATGCGGATATCCGGATGTATCTTGCGGATGCACTGGAATGCGAGGGGGACTATGCTGCAGCCATTGCGGTATATGACGAGCTTTTAAAGGAGCAGACGGATTATGCGGCAGGGTATCGTGCCAGAGCTTATATGAGCTATGTTGCCGGAGATTATGAGAAGAGTCTTGCGGATTATGATGCGGCCATTGCACTGGAGCCGGAGAATTTTGATTTGTACTTCGGAAAGTATAATGTGCTGGAGAGACTGGGAAGGAGCCGGGAACAGCTTGCTTTGCTACAGATTATTACCACAATTGAAAATCCTACGGCTGAGGATGCCTATTATATTGCAAAAGCGCAGTACTTCAGCGGAGAATCGGAGAGTGCACTGGAGGGTCTTACGACAGCGGCAGAGAACGGATATGAGGATGCACATTATTATATCGGAGAGATTTATCGTGTGCGTTCCGATTACGGCGAGGCCGCATATCATTATAAGCAGTATATCGAGGGAAGCGGAGCAAAGGACGCAGCCGCGTATAATCAGATGGCGATTTGTCTGATGAAGCAGGAGAAGCTGGCGGAGGCATTGGACACTGTGCGTGCAGGTCAGGAGCTTTCCGATACTCTACACGAAAAACAGCTTTTCTTCAATGAAGTAGTAATTCTTGAGAAAATGGGAGAGTATAATACGGCATACAAAAAAGCGTCAGAGTATAGAAGCAGGTATCCGGAGGATGACAGAATCGGCAAAGAACTGGAATTCCTTGCAACGAGGGTACGTGAAGAAGCATGAGGTAGCTATGATAGAGAATAAAGAAGAAAAGGAACGTGTAATTCTGGTAGGCGTTTGTGTGTCTGACGGGGATGACACGGAGGTGTCCTTACGGGAGCTTGCAGAGCTTGTAAAGACCGCGGGTGCGGAAACGGTGGAGACGGTCATCCAGAATCGTGAAGCCGTACATCCGGGAACCTACGTGGGAAAAGGAAAAATTGAAGAAATCCGGATGCTGCTCGCAGTGCATGATGCGGACGGAATCGTATGTGATGATGAGCTCTCTCCGGCACAGATGAAGAATCTGGAGGATGCCCTGGAGTGCAAGGTGATGGACCGTACGATGGTAATCCTGGATATCTTTGCGCAGCATGCGAGGACCGGAGAGGGAAAGCTTCAGGTGGAGCTTGCCCAGCTAAAGTATCGCGCGACGCGCTTAATCGGAAGCTACAGTGCAATGTCGCGTATCGGCGGCGGTGCGGCAGGTGCTTCCGGCGGTATCGGAACCAGAGGTCCCGGTGAGAAAAAGCTGGAGGTGGACCGGAGACTGATTAAGGCGAGGATTGCTCAGTTAAACAGAGAACTGGAGCAGGTAAAGAAGAACAGGGAAGTGGCCCGTTCCATGCGGGAAAGGAACCGCACGCCGGTAATTGCGATTGTCGGGTATACCAATGCGGGGAAATCGACACTTCTGAATACACTGACGGATGCCGGTGTGATGGAGGAGGATAAGCTGTTTGCTACGTTAGATACCACGACCCGAATCCTTCGGTTGGAAAGCAAAGAGCAAATCCTGCTGACGGATACCGTCGGATTTATCAGAAAGCTTCCGCATCATTTGATTGATGCGTTTCGCTCCACTCTGGAGGAGGCAAAGTATGCGGATATGATACTGCATGTTGTGGATGCTTCAAATCCCGATGCAGATGCACAGATGCATATCGTATATGAAACTCTGCGCAATCTGGGGGTGAAGGACAAGCCGGTCATTACCGCGTTTAATAAACAGGACTTGGTAGTAAGTCCTGAGAACTGCAAGGATTTAAAAGCAGACCGTGTGGTACGGATTAGTGCAAAGCGTGGACAGGGTCTGCCGGAGCTTCTGGAGATTATTGCAGATCTGCTTCGTGAAAGTAAGGTTTATGTGGAGTGTATTCTTCCGTATGCGGAGGGAAATAAGCTTGCCCTGATTCGAAAGTACGGAGAGCTTCTGTCCGAAGAATATGTGGCAGAGGGAACTGCCGTGAAGGCGTATGTGCCGAAGGATTTATACGGACAGTTATTTGGGGATGCTTAAGGGCTCCGGCGGCATTCTGATGGAAAAACTAAATAGGTATTTGGTACTAATTTTTTGAAATGAACCACTATATCTTGATGCTTTAAAAAAAAGATTCAAGATATGGTGGTTTTTGCTTGACTACTACAAGAGATAATGGTAATATTATGAATGTACGAGGAAGATGGCTTGTAGGGATACAAGAGAAAATATGATGTTATGAAGGGAGAAGGCAGAATGATTAATGTAGTAAAGCGTGATGGGGAGATTGCAGAGTTTACGTTATCGAAAATCAGTGGCGCAATTACAAAGGCGTTCCATGCAACCGGTAAGTCCTATACGGATGAGATTATTAACTTACTGGCGCTGCGTGTTACTTCCGATTTTCAGGAGAAGATTAAGGATAACACGGTATCGGTGGAGGATATTCAGGACAGCGTGGAGCACGTGTTGGAAAGCACGGGATATACCGATGTTGCGAAGGCATATATCCTGT
>JAQXOR010000118.1 GCA_029099805.1 Lachnospiraceae bacterium
GTACCGGTATAGGTACCGCTCTTTGTCATACTCTCACACTGGATTGTATTGTCACTGGTAGAAACAGAACCACTGTTGCTACCAGAAGAACTACTGCCGGAAGAACTGCTGCCGGTGGTGAGCCCTGCGTTTGTATAAGCTTCTAACACACGGTAATATGCATATTTTGCATTTCCCAAAGTGGAGAACAATAACGGCTTTTCTCCGGTAATCCATGTAACATCGTCGGAAACTCCCCAGAAGGTAATTCCGGTAATTTTGCCACCGTTTTTCTTGAGAGTAAGGATATTGGACATTAAATCATATAAATAATTTGCCTGGTCTACATCACCACTGTTTACAACATCAAGCTCCGTAATCTGCACCTCAAACCCTGCATTTAAGAATTTCTTTAATGCACTGATATAGTAAGATACACTCGGATAGGTAGTACTTAGGTGAGACTGCATCCCTACACCATCACAAATCTTACCGTTGGAATTGATGTAATTAATCATGGTAACAATATCATCAGCCTCAATATAAGTATTGAAATCATTATAGAATAAACTTACGGAATTTCCTAAGCCATAGTATTCCAGACAATCGTTTGCATACTGAAAGGCCTTCTTAACGAAGGACGGATAATTATTTACACTTCCGTAAATATATAACCAGCCGGAGTTCTGCGCATGCTGATATTCATTTACAACATCCCATGCATACACAACATTACCATACTGACCGGAATAGACATGATTCATAACAGACTTAATGTAGTACTCCATACGTGCATCCATCTGTGCCTGAGATACATAGCCATAATTGGATGAATAGCCGGTTCTGAAAAACCAGTCCGGAGTCTGGCTGTGCCAAACCAGCGTATGTGCACGCATTTTTAAGCCGTTTTCGGAACAAATCTTAAGTACCGCATCCAAAGTATCAAAGTTAATCCGCGGCACATAACTTTCTGTCATAGAAGACGGAATGTAATATCCTAAATTTGCAGCTGTCTCTCTTGAAATCAGACTCGGAGAATACCCAAGCATTGCATCCGGCTTCATCTCATTTTCAAGAGTGATACTGTTATACTGTGTCTTTACATGAGCCAGCGTAGTCGGATTCTTAAGCTGGCTTAAATTAATACAGGTTCCGGAATAGCCGAATAACGAACCGTATGTGTTAAGTAAAGTCTCTCCTGCTGCTTCTGCGCAGGTACCCGAAACCATCAGCGTGCCTACAAGCATTGCAGTTGCAAGAGCAATGCCCATCAACCTTTTTAAAGTCTTTTTCATTCTAAACCTCCAAAATAGTAACAAACCTTCAAAATAGTAACGATTAAAATCCCCATTATTCTGTCATTTCCGATATATCTCCCCAAACAAGCCTCCTTTCGTTGCATAGTTATCAAATCTGACATACATGGGTTCTTATCCTATCACAAACACCGTTCATGATAGTCGTTTCTGCTCGGATTTTGCAGCCCCACTGCAAATCCTCACTACATCTTTATTATATCATGCCTTATTTCAAATTCCAAAGCAAAATGCGTAGAACTTTCCGCGTAACAGTTGTATTTTAATCACAATTTGCACTACTTCCCTGCTTTTTCTCTGACTCTTTTCTCATTTAACAAGTCGCGCAAAAAAACAGAAGGACGTCTGACATCCTCCTGTTTTACAGTTATCTGATAGTTGCAATTATATTCTATCAAGAGCCTGTCTAAGATCCGCAATCAAATCCTCCACATTCTCGATACCGACAGAGAGGCGGATTAAATCAGAAGCAACCCCTGCCTCTGCCAGCTGCTCCTCGGTCATCTGACGGTGCGTATGGCTTGCAGGATGAAGCAGACAGGTCTTCGCATCTGCCACATGAGTTACGATAGAAGCAAACTTTAAGGAATCCATAAACTTAATGGACTTTTCTCTTCCGCCCTTAATACCAAAGGCAAGAACTCCACAGGTTCCCTTCGGAAGATATTTCTTTGCACGGTCGTGGTACGGGTCACTCTCAAGGTCTGCATACCGTACCCAGGCAACCTTTTCCTGTGCCTCTAAAAACTTTGCAACCGCAAGCGCATTCTGGCAGTGACGTTCCATACGAAGATGAAGTGACTCAAGACCGAGATTTAAATAGAATGCGTTCTGCGGAGACTGAATGGAACCAAGGTCTCTCATCAGCTGTACGGTTGCCTTTGTAATATAGGCTGCTTTACCGAAGCGCTCTGCATAGGTAATCCCATGATAAGACTCATCCGGAGTGGTAAGTCCCGGAAACTTCTCCGCATGTGCCATCCAGTCAAAATTACCGCTGTCTACGATACAGCCGCCGACACAAACTGCATGTCCGTCCATATATTTTGTGGTAGAATGGGTTACAATATCCGCTCCCCACTCAAACGGTCTGCAATTTACCGGGGTTGCAAAGGTATTGTCGACAATCAGCGGTACACCGTGATCATGTGCAAGCTTTGCGAATTTCTCAAAATCAAACACAGAAACCGTCGGATTGGTAATTGTCTCACCGAACACTGCCTTTGTATTCGGACGAAAATACTTTGCAAGCTCCTCTTCCGGAAGCTCCTGGTCAACAAAAGTGCACTCAATTCCCATCTTCTTCATCGTAACGCCGAACAGATTGTATGTACCGCCGTAAATGGAAGAAGACGCAATAAAGTGGTCTCCGGCTTCACAAATATTGAATAATGCAAAGAAATTTGCAGCCTGACCGGAGGATGTAAGCATTGCGCCCACACCGCCCTCCATGGCACAAATCTTTGCAGCAACCGCATCATTGGTCGGGTTCTGAAGTCGCGTATAAAAATATCCTTCAGCTTCTAAGTCAAACAACTTTCCCATTGCATCGCTGGTGTCATACTTAAAGGTAGTACTCTGGTAAATCGGAAGCTGTCTCGGCTCGCCCTGACTCGGCTTCCAACCCTCGTGGATACATTTTGTTTCGATATTAGAATTCATAAAACTCTCCTTTCCTCATAAACAGCGTCTCTCGTACCTCTTTCAACATTTCGCCGTATCCGGCAAACGATTTAGTCCGCTACTGTTCCGAAGCACATTTTATCATGTTTTTATGTTTCTGTAAAGAATTTCCTTTTCTCATCAATGTTTCCCTATGCCGCTTTATTCTCCCAATTGTTCGAATTTCCTCTGAAGCTTCCTTCCGGCGATTCCCATCTCTCCCACAAGACAAACGCTCATCTTCTCAGGGCAAAGTATCTTTCCCGCAAACTTTTTTACGTCCTCCGCGGTTACTGCATCAATCTTTGTCAGCTCTTCCTCCTGGGAAATGACTCTGCCGCGAAGAAGCACACTTCTCCCGTTACCTTCCATACGACTTTGCACACTTTCCTTTGACAAAATTGCCTCGGTACGAATCAGCGCCTTATGAGTTTCCAGAGTTTCAGACGAAACTGCCTTTTCCCGTAGGTTTTCACATACCTCCATAGTATAGTCAAACACTGCTTCTGCCTGATTCGGAGCACTTACCGCATCAATATGTACCAACCCTTCCCTTGCATACGGACACCCATAGGAATATACCGCATACGCAAGTCCCTCTTCTTCCCGTATCTTTTGGAATAACAAAGAATTATTACTTCCACCGAATACCGACTGAAACACAGTCGCTATATGCCGTTTTTCATCGAGATAGGAAATCCCCGGAAATACCAGATTCATGTGTAACTGGGATGTGTCCTGTACGGATTTGGAAAAATTTCTGGTATAAGCCGCCGCAGTTCTCTTCCGGACCGGAACTCCGTTTGGTATGTCAGCTCCGTTTCTCGTTTTCCGGACGATATCACCGTAGCACTTATGATAGCGTCCGTCCGGCATAAGACCTTCTTTTTTCAAGCCGGACGAAACACGTTGTCCTGCCGGGCAGAACAGCTTTTCAAGACATTCCAACACCTC
>JAQXOR010000119.1 GCA_029099805.1 Lachnospiraceae bacterium
TATGTACGGACATCGCATTTTTAAATGAGGGTGTTGTATGTATGCAGGGGAAGCTTTCTGACATTAAGAATAAGTATCGTTCCGATGAATATCTGATTGAAACGGAGCATGAGGAGGATGTCAGGAAGCTGATGAAAGCATTTCCGGGATATACACAGGCAGAGGAGAACCGGCTGGTATTCCGGGAAAAGGAAGTCGGTGTGTATGAGGTGATGCGGTATGTATCCGCCGAAAGGCTGCCGGTTCTTCGGCTGGAGCGTATGGAACCGTCGTTGGAGTCATTGTTTATGGAGGTGGTAAAGAGGTGAAGACTTTGCTTGCATTTCTAAAGAAGGAGTGGCTGGAACAGTTCCGTTCGGGACGTGTTATTATTCTTACCGCTTTGTTTGTTTTGTTTGGTATTATGAATCCGGCACTGGCGAAGCTGACTCCGAAATTATTCGAGCTGATGGCAGATACACTGGAGGAGAGCGGAATGATAGTGACGACTGTGACAGTGGATGCCATGACCTCCTGGACCCAGTTTTTCAAAAATATACCGATTGCGCTGATTGTTTTCGTTTTGCTTGAAAGCAGTATTTTCACGAAGGAATATCAATCCGGTACATTGGTACTGGCACTTACAAAAGGATTGGAACGGTATAAGGTTGTTCTTGCCAAGACGGCAGTGCTTACGATTCTGTGGTCGGCGGGATACTTTCTCTGCTTTGCGATTACCTACGGTTATAATGCCTATTTCTGGGATAACAGTATCGCACATAATCTGTTGTTTTCGGTTAGCTGCTGGTGGCTGCTCGGAATGCTTGCGGTTATGCTGAGCGTGTTGTTTTCGGTGCTTGCAAATGCCAACACCGGGGTGCTTGTCGGAACGGGTGGGACATTTCTTGCGGCCTATCTTATGACTTTACTGCCGAAAATAAAAGTGTTCTCACCGGCAAGATTAATGAGTACCGCGTCCCTGCTTACAGGAGCAGAGAAAGTGTCATCCTGTTATAAAGCCGTTGCAGTTACAGCTATATTATGCGTGACATGCATTGCGGTTAGTATTCCGATTCATAATAAGAAACGAATCTGATTGCAAATTTTTACAAATAACCTATTGACATAGTAGGTAATAGGTGCTACAATACAACAAACCTAATTGATAGGTTAACAGAAAGAATGGTGTATTGTATGGGAAAAAAATTTGAAAAGCTCGTAAGAGAGAACTTTCGTTTCGGGCGAATGTGAGGTTCGACTGAATGAATAACAGAACACTAAAAACCAGAAACGAAAAGGAGACAACAATTATGAAAAAATACATTTCACTTTTACTTATTGCACTGATTACCGTATTATCTTTTGCCGGCTGCGGAAAAAAATCCGAAAAAATAACCATTGCGATTCCGAATGACACCACCAATGAAGCAAGAGCGCTGCTCCTTCTGGAGGATTTGGGATATATCAGGCTGAAGGATGATGCAGGTATTACTGCCACAATCCGCGATATTGAAGAAAATTCGTACAATATCGAATTCAAGGAGGTAGAAGCGGCGCAGCTGCCGAATGTACTGAAGGATGTGGACTATGCGGTTATCAATTCCAACTATGCCATCGAAGCAAAGCTTAATCCGGCAAAGGATGCACTTGGCATCGAGGGCTCATCCTCGGCATACGGCAATATCCTTGCCGTAAAGGAAGGAAATGAAAATTCCGATTTGATTAAGGCTCTTGTTGCGGCACTGGAAAGCAAAAAGGTGGCTGATTTTATTGCATCCGAATATGACGGTGCTGTTGTGTCTGTGGTAGATACCCTGACCGACGGTTATGACGCTTCTGTTGATTATACGGCACTGGAAGGAAAAACGGTCAGCGTTGCGGCTTCTCCGACACCTCATGCCGAGATTCTTGCGATTGTAAAGGATATTTTGGCGGAAAAGAAGATTACGCTTGATATTAAAGAGTTCACCGATTATGTTCAGCCGAACAATGTTGTGGAAAGCGGAGATATCGATGCAAACTATTTCCAGCATGTTCCTTATCTGGGTGATTTCAATAAAGAGAACAATACCCATATCGTATCGGTTGCGGCAATTCATGTAGAGCCGCTCGGCATTTACGGAGGCAAACAGACAACACTGGATGCAATTAAGAAGTAGAGTATTTTGAGGTGGGAAAATGGAAAAGGCATTGATTGCAATGAGTGGAGGCGTGGATTCCGGCGTCGCTGCCTGCATGATGAAGGAACAGGGGTACTCCTGTATCGGAGTTACAATGAAACTGTTCCGTAATGAAGAAATAGGTCTGTCAAGGGAGCACACCTGCTGCTCCCTTTCTGACGTGGAGGATGCCCGAAGTGTTGCACGTCTGTTGGGCATTCCGTATTATGTTTTTAATTTCTCGGACCGGTTTACGGAGTGTGTGATTGATAAGTTTATCCGGGCGTATGAAAACGGGATTACCCCCAATCCGTGTATCGACTGTAACCGGTATCTGAAATTCGATAAGCTGTTTCAGCGTGCAAAAGAGATTCACTGTGATTATGTTGTAACCGGACATTATGCCCGTGCCGAATACGATGCTGTTTCGGGAAGGTACTTACTGAAAAAGGCATTCGATGCCGGTAAGGACCAAAGCTATGTGCTTTATTCCATGACACAGGAACAGTTAAGACATACGCTGTTTCCACTTGGAAAACTGACAAAGCCGGAGGTTCGGAAAATCGCTGAGGAACACGGATTTTGTAATGCCGGAAAGCATGACAGTCAGGATATCTGTTTTGTGACCAACGGAAGCTACACGGTTTCGCGCCTTGAAAAAACAGAGAGGTTAAGGGTAAAGGTGCGCTATCATCAGCCCGAGCAATGGGCAGCCGTTACACAGTTGGACGAGGATACGCTGGAAGTCATTTTCGATACCACACAGCGGGCGGTCGCAAAAGGACAGGCGGTAGTATTGTATGACGGGGATATTGTGGTTGGCGGCGGAACAATAACAGAAAGATAGGGGAACCGTATATGAAAATACGCGGTTCCCACTCTTATGATTTGAGAATATACAAATAAAATGGTTTCAGATAACTTATCTCTCATCTCTTTTTTTTCGGAGCTCCGGGGTATAGATTTTCTTTAAATGGTCAAGCTTACTTCCGAGATTACCAAGCAGTGCGTCTGCAGCCGTAAGAGCTGCCATACATTCTACCACCACAACGGCGCGGGAAACAATAATCGGGTCGTGTCTGCCGGTGACTCTGGCGGTATAGGAGCTGCCGTCCTTCTTTACGGTTTCCTGCGGTGCGTTTACGGACGGTGTCGGTTTTACGGCAACACGGAATAAAACGTCGGAGCCGTCGGTCATGCCACCGAGAACGCCGCCTGCGCGGTTTGTACGCTTTTTTATCATACCGTTTTCATCGGTGTAAAACGGGTCATTCTGCTCTGTACCGGTAAGGAGTGCAGCACCGAAGCCGGAACCGATTTCAAAGCCCTTTACCGCACCGATGGAAAGCATGGCGTGGGCAAGACGGGCATCAAACTTTTCAAATACCGGGTCACCGAGTCCTGCCGGAAGTCCGTGAAGCACACATTCGATTGTACCGCCGACGGAGTTAAGGTCCTTTCGCATCCTGTTTAAAAATTCCTCTGACCGGGCGGAAGCCTCCGCATCCGGCATATTAAGAGGACTCTTATCACGCATGGAAACAAGCTCTTCTATGGAATAGTGCTCCGCCAAATAATCCTTTGTATCGAAGCAGATATGATTATGAATTGATTTCGCATAGGCACATACTTTGATTCCAAGCTCGTCAAGCAGAGCGCAGGCAACGGCACCTGCCGCTACTCTTGCCGCTGTTTCACGTCCGGAGGAGCGTCCGCCGCCCCGGTAATCTCTAAAGCCGTATTTTGCATCAAACGTGAAATCTGCGTGTCCCGGACGGTAGTAGGAGGCAATCTCCGAATAGTCCGCGGAACGTTGGGACTCGTTGCGTATTAAAAGGGCAACGGAGGTGCCGGTGGTTTTTCCCTCAAACACGCCGGAAAGAATTTCTACAAGGTCGCTTTCTTTGCGCGGGGTGGAATAGATATTCTGCCCCGGTTTTCGTCTGTCTAAAAAGGTCTGGATATATTCTGCCGAAAGAGGAATCCCTGCCGGGACACCGTCTGCGATAACACCGAGCGCGGCACCGTGCGATTCGCCGAAAGTCGTTATTTTCAAATAATTTCCGAAAGATGAACCGTTCATAAAAACCTCCGAGATGTATATTACAGTCATTGTAGTCCAACCGGAGAAAAAATGCAAGTACGGAAACAGTATGAAGGTAGGAATGAAAAAAGAAATGCACTGCATGAAATTTATTGATATGCAGAAAAATAGCATCAAATCTCCTTTTGAGTTAATGCTATAGCAGAAAAGTTCTGCTATAGACTATGTTGTTACAAATCTCAAAAAGCTATAATAAAAGAAAAAAACGGCAGAATAGCATAGCCCGGAGAGGAGTGTACGGATGTTAAAGGAGTTGAATATTACAATCGGTGGAAGAATCCGTGCATACAGAGAGAGTCTTGGAATGAACCGAGAGGCCTTTTCGGAACAGGTTGGATTATCACCGCAGTTTCTGGCAGAAGCAGAGACCGGGAAAAAGGGTCTTTCGGCGGAAAGTATTTATAAAATATGCAGCAATAGTGAAATGTCCGCAGACTATCTGGTATTGGGAAAGGTAAAACGTGAAAAACTGAAAAACCCGTTGGATCATGTGATACAGGAGATGCCGGGGGATTATTCGGTACAGTATGCCCAGGTGCTGCGTGCATTTAATGATATGCTTTCAGAAGCACAGAAGACAGCTGTCCTGCAGCATAAGAATGAGGA
>JAQXOR010000120.1 GCA_029099805.1 Lachnospiraceae bacterium
GCCTCTTTTTCTATGGACCTGAGGGGAGTCTTGGACTTGTAAAGGATGAAAGTACAGGCTTTCGGCAGGGGGTCCACGATGTCCAGTGGACATCGGTTCTGGACGGACCGGAGCGAAGCGGAGACCGACTCCCCTCAGCTCTTTTTTTCATCACACAAAGGTGGCGGATTTATATAACTTGAGTCAGCGATATCTTCGAGGCGACAATCTAAAATTTTGCATAACTGATTCAATGTGAAACTGTTGACTTTTTCGTTCTTTCGCAATCGGTCAAGCTGTCCAGTGCTGATGTGATATTCTTTGATTAACTTATATTGTGAAATGCTTCTCTTTCATATGTTTTTTCTTGACAGATGTCTGTATATGGGCTATAATCTGTAAGGCTTTTTAGCTGATAAATTAGAAAAAAAGATAGGAGAGACTCCCAAAATGAAGAAAAAGAGTGTAGCGATCATCATAACTTTGAGCATGATGCTGAGTGCCGTTGGATGCGGTAGCAAAACGGAAGACACGCTCAAAGAATCAAAAAAAGAATCACAGGTAGTTGCAGAATCAAATGTCGCAGAAAGGACAGAAACATCTGAACCTGTGGTAGAAACTACAAAAACAGCAGAAGTTGTTGAATCATCACAGGAAGAAACTACAGAAGCTGTTAAATCTGTAGAGCCATCGCAGAACGAGGCAGAAACTACTGAATCTGAAAAAGCGGTTGTAACTGATTCCAGATTTGATGTAGAAATCATCGGGACTTGTGCTCACTGGGATGGAATGAATGTAACAGTGTATTCCATTACAAATGTATCAGATGCATCATACAGTATGTGGGGTTCATCTCAAATTGTATATGAAGATGAAAATAAATATGGAAATATTGTATATGAGCCAGATGCATGGTTTACTGCTGGTGAGACAGTGTATGGCTATGCATTTATGGAGAATGATTCAGACAAAATTGATGAAACAATGATTTTAGAAGCTTTTGTAAAATCTGTTTCGGAATCATCTGAAAATACGTGGACGGACACGGAACTTCATAAGGAAACTTATACTAGTGACGGGTTCAATGATGCAGTAAATTTTGTATATGATAATGTTTATCAATTGTATAACGCATTTGATTATTTGATTCTGTATTATCAGAATGATGAGTTGATTGGAATAACAAAACAAATACAGATTGAAGGTAATAATCGTGAAAATGGAATGTCTAATCCACTTGGAGCAGATAAAATAGATATCTGCTGGTTACAGGGAGTAGATAGCCATAAACCTTCGAACTGAATAGATGTAATCTGAAAATCTATATTTGATGACAAGGGAAAGAAAATAAATCAGAGCGAAGAGATTCGTATAGTTTGAAAGCTCTTACTGTTTATAACAGTTATAGTTCAAAAGAATGTGATCAGATTTGTTCAAAAAAATTTCACATTTCACTTGCATTTTATTTTTCTATGTGATATATTTTTAACGGACAAATTTTAGAACACGTTCTAGAATCTGTCCGAAACAAAAAACGGTGACTGAATCACAAAAACAGTCGATAAACCGCAGAGAAATAGGAGGCAACAATGAAGGCTAACTTCAAAAAGCTCGGCAAGAAAATTGCCGTACTCGGAATGACTGTCGCTATGACAGTATCCATGTTCGCTGGTTGTGGTAAGAAAGAAAAAGAAGTTAATGTTACTTACACTCCAGGTACATATGAATCTACCCAGATGGGTATGCATGAGATGACCGTTAAGGTAACGGTATCCAAGGACAGAATCACAAACATCAAATTAGTTCACTCCGAAACACCGGGTATCGGTGAGCCGGTTGCAGTTTCTATGCCGGAAGAGATCATGGAAATCCAGGGTCTTGGCGTAGATGTTGTAGCAGGTGCTACTCTTACCAGCAAGGCAATTCTTGCAGGTGTTGCAGACTGCTTAAAGCAGGCCGGCGCTTCTGATGATGACATCAAGGCACTTGAGGGTGTTAAGAAGACCGTAGAGAAGGAAAAAGATAAGGAAATGACCGCTGACGTAGTAGTTATCGGTGCAGGCGGTGCCGGTATGGCAGCAGCTATTACTGCTAATCAGGAAGGCAAGAGCGTTATCGTTATCGAGAAGACCAGCAAGATGGGTGGTAACACCATTCTTTCCGGTGGTGCAATGAATGCAGTTCAGGATGGCAGCGATGTTGCAAAGGAAAAGGAAGATAGCGTTGCAAAGCATTACGAGCAGACCTTTAACGGTGGTGACCAGAAGGGTAATCCGGATCTTGTTCATGTATTAACTGACAATGCATGGTCCGGCGTAGAATGGTTAAAGGACCTCGGCATGGAATTCACCGGCGTTGTATTCACCGTTACCGGTGGTATGTGGCCGCGTGCTCAGCAGCCGAAGGAGCCGGAAGGAACCGGATTCTTTAAGACTTACCAGAACTACCTTGATAACCATGACGGCATTGAGATGGTTTATAACACCACTGCTGATGAGTTCATTGTTGAGAATGGCGTTGTTGTAGGTGTTAAGTGTACCGGTAAGACCGGCAATTCTGTAACCGTTAAGGCTAACAATGGTGTTGTTCTTGCAACCGGTGGTTTCGGCTGGAACGTTGAAATGCGTCAGGAGGCTAACAGCATCTTAAAGCAGTGGCCGACTCTTGACGAGACGATTCCGTCTACCAACACCTCAGGCATTACCGGTGACGGTATTAAGATGGCAACCGCTATCGGTGCTAACACTGTAGGTATGGAATATATCCAGCTTCTTCCGCTTGGTGATCCGAGTGAGGGACATTTAGGCAGTCTTTCCGGTAACATTGAGCACGCTGTAGAGAGCCGTATTTTCGTTAACTTATCCGGTAACCGTTTCGTGAACGAAGGCGGTCGTCGTGATGAGATGACTCTTGGTCTGTTTGCTCAGGAAGAGACCACCATGTTCATCGTTATGGATAGCGATACCTACCCGAACGGTGATGAGTTAAACAACTTCGGTGAGAGAATCTGTGACTTGGTAGCAGCAGGTCGTGCTTATAAGGCTGATACCTTAGAGGATCTCGCAGCTCAGATGGGTGTTCCGGCTGAGAACCTTATTAATACGGTAAATGAGTACAACCGTCACTGCAAGGGTGGCGATTTAGAGGGACAGCCGGATGAGTTCGGACGTACTCTCTTCTCCGATACCGAGGGTAAGAACAATGGTATCAACAACGCACCGTACTATGCAGCTAAGCGTGTTCCGACCGTTCATCACACCATGGGTGGTGTTGAAATCAACGTAAACACCGAGGTAATTGATACAAACGGCAACGTAATTCCGGGTCTGTTCGCAGCAGGTGAGGTTACCGGTGGTATCCATGGTTCCAACCGTCTTGGTGGTAACGCATTGACCGATACCGTAGTATTTGGTCGTATCGCCGGTTCTAACGCAGCTAAATATACTCGTTAATCAGTAACTAAACTATTTGACAGAAAAAAGACCGTAGCGTATACTATTCCCAAAGGAATAATTCGGGAAGAAGACTGCTACGGTCTTTCTTTTAACGCTTTGTGTCACAATTTGTAGCATTTTGCGTGAAGGGCGAGGTGCTAAATTCAAACAGGTTGCGAAATGCGGAGATTACTATGAGAGTAGAGAGCAAGTTTAACATCCGGAAAGAGGAGATGTTTCATCAGATAACGGAACTGATTACAAAGTACGGATATGAAAAAATCACGATACGTGGGTTGTGTAAGGAGATGGGGATTTCAACCGGAACCTTTTATCACTATTTCCGGGATAAGGGAGACCTGTTGGAGGTACTGTTCAGCGATATTGACCAGTATTTTGCGGAGGTGGTTGCGGAGAAGTTTACGGAATCTGAGCCGGATAATCTGGTTTACTATTTGGTTTCGTATGGGCACTATATTGTGCGTAACGGAGTGGAAACCTGTCGTGCAATCAGTATCGGTCCGTTGGAAACGAGAGGAAAGGAATACTTTTCGGAAAACAGAAGTATTGCGGAAACACTGCGGAAAATTCTGACACGCGGTATGGAGAAGGGGCAGTTTTGCGATTCTTTGAACCCGGAGGATACCACGCGTATGCTTCTGGTGATGATGAGAGGCTATAGTCTGGATTGGGCAAAACAAAATGGGAGCTATGATATTGTGCAGGAGTTAGAGAAGTTTGGCAAGTTTGTCCGTGAACCGTTGCTGGCTCCGACGGTACAGTAAACGGCGGTACGCGGCTTTGCGTGGACCGGGGTGAAACGGAGACTGTTTTCATTTTACTGTGAGCATTGCTTGGTTGACCTCAACGGAATACAATGTTATAATACTTTAATAAGTGCAAATGTTATCTACACAGGCAGTATCAATTTCACGGAGGGAAAATAAATGTGCGAAAACAAGCTATACGCCCTTCACATGGGCAAGGCAAAGTGCGCCGTAGATTTGGGTGACGGTTCCGAACGTGGTGAATATGTGAATCAGGATTATATTTTACATACTCTTGGAAGGCCACACAGGAGTATTTCTTTAATGTATTGTTACTATCCGTTAGATGAAGGGTGGCCCGGCAGGGCAAGCGTGGTACATGCGAAACCCGACGTATCATTTGCATGGGACTATCCGTATGATGACTATTTTACCTATAAGGGCGGTCTTGGCGGTAATACCGAGGGTGAACCGTTTAATTATATGAGAGAGATACGGAAACACGGACAGGATGTAACACTTACTCTGACAATTGATCCGCACGTTTCCGACGAGCACTTAATTGCCATAGCGAAGGATTTGAGACCATTTGGTCGTATGATGCTTCGCATCAACCACGAGTGCACCGGTGACTGGTTCAGCTTTAACAAGCGTTGCACCTATAAGGAAATCGGAGAATTTTATTGTCGCGCCCATCGTATTATCAAGGAATATGCTCCCAATGTGCAGACGATTTTATGTACCGGTGGAATAGAGCCGGGGAAAGAGACGATTGAAAAGGAAGAGGACTTTGCAGATGCTGTCCGCTGTACCGATATGTGGTCGATTGATAAATACTTTGCATTACACTGGGGTTGGCCGTATGATATTGCGGGACGCGGGGGTACTTCTCATAACAGATTAGTAATTGCCGATGTTTACGACTACACAAAGAAGTCATATGAGCGTTTTTCCGAGCTTTGCGGTGGCGTAAAAAAGCCGATGATGATGAGTGAATTAAATGCTGACGGTGACGTTACCGGTCCTTATGAGCAGGCAGCTATGGTAAAGGAATTCTGTGACCGTTTGAAAAAAGACAATGCCACCTGGTTTACAAGCTTTTCTCTGTACCAGTTCCGTGACAGAGGTCGTCTCGGTTTGGAAATTGAGGACCCGAATAATCCGGATGTCGGCATAGCACAGCCGCTTATGGAGACCTATAAGGAAATTATACACGATGAGTATTTTCTTCCGGAGATGACAATCGGAGATGAAGTAAAGCTTCCGATGACTCTTCGATGGGGTGGTGCGGAAGATGCGGAAGGTATTGCTATGATAGTTCACTTTGAGGGCAATCCTCATTTTTGTGAGGCGGTGTTTGAGGACGACTCCAACCTGATGTTAGAAATCAACGGAATCTGGTTCTACAAGTCTCCAAAGGCGAAGACGATAGATATGATGAGTGCTTTCTTTAAGAAACCTCTTGAGGGACCATGTGATTTAAGTCTAAAGCTTTTTGCGCCGCCGGCAAGCGGCGAGAACGATATCAGCACCGAGGACGGTTTATACAATTGTTATACCAGGATTGATAGATTGCCAAAGCTCAGATTGAGATTTGAGCCGATAGAATTGGCGAAGTAAATGCATAGGTAAAGGGCTGCTGCAAGTTGTAGCAGCCCTTTGTGACTCCGGTTCCTTTCTATAATTTGACAACAATTCTGTTTCGATGTATGATATAGCTATAAAATATGTAGTTGTCTATGCTTTTGAAGATACAGAAAGTCATAGAACAGAGGAGGCTTTCAATGGAGGTAAAGTTTCACCTGCCGGGGTTGCGCAGAAATTACCCTTTTAATGTCACATTTGTCCGTTTATATCAGGAGCATCCCGAATATTTCAGAGAAGGTGTTACATTCGGTTCCTTTTACGGAGAGTTCCCGCCGTCTTTATGGAATAGCGGAAGGAATTCAAGACCGGATATGTGTGACAGTAAGTTTATCAATATGTGCATCAAACAAATGAATGACTGGGGGATTCCTATCAGATATACTTATACCAATATGGTACTGGAAGAGGAAGATTTAGCAGACCCGTATTGTAATTATTGTTTACAGGCTGCACATAACGGGATGAACGGAGTAATTCTTGTTTCTCCGATTTTAGAGGAGTATGTGCGTAAGAATTATCCGAAGATGAATATTATCAGTTCCACCTGTAAATGCATCAGGGGAATAGACGGTGTAAACGAAGAACTGAAAAAGGATTATGCGCTGGTTGTTTTAGACTATAACCTGAATAACCGGTTCGATGAGCTGGAGAAGATTACAGACAAGGGCAGGTGCGAGATATTGGTAAATGCGTTGTGTCAGCCGAATTGTCCTGCAAGACCGGCACACTATAGAAATCTTTCGGAAAATCAGAGGATTATCGTAGAAAACATGAAGCTTCCGAAAGAGCAGATGAAGCCGCTGGTAGAGTGGACCTATCCTTGTAAGGGGGGGAATAACATCTATGCCATCCAGGATTTTTGTACCTATGTGTCTCCGGAGGATATTTGGGAGAAGTATGTTCCGATGGGCTTCCATAACTTTAAGATTGAAGGACGTACCGACCACATATTGTCATTAATCGAACTGTATACGTTATACATGATTAAGCCGGAATACCAGGGAAAGGTGCGCTTTATTTTGTACGGAAAAATGGAGCAGTTAAAGATTATTCAGGTACATATGCCGTAGGCAGGCGTTGCTGCATCAGGAAGAGTTTTACAAGAAAAACTCCGGTATATTTGAAAAGACGGAATACCTTATTTGAGAGGAATTCCGTCTTTTTTGCCGGAAAGGGAAGCGTTTCCAATAAAAACATTTTGCAGGGATATTCACTCACTTGATTTTTTTGATATATGTTTAAAAATATTATCAGAATCGCAACGGACTATTGATTTTTATTTTTATCTTACTATAATAATATTCGTACTTACAGAGTCCGGCGTAAAGAGCCGGAAAATAAGCTGATAAAGTGAAATACGGGAATTTGCAAGGGGATAAAGGAGGAAGGATATGGAAACAAAGAAGCGGTCAAAGATGGCCTGGCTATGGGAAAATATGAAGGGCTACAGGGTAATTTACATTATAGGCATATTAGGAACCATTGTCTACAATGTAATGCAGTTGACAGTTCCGCATTTTACACAGAGAATTATTGATTTGTTCCTGAGCGGCGAGGATGCAGCGTCGAATCTGGTGAACAAGAGGGGTCTTTTTTTTCAATTGATTATTGCAATGGTTGTTTTGACTCTTGTGAGAACCCTGATCGTTTATCTGGTCTGCATGGATGTGGAGCATGTGTCCCAGAAGGTATTATATCGTATCCGTGTTCATTTATTTGATAAAATTGAGCGACAGGACATGCAGTTTTATAATACGTACCGTACCGGTGATTTGATGACGCGCGTGACCGGTGACCTGGATGCAGTACGGCATATGATAGCGTGGGTAATCCGGAGTATCGTAGAGTCTTGTGCGCTTTTACTGGCTACCACGGTTTATTTCTTTTATATGGACTGGCGACTGGCGTTGGCGATACTGGCTATCGCGCCGTTTATCATGATTATTATCGTTAAGTTCCGAAACAAGGTGGCACCGAGACATAAGGAGCTTCGTGAGAAGCTGTCCCAGTTAAATACTGCCGCGCAGGAAAATATCTCCGGTAACCGTGTAGTCAAGGCGTTTGCCAGAGAGGATTATGAAATCAATAAGTTTGATGCCTGCAGTGTGGAGTATTCCAAGATGAATAAGAAGACGTCAATGACATGGCTGAACTATTTTCCTTATGTAGAAACCTTTGCAAATCTGATGCCGGTTGTTCTCTTGGTGGTAGGAGGTCTGTTCATTATTAATGACCGGATTACCATGGGTGAATATGTGGCTTTTTCAGGGTTAATCTGGGCAGTACAGAACCCAATGCGCATGCTCGGAAATATTATGAATGAATTCCAGAGATTTTCTGCGGCCTCTGATAAGGTTATGGAGATTTATTATTCCGAGCCTCATATTGTAGACAAGGAAGATGCGGTTGATATGCCGGAGCGCTTCAAGGGTAAAGTGGAGTTTAAAAATGTGAGCTTCCGGTATGAGGACGGTAATCTTCCGGTGCTTCATAATATATCCTTTGTGGCAAATCCGGGAGAGACAATAGCGATTATGGGAGAAACCGGTTGCGGAAAAACTTCCCTGATTCAACTGATTCCGAGGTTTTATGAGCCTACGGAAGGAGAAGTTCTGGTAGATGATGTCAATGTATGTGATATGAAGCTGACCCAGCTTCGAAGGAATATCGGTCTGGCGACGCAGGATGTTTTACTTTACTCAGATACGATAGACGGTAACATTGCTTACGGTGACAGCAGTCTTTCCAAGGAAGACGTGGAGAAGTTTGCCACATATTCTGCTGCAGCAAAGTTTATTTCGAAAATGCCGGATGGGTATGACACGATTGTCGGTGAGCGCGGCGTAGGTTTGTCGGGCGGACAGAAGCAGCGAATTTCTTTGGCAAGAGCACTGGCGGTAAAGCCTGCAATTCTGATTCTGGATGATACAACATCGGCAGTCGATATGGAAACAGAAAAGCAGATTCAGCATAGCTTAAACGAGCTTGACTTCCCTTGTACAAAGCTTATCATCGCACAACGGGTATCTACTACAAAGTTTGCGGATAAGATTTTGATTATTCAGGACGGAAGAATCACTGAGGCGGGGACTCATGAGGAGCTGGTGGCAAAGAAGGGCTATTATTATAGTCTGGTACAGCTGCAGACCGGAGAGGAGGTATAAGTATGGCTAGGAGAAATACATATAAGGAAGACGAGGTACTGGAGACCCCTTTTGACTATCATCATCTCCTGCGTGCTTCTGTCTATATTAAGAAATATCTGGGAAAGATGATTTTTGCATTGGTACTTAGTGCGATTGGCGGTATTACCGGTCTGTTCGGCCCGATGATTACGCAAAAGGCATTGGATGATGCTATCCCGAATAAGGATGTGCGTATGCTGTTTATGATGGTAGGGCTGCTGTGTATCTGCTTTATATTAAGCATCATTTTTACAACCGTCCGGTCCAGAATTATGGTGAATGTGAGCCAGAATATTATTTATGATATTCGAAAGGATGTATTTCAGCACTTACAGGAGCTTCCGTTTCAGTATTATGATGACAGACCGCACGGAAAAATACTCATTCGTGTAGTGAATTATGTAAATTCAGTTTCCGACATGCTTTCCAATGGTTTGATTAATGTGGTACTGGAAATCATGAATTTGATCTTTATCGTCATTTTTATGTTCTGTGTGAATGTGAAGCTTTCGCTGGTAGTAATGGCGGGTGTGCCGATACTTGCTGCGTTTATGTTCTGGATTAAGAATAAGCAGCGAAAGGCTTGGCAGCAGGTTTCCAATAAGAACTCTAATCTGAATGCGTATTTGCAGGAAAACATTGTAGGCGCCAGAATTACACAGATGTTTGCAAGAGAGGAAGAAAATGCAGAGACCTTTGCGGAGCTTAGTGACCGTTGCAGAACGACCTGGTTCAAGGCGGTAAGATATAGTAATATGGTATGGCCGGGAATCGATAATATTGCTGTCTGGGTAAGAGCGGCAGTATTTATTGTGGGTCTGATCTTTATGGGACAGGGAGAGGTGAGTCTCGGTGTTATTGTTGCGATTACGTCTTATGCGTCACGGTTCTGGCAGCCGATTATGAACCTAGGCAATATTTTCAATAACTTCATTAACAATATTGCTTATCTGGAGCGTATTTTTGAAACACTGGATGAGCCTGCAACCGTAAAGGATGCGGAAGATGCAACGGAAATGCCGGATATTAAGGGGGACGTTACTTTTGAAAATGTAACCTTTGCGTATGAAGAGGGCAAGGATGTATTAAAGAATGTTTCCTTTAGCGTAAAGGCTGGTGAGAGTGTAGCGCTTGTTGGTCCGACCGGTGCGGGAAAGAGTACGATTGTTAACCTGATTTCCAGATTCTATAATGTAAATCAGGGGCGGGTACTGATTGATGGGCAGGATATTTCAAAGGTTACTCTTCATTCCCTTCGTTCTCAGATGGGGATTATGCTGCAGGACAGCTTTATCTTTTCAGGAACCATAGAGGATAATATCCGTTACGGTAAGCTGGATGCAACGACAGAGGAAATCGTAAAAGCAAGCAAGACCGTATGTGCGGATGATTTTATTACCAGATTCCAGGATGGATATCAGACGGAAGTAAAGGAGCGGGGTTCCCTTCTGTCACAGGGTCAGAAGCAGTTGATTTCTTTTGCGAGAACCTTACTTTCGAATCCTGCAATACTGGTGCTTGATGAAGCGACCTCCAGTATTGATGTGCAGACGGAGCGCGCATTACAGCAGGGATTGAATGCAATGCTTCAGGGCAGAACTTCCTTTATTATCGCGCATCGGCTTTCTACGATTAAAAACTGCGATAAGATTATGTATGTGGACCAGGGCGGTATTGTGGAATGCGGAAGTCATGAGGAACTGATGGCAAAGAAGGGATATTACTATCACTTGTATACTGCACAGATGGATGACATCGCGTAGAAAGTACACGTATGAAAAAAAGGATGAAGCGAATGAAGATTAAAACATACTGCATTTTACTGCTGTTTTGCATAGGACTGTTGGCAGGCTGTAATAAAACGGTACCGGAGGTATCCGAGCCGACAGGAACGGCAGCACCGATAGAGGAAACAAATGCACCGGAGGTGACAAAGGTGCCGGAAGTAACCAAAGCGCCGGAGGCGACAAAGGTGCCGGAAGTAACCAAAGCGTCGGAAGTGACGGAGGCTCCGAAAGCAACGGCGACACCGGAACCGACAAAGAGACCGGTACCGCCGATGGGGGAACTGACCGGCTGTTCAGCGGAAGAACTGACAAAGATGATGACGATAGGCTGGAATCTGGGAAACACTTTGGAGAGTACGGGGGATCAGGTAACTTTCGATTCAGAGCCGAAGAAGGCGGTGACCGCCTGGGGGAACGAAGAGCCTACCAAGGAATTATTTGAGGCGGTAAAGGCTGCCGGATTTGATACCGTGCGTATCCCGATTACCTGGTATCAGCATATGAAGTATGATTCGGAGGAAGGTCATTATGTAATCAATGAAAAGTGGCTGGAATATGTGAAAAACACGGTGGATTATGCTTATGAACTTGATTTGTTCGTAATGATTAACGTGCATCACGAGGATTGGGTCAATGCACCGAAGTTTACGGAAGAGTCCTATGCAACGGCAGAACAGATGATGACGGAAATCTGGACCACTGCGGCGGATATGTTTGAGGACTATGACCAGCATCTGATTTTTGAGTCCATGAATGAGCCGCGACAGACAGGTCTCGGAAGCACTGTGGAATGGGGCACGGGAGACGACAATTCCCGGAAGTATATCAATAACCTGAATCAGGTAATGGTGAATGCGGTGCGCGGACAGGGTTCTGCGGCCAACAAAGAGCGTTTGATTATGTTGCCGGGGTATGCGGCATCCAACAATACGGATACTCTGAATGCAATTGTGATTCCGGAGAACGGAGGAAATATTGCAATTTCGGTACATGCATATTATCCGTACTTCTTCGCGGCGGATACTTCGGACAAGGCCAATCATGAGTTCCCGGGAAAGAGCGGTTACGGGGAAGATTACGAGGCAGCGATTAATTCCATGTTTCCTAAGTTGAAGGCAGTTTCGGAGAGAAAAGGTGTACCGGTGATTATGGGTGAGTGCGGGGCATCGGATTTTAATAATACAGATTCCAGAGTAAGATGGGCTACCTTTTTTCTGACGAAGGCGAAGGAAGCGGGTATCGTGTGTGCGTTTTGGGATAATCAGGCGATTTATAACGGTACGGGAGAAGCTTACGGTTTGCTTTGCCGGAGTGATTATACCTGGTTTGAAAATTCGGCACCTGTTGTAGAGGCGATTATGAAAGTATACGGAAGAGAAATTGAACTTCCGGTTCATGTGACAGCGGTTCAGAAAGCATTTGACTGGTCAGATATTCCGGTGACAAAGGACTGGGTGGAAATATATCGTTCGGAGCAGGGCGAGGAGTTGGCTGCATGGGGAAATACCTGGCTGGAGAATTGGCAGCCGTATATCGCTCCGGAGTATGACATTATACTAATCTATCAGTCGGATTCCGAACCGTATATGGTATTACAGGGCGGTTGGCATAAGGTCTATTCGGAAGAAGGAGAGAAGCATCCGTATATGCGTCGGTTTACCTTTCACGATGTGACGGAGACTATGACCGCGGAAGGCGTGAAGTTAGAAGATATGACCGGATATTTTGCCAGTGCGAGCCAGAGTACCATGAAATTGTACGGAGTGTATGCGGTGCCTGCAGCATTGAGGGCCGACGCGGGAGATATAGCGGCAAATGAGCCGGAGAAAGGAGAAGCTGCAGTGATACCGACAGAAGAAAACGTAAGAGTTATCGGACGTACTTATATGCAAAAAGATACTCTTTGGATGGCACTTTCCGGGTCGGGAGCGGAATTTTCCGTAACCGGAACGAAAGCAAGTGTTATAATGAAGGCGGACAGCAGTGCCAGAGGAGATGAGAGCAACCATACGAGGGTTGCCGTGTATTTGGACGGAATCAGAGTTGCGGATAAGATGCTTTCTAAGGCGGAGACCACGATTCCTGTATTTGAGAGTGAAGAGGAAGAGACCCACACGGTGCGTGTAATTAAGCTTTCCGAATCTGCCATGTCCACCTGCGGAATTTCGGAAATTATCGTAAATGGTCAGGTGAGTCCGACAGAGCCGAAGGAGAAGCTCATTGAGTTTGTGGGGGATTCCATTACCTGCGGTTATGGTGTGGATGATGAAGACAGAGATCATCATTTTGCTACCGGTACGGAGGATGTAACGAAAGCCTATGCATATAAAACGGCAGAAAATCTCGGGGCAGATTACAGTATGGTGTCCTTTAGCGGGTATGGAATCGTTTCCGGGTTTACCGGAAACGGAGAAAAGTCCGGAGAACAGTTGGTGCCGATGTATTATGAAAAGTTAGGTTTTTCCTACGGAACTTATTTGGGAGACGGGTCTCCGCAAGCTGTGGATTGGGAGTTTTCAAAGCGTCAGCCGGATCTTATTGTGATTAATCTCGGAACGAATGACAACAGTTATGTGCAGGGAAAGGCAGACAGAAAAGAAGAGTACATAAACGGATATGTGGAATTTCTGAAAACAGTAAGAAAATGTAATCCGAATGCCACGATTCTTTGTACCCTTGGTATTATGGGGACCGATTTGTGTCCGGCAGTGGAAGAAACCGTGGCAAGATATCAGAATGAAACGGGAGATAAAAATGTGTATTCGATGAGATTTGCGGCACAGTTACCGAGCGACGGTTATGCGGCAGACTGGCATCCGACGGAGGCTACCCATGAAAAGGCAGCGACGAAGCTAACCGCAGAGATAAAGAAAATCATGGGAAACTGAACTGAACCAACCGCCTGCAAATGATTGACTTTTGCAGGCGGTTCTGTTATACTAAAGAGAAAAATTGCGGCTTTAGTACAATAGCGTGCTGATTTGTAGAAAAGCGGCAGAATTTGAAGAATATGGAAGAAAGGTGGAATCACTTATGAAGAGTGACGCAGTGAAAAAGGGCGCAACACAGGCACCGCACCGGTCCCTGTTTAACGCACTTGGTTTGACGAAGGAAGAGATGAATAAGCCGTTAATCGGTATTGTCAGCTCCTACAATGAAATTGTACCGGGTCATATGAACCTTGACAAGATTGTGGAGGCGGTAAAACTTGGCGTGGCAATGGCAGGCGGTGTGCCACGAGTCTTCCCGGCAATTGCGGTCTGTGACGGTATCGCAATGGGTCACATCGGTATGAAGTATTCCCTTGTAACAAGAGATTTGATTGCAGATTCTACAGAAGCGATGGCGCTTGCACATCAGTTTGATGCACTAGTCATGGTTCCGAATTGCGATAAAAATGTACCGGGCCTTTTAATGGCTGCGGCACGTCTTAACATTCCGACGATTTTCGTCAGCGGCGGTCCGATGCTCGCCGGTCATGTGCATGGCAACAAGACCAGTCTTTCCAGTATGTTCGAGGCGGTTGGTACCCATGCGGCAGGTAAGATGAGCGAGGAAGAGCTGGACTACTATGTGGAAAAGGTATGTCCTACCTGTGGTTCCTGTTCCGGCATGTATACCGCAAATTCCATGAACTGTCTGACCGAGGTGCTTGGTATGGGATTGCAGGGAAACGGTACAATTCCGGCGGTATATTCCGAACGTATCCGTCTTGCAAAGCATGCCGGAATGAAGATTATGGAGCTGCTTGAAAAGAATATCCGTCCGCGTGATATTATGACAGAAAAGGCATTTATGAATGCCTTGACTGTGGATATGGCGCTCGGCTGTTCTACCAACAGTATGCTTCATCTGCCTGCAATCGCACATGAGGCAGGTGTTGAGCTTAATGTAGATATAGCAAATTCCATCAGTGCAAAGACTCCGAACCTGTGTCATCTGGCACCGGCAGGGCATGCTTACATTGAGGAGCTGAATGAGGCAGGCGGCGTGTATGCCGTAATGAATGAGTTAAGTAAAAAGAACCTGTTAAATCTTGATTGTATGACTGTCACCGGAAAGACAGTCGGCGAGAATATTGCTCCGGTGAAGAATACCAATCCTGATATTATCCGTCCGATTGAAAATCCGTACAGTGAGACCGGCGGTATTGCTGTATTAAAGGGGAATCTGGCGCCGGATTCCTGCGTGGTAAAGCGTTCTGCTGTTGTCCCGGAGATGCTTAAGCATGAAGGTCCGGCAAGAGTATTTGACTGTGAGGAGGATGCAATAGCAGCAATTTTAGGTGGTAAGATTGTTGCGGGTGATGTAGTGGTGATTCGCTATGAAGGACCGAAGGGCGGTCCGGGCATGAGAGAGATGCTGAACCCGACTTCCGCAATCGCAGGTATGGGACTCGGCTCTACCGTAGCACTCATTACCGACGGTAGATTTTCCGGAGCAAGCCGTGGAGCGTCCATCGGTCATGTGTGTCCGGAAGCGGCAGTGGGCGGACCAATTGCATTGGTAGAAGAGGGTGACATCATTGCCATCGATATCAATGCAAATACGATTAATGTTAAGATAAGCGACGAAGAAATGCAGGCAAGACGCGAGAAATGGCAACCGAGGGAACCGAAGGTAACGACAGGATATCTTGCAAGATATGCTTCTATGGTTTCGGCAGCATGTAAGGGTGCCGTGCTTATGTGATAGGAAATCACATAAGCAAAATGAAGTAAAATAAAGGAGAGATACAATGGAATTGAACGGTTCTCAGATTGTATTAGAATGTTTACTTGAGCAGGGCGTGGATACCGTATTTGGATATCCCGGCGGTTCGATTTTAAATATCTATGATGCGCTGTACTTATATCAGGATAAAATTCATCATGTATTGACTTCTCATGAGCAGGGGGCTGCCCATGCAGCGGACGGGTATGCCAGAGCAACCGGTAAGGTTGGTGTATGTATGGCAACCAGTGGTCCGGGAGCAACCAATCTTGTGACCGGTATCGCTACTGCCTATATGGATTCTGTTCCGGTGGTTGCGATTACCTGTAATGTGGGGTTGCCGCTCCTTGGAAGAGACAGCTTCCAGGAGATTGATATTGCAGGCGTAGTCATGCCGATTACGAAACATAGCTTTATTGTAAAGGATATTACAAAGCTTGCGGATACCATTCGCCGTGCGTTTAAGATTGCACAGAGCGGAAGACCGGGGCCTGTTCTTGTGGATATTACGAAGGATGTTACTGCAGCTATGTATGAGTACGAGGCAGTAAAGCCGGAGCCGATTAAGCGCGTAAAGGATACGATAACGGAAGAAGCTCTGGCAAAGGCAGTGAAGCTGATTAAAAAATCAGAGCGTCCGATGATTCTTGTCGGCGGTGGTTCTGTTATTTCCGGAGCCAGCAAGGAACTGGCTGAATTTGTAGAGAAGCTGGATGCCCCGGTTGCCGATACCCTGATGGGAAAGGGTGCTTATGACGGCACAAAGGAAAACTATACCGGAATGGTTGGAATGCATGGTACCAAGACCTCTAACTACGCTGTGACTGAGTGTGATTTGTTGGTTGCAATCGGTGTGAGATTTTCCGACCGTGTGACCGGAAATGCAAAGAAGTTCGCAAAGGATGCAAAGATTTTGCACATTGATATCGACCCGGCAGAGATTAATAAGAACATAATGACCGATGCGTCCATTATCGGAGACATTAAGGAAGTGCTTAAGGCACTGAATAAGCAGATTGAAAAGAAGGAGAATCCGGAGTGGATTCAGCATATTGTAGAGTACAAGAAGAAATATCCGCTTGTGATTCCGGAAGGCCTTTCTGGTCCGTATGTGGTAAATCGCCTGTATCAGGAAACCAAGGGGGATGCGATTATCGTTACCGAAGTCGGACAGCATCAGATGTGGGCAGCACAGTTCTATTCTTACAAAAAGCCACGTACCTTACTTACATCGGGAGGTCTCGGAACGATGGGCTATGGCTTCGGAGCTGCGATGGGAGCGAAGACCGGTATGCCGGAGAAGAGGGTCATTAATATTGCCGGAGACGGCTGCTTCCGTATGAATATCAATGAGCTTGCTTCGGCAGTAAGAAACCGGATTCCGATGATTCAGGTGGTAATCAATAACCATGTACTCGGAATGGTGCGTCAGTGGCAGACATTGTTTTACGGAAAGCGTTATTCCAATACGACACTACAGGACGGCATGGATTTTGTTAAGGTTGCCGAGGGTATGGGAGCGGAAGGAATGACGGTAACTACAAGAGAAGAGCTTGATGTCGCTATAGAGAGAGCATTTGCTGCAGAGGGACCGTTTGTAATCGACTGCAGAATTGACAGCGACGAAAAAGTATGGCCGATGGTTGCACCGGGAGCTCCGATTCAGGAAGTGTTCACGGAGGAAGATTTGAATCAGAAAAAATAATGTCAAAACAATAACAAAAAGCGATTGACGAGCGGTGTGTTTTGCATTATAATGATGTTAATAGTTTGCCGTGATAAAGCGACAAAATATATGAATGGAGGATAAAGAAATGGGAAGAGTGTATAATTTTTCCGCAGGTCCGGCAGTATTACCGGAGGAAGTATTGAAAGAGGCAGCTGATGAGATGCTGGATTACAAGGGAACCGGCATGTCCGTTATGGAGATGAGCCATCGTTCCAAGGCTTATGAGGAAATCATCAAGACCGCAGAGCAGGATTTAAGAGACCTGATGAACATTCCGGATAATTACAAGGTATTGTTCTTACAGGGCGGTGCTTCCCAGCAGTTTGCAATGATTCCGATGAACCTGATGAAGAACAAGGTTGCCGACTACATTATTACCGGTCAGTGGGCAAAAAAGGCTTATCAGGAAGCACAGATTTACGGTAAGGCAAATGCGATTGCTTCTTCCGCAGATCAGACATTCTCCTATATTCCGGATTGTTCCGACCTTCCGATCAGCGAGGATGCGGACTATGTATATATTTGTGAGAATAATACCATTTACGGTACAAAGTTTAAGACTTTGCCGAATACAAAGGGGAAGACTCTGGTTGCCGATGTTTCCTCCTGCTTCCTTTCCGAGCCGGTAGATGTAACCAAGTACGGTGTAATCTATGGTGGCGTTCAGAAGAATATCGGACCGGCAGGTGTTGTTATCGTGATTATCCGTGAGGATTTGATTACCGAGGATACGCTTCCGGGCACTCCTACCATGTTAAAGTATAAGATTCATGCTGACAACGGTTCTCTTTACAATACTCCGCCGGCATACGGCATCTACATCTGCGGTAAGGTATTTAAGTGGCTCAAGAAGATGGGCGGCTTAGAGGTTATGAAGCAGCGCAACGAAGAGAAGGCTAAGATTCTTTACGATTTCCTTGACGAGAGCAAGATGTTCAAGGGCACCGTTCGTAAGGAAGACCGTTCTCTTATGAATGTTCCGTTTGTAACCGGCGACGAGGAGCTGGATGCAAAGTTTGTTAAGGAAGCAAAGGCGGCTGGCTTTGAGAACTTAAAGGGTCACAGAACCGTAGGAGGTATGCGCGCAAGTATCTACAATGCTATGCCGAAGGAAGGCGTTGAGGCTCTTGTTGAGTTCATGAAGAAGTTCGAGGCTGAAAATACGAAGTAAACAGGAGGGTATTTCTATGTATCAGTATCATTGCTTAAATCCGATTGCGGCAGTCGGTCTTAATAATTTTACCGCAGACTACGCAAAGACCGAGAATGCGGCAGATGCAGAGGCATTCTTGGTTCGTTCCGCAGTTATGCATGAGATGGAGTTTTCCGATAAGCTTCTTTGCGTGGCAAGAGCAGGCGCAGGTGTAAACAACATTCCGCTTGCAAAGTGCGCAGAGCAGGGTATCGTTGTTTTCAATACACCGGGAGCTAATGCAAACGGTGTTAAGGAGCTTGCAATCGCAGGTATGCTTATGGCTTCCAGAGATATTGTAGGCGGTATCAACTGGGTACAGACCGTAAAGGACGATGAGAATGTTGCAAAGCTTGTAGAAAAGGGCAAGGCAAAGTTTGCCGGTAAGGAAATCAAGGGAAAGAAGCTTGGTATCATCGGTCTCGGAGCAATCGGCGGACCTCTTGCAAATGCGGCTGTCAGCCTTGGTATGGAAGTATACGGTTGTGACCCGTATCTTTCCGTAGATGCAGCATGGAATATTTCCAGTGCGGTTCATCGTGTAAAGACCCGTGAGGAAATCTTCTCTGTATGTGATTACATTTCTGTTCATACTCCGCTTGTTGAGAATGAGGACCCGAATGTAAACACAAAGAAGATGATTAATAAGGATACCATTGCCATGATGAAGGACGGCGTTATCATCCTCAACTTTGCAAGAGACCTTCTGGTTGATGATGAGGCGATGGAAGCAGCACTTGCTTCCGGTAAGGTAGCAAAGTATGTAACCGACTTCCCGAATGCAAAGAGTGCAGGTATGGCAGGCGTTATCGCTATTCCGCATCTCGGTGCTTCCACCGAAGAGTCCGAGGATAACTGTGCGGTAATGGCAGTGAACGAAATCAGAGAGTACATTGAGAACGGTAATATTATCAACTCCGTAAACTATCCGGCATGTGATGCAGGTGTCTGCAAGACTGCCGCTCGTGTAACAATCTGTCACAAGAACATTCCGAATATGCTGACGCAGTTCACCGGTGCTTTCTCTGCTGAGAACATCAACATCGAGAACATGGTAAACAAGAGCAGAGGAGAGTTTGCGTATACTGTGCTTGATGTAGCGGCTAAGGTTGCTGATGGTGTGGTTGAAAAGTTAAATGCAATTGATGGCGTATTAAAGGTACGTGTACTGTAATATTTTACAAAACAGCAGAGGGCTTCCGCCTCACTGGCGGGAGCCCTTGCTGTATAGATGTCTATTCGTATTCCAATATTGATGAATTGTATGCAGAAATAAACGGCTGATAAAAGCACCCCGGCGTTTTATGTCGGGGTGCTTTCTGTGATTTTCACGGAGATAGTTTGCCGATAGACAGAATTTTTATTTCATGCTATACTAAAAATGTAGAAAGTATGTCGTGGATTTTGAAACGTCTTTTATTAAGGATAGTATTTTGTAGGGGGACTTGCTGATGAGATTTGAAGAGTTGTCACGTCCGTGGCAAAGGATTTTTGAGCTGGAGTGGGAGTCACTATGTAATGGTAGTAAAGCGATTGCAGCTGTAATTGTAGATGAAAACGGAGAGATTATTTCCGAAGGAAGGAATCAGATTTGTGAGGATACGATTCCAAATCCGTTGGTTTGGCATGCGGAAGTAGAGGCTGTGCGGAATCTGGATATAAGAAAGTATCCGAATCCAAAGTCTTATACTTTGTATGCCGGACTGGAACCGTGTCCGATGTGCATGGGAACGCTTGTAATGGGGCATATAAGATATGTGGTTATCGGTGCGCCTGATGATTATGGCGGAGCAATGGGGCTGATGAAGCATAGTCCGTTTCTGGCACGTAAAAACGTGCAGGTGACATGGGCAGGTGAAGAATATGGTCATATGCAGAGGGCCTTTCAGACGTTGTGGGAGTTGATTTATCATGGAACTGATGAGAAATTAGAGTTTAAGCTGATGGATTTTTCTGTGTATAATAAGGTCGGTGTTGAGGCTGCAAAGAAGCTTCTGGCAGACGGCGTGCTGAAGGGAAGGACATTTTCCGATATTTCAGCGGAAGAAGTGTTTGATGAACTGGCCAAGCGATTTTAGAACTTGAAAATGGTAGAGCTTGTTTAGAAGTTTTTCAAACGGCGGACATATCGGAGACAGTGTAGCAGAACAGAGATATTGGATTCATTTGGGCAAAGAAACAGAAAGGCAGGAGGGCACAATGGAAGTATTTGACGGAGTAAAAAACTTGGGATTCGGGTTGATGCGTTTACCGCTTCTGGATGCGAATGACGGGGGCAGCATTGATTTGGAGCTTGCAAAAAAGATGGTAGATACATATCTTGCAAAGGGCTTTACCTATTTTGATACGGCGCTGATGTATTGCGGCGGAAAGAGTGAGAGTGCGGTTAAGGAGATTCTGACAAGCCGTTATCCGCGCGAAAGCTTTAAGCTTGCAACCAAGTTACATGGCGGTTTTTTCCGTACGTTAGAAGACAGAGACCGTGTGTTTGAGGAGCAGTGTGAGAGAACCGGAGTGACATATTTTGATTACTATCTTTTGCATGACATCGGGATTGACCATTATGAGAAGTATAGTAAGCTTGATTGTTTCAACTGGCTTGTGAAAAAGAAGGAGGAAGGAAGGGTAAGGCACATAGGCTTTTCGTTTCATGATAATGCAGACTTTCTGGACAAGGTACTGACCGAGCATCCGGAGATGGAGTTTGTGCAGCTGCAGATTAATTATCTGGACTGGGAAAGCGTAGGAATTCAGTCAAGAAAGTGTTATGAGGTGGCAGCAAAGCACAATAAGCCGGTAATTGTTATGGAGCCGGTAAAGGGCGGAACACTTGCAAGGGTGCCGGAAAAGGTGGAGCAGGCCTTCAAGGCATATGCGCCGGAGATGTCGGTGCCGTCCTGGGCAATCCGGTTTGCGGCAAGTCTTCCGAACGTGAAGCTGGTACTTAGCGGTATGAGTAATATGGAGCAGCTGACGGATAATCTCAGCTATATGGAGTCCTTTGTTCCGCTTTGTGAGGAGGAGCAGAAGCTGGTAAGGAGCGCGGTAGATACCATCAATGAGAGCATTGTAGTGCCGTGTACCGGGTGCGCGTATTGTGTGGACGGGTGTCCGATGAAGATTGCCATTCCGAAGTATTTTTCCTTGTATAATACGGACTGCCAGGAGCTTCCCGGAAAGGGCTGGACACCGCAGGAGGAGTATTATGACAGGCTGTGTGTGACCTTCGGAAAGGCGAGCGACTGTATCGGGTGCGGTCAATGTGAGTCGGTATGTCCGCAGCATCTGCCGATAATTTCGTATCTGCAGGATGTGGCGAAACATTTTGAGCATTAATCTGCTTTAAAAGAGGCACAATAACGAGAATATAGAATGTCATAGAAAGATAGTCTTGAAAGGGGCAACAGAAAATGAGCAGTGTAGTAGAACGGTTTTTAAGATATGTGCAGATAGATACCCGGTCCGATGACAGGACAGGGACCTCTCCGAGTACGGAAAAACAGCACATTCTGGCGAAACTCTTAGTGGCAGAATTAAAGGAGCTTGGGATTACCGATGTGACCTATGATACGGAGCACTGTTACGTCTATGCGCATATTCCGGCAAGTGAAGATTGCGAAGAAGCACCTGCCTTAGGGTTTATTGCGCATATGGATACTTCTCCGGCAGTGACGGGGGAGAATGTAAAACCGCGCAGAGTTGCAAACTATGACGGGAAAAATATTTTGCTAAATGAGGAACAGGATATCCGGCTCACCCCGGAGGAGTTCCCGGAGCTTTCGGAGCTTACGGGGCAGGACCTGATTGTAACGGACGGCACGACCCTGCTCGGGGCGGACGATAAGGCAGGAATAGCGGAAATCATGGGGCTTGCCGAATATCTGGTGACTCATCCGGAGGTGAAGCATGGAAAAATATGCATCGGGTTTACACCGGATGAAGAGATTGGAAGCGGGACGGATTACTTTGATATTCCGCTCTTTGGTGCAAAGTATGCTTACACGGTAGATGGCGGAGCACTTGGCGAACTGGAGTATGAAAACTTTAATGCGGCAGGGGCGACGGTACATATTTACGGCAGAAACGTACATCCCGGCTCGGCAAAGGGAAAAATGAAAAATGCCCTTTTGATTGCACAGGAGCTGCAAAATCTGTTGCCGGTACAGCAGAATCCGATGTATACGGAAGGTTATGAAGGCTTTTTCCATCTGGATCGTATGAGCGGTGTTGTTGAGGAGGCCGAGGCAGAGTATATTATCAGGGACCATGACCGTGCCCTGTTTGAGCAGAAGAAAGCGTTATTCCTGGATGCAGTGCAGTTTCTGAACCGGAAATATGGGGAAGGAACGGTAGTGGTTGATTTAGAGGACTCCTATTATAACATGAAGGAGAAGCTGGCGGATCATATGCATCTGGTGACTTCTGCCTGTGAGGCGATGAAGGAGCTTGGAATTGAGCCGAAGGTGATGCCGATTCGAGGAGGCACAGATGGGGCGAGACTGACTTATGAGGGGCTTCCGTGCCCAAACCTTTGTACCGGAGGAGCAAATTATCACAGCCGCTTTGAGTATGTCAGTGTAGATGCCATGGAGAAGACGACGAAGCTTTTAGTGCTTTTGGCAGAAAAGTATGGAAAGGCAGAAACTGTGAAGTAGAGACACCTAAACGGTGAGAGAAAGGGACTGTTGATTAATTGTATGACTGGTGAATATCAGCTTTTCACCCCTTGTTATTCTGGTTCTCCTTTGATACAATACATAATAGATTGGGTTAAGAAAGGATAAAATCATGAGAGCAATTTTATTTGAGCTTGGACCGATTAAGGTATACGGGTATGGACTGATGATTGCGATTGGTGTGTTTGCTGCTTTTTGTATGGCGGAATACAGGGCAAAAAAGCTGGGATTGGAGCCGGAACGTGTATGGCCGCTCGGAATCTGGTGTGCAATCGGAGGCTTTTTAGGTGCGAAGCTGCTTTATGTAATTACGGAGTGGCAGAATCTGTTCAAAGGGCAGATGACTTTCCGGGATGTCATGTACGGATTTGTGGTATACGGCGGAATCATCGGTGGTATATTTGCAGGCTATCTGTATACCAGAGTGAAAAGGCTCAGCTTTTTGAAATATTTTGACCTTGTAATGCCATCCATTGCACTTGCACAGGGCTTCGGGCGAATCGGATGTTTCCTTGCGGGCTGCTGTTATGGGAAGGAGACGGATGCCTGGTACGGAATGGAATTTAACCATTCGGTGTATCAGGATATGATTGGCGTAAAGGTAATTCCGACGCAGCTCATAATGTGTGTGGCGAACTTTATACACTTTTTCCTTCTGGTTCTGATAGCAAAGAAAGCAAAGAAGGACGGCGTTGTTGCCGGGTGTTATCTTTTGTTTTACAGCGTGGGACGGTTCTTAATTGAATTTTTAAGGGATGACCCGCGGGGAGGAGTAGGAATACTTTCTACTTCACAGTTTATTTCACTTTTTATTTTTGCGGCGGGAATAGCGATGGTTCTGTTCTTTGGTCTGCGCAAAATGCGGAAAACGGAGGAGTAAGGTATGGTAGTCAGTAATGTAAAAGTATATGGTCTGGAAAGTGCCGTGCGGGGCAGCAAGTTCCCGATGGCAACCACGGTAGATGAATTAAACGGAGAGATTGTACCGCGTACCTATAAGTTGGCTGCCTGTGAGCGCGGGAGCGGGCATGACCAGTTTATGACCGGTATTATCGTGCAGTTTGATTTGACTTTTACGGTGAAGGCATGGACAGAGGCGGAGCGTTATCATTTCCTTGACTTTATTTCCAGTCAGTCCACCATGCACCGGATTGCAAAGTTTGATTTAGACAATCAATACAGTGAATATACGGACAAGCGTATGATTGCCATTATGAACGAGTTAAAGGATAAGTATAATGAAACGCAGGACCCGGAGGATTATCTGCGGCTGCTTTATTCTAATCCGTGCGGTTTTAAGCTGACGGCGGCGATGACGACCAATTACCGTCAGCTAAAGACAATTTACGCCCAGAGAAAAAACCACAGGCTTCCGGAGTGGAGAGAGTTTTGCGCATGGGTTGAAACTCTGCCGTATGCGGAATTTATTACCGGAGAGCCGCAACAGGAGGCGTAGGATTCCGGCGCGGAATTTCCGGGCTTAGATTTTGTCAGCCAAAAAAGCACGGAGCAATTCTTTTGCAAGTGAGGTAAGCAGTTCCGGAGATTCCGGTAATTCCTTTGTAAGCGGAGTATAGGCATAGATACTTTTGTAATCAGATAAGAAGCAGGGCAGAGAAGCGGTCGCGCTCTCTCCGGCTTCTTTT
>JAQXOR010000121.1 GCA_029099805.1 Lachnospiraceae bacterium
TTTGCCGGAATCTCATTTTTCATAAATGCTTCCAGCTGTGCCCTCGTTGCACCCGACGGCTTTGCCACAAAATCAACCGCACCTGCATTCAGGGCATCAAAGACCTTATCACTCAAGGAACTGATTACCACAACCGGTAACGGATACTGCGGCATCAGCTTTCGTAAGAATTCAATTCCGCTCATATGCGGAAGCTCAACATCCAGTGTCATGACATCCGGCTGATACTGAATAATGGCATCCCTCGCTTCAAAGGGATCCTTCGCCGTTGCCACTACCTGAATGTCCGGATCTTCGTTTAACTTTTGAATAAGAAGCTCCCTGAATACAAGAGAATCTTCTACCACCAACACCCTTATCTGACGCATTTTTGTTTCATCTCCTCCTGCTTCCGGAAAATTGAGGGTTGTACTAACTCAAAAGGAACGCTCTCTCGGTCGATGGTTTCCGTTCTTCCGATAAACAAATATCCGCCCGGCTCCATGCTCTGATACACCTTTTGAAGCAATTCGGTCTTTGTTTTCTTATCAAAATATATCATAACATTTCTCAAAAAAACGATATGCATTTTTCGTTTAAACGGAAATACATCCATCAGATTAAACTGGCGGAACAGTACTTCGTCTTTGATTTCCTTTGTAATTTCAAACGTCTCTCCCTGATCTGCGGAATGCAGAAACCGGCGCTTCCATGCATCCGGCAGTACTTCGATCTGCTCTGCCGTGTATCGTCCCTCCATCGCCTGTCGCAATGCCTGTGTTGAAATATCTGTCGCCAGTACCTTGGTATCCCAAAGCTGATGCTCCAGCCCGAAATAATCTTTTAAAAGCATTGCCAGCATGTAAGGCTCCTGTCCGGTAGAGGCCGCACCGCACCAGATACACAAATCCTTGCTCTTTTCTTCTTTTTGCTTTAGCTCCGGAAGTACAACCTTTCGCAGAAAGTCAAAATGTTCAAACTCTCTCATAAAGAAAGTATGATTTGTTGTCAGTAGATCGACCAGCTCTCTTTCCAGCGTCCCCGTACAATCCGTCTCAACCGAGTTCATATATTCGTGATAGCTTCCATAGCCACCGATACGAATATAGTTTTCCAGTTTTCCCTGCATAATTTCTTTTTTGCGGCTCATATCAATACCGTATCTGCTCTTTAAGAAACGGCAAATCCGCAAAAATTCTTCTTCTGTCATATTGCCCCCATCTTTTTGGCTGCCACACTAGTGAAGCTGCCTCATTACTTTTTTCAGAATGGAAAAAATTTCCGAACAAAATTTCTTATTTTCATCCTCTTCCATGATTTGAAACGCCTCTTCCCTGCTAAAGGATTGACGGTATGTCCGGTGCTCCGTCAATGCGCAGTATATACTCGTTACTGCAACAATCTGTGCCGAAAGCGGAATCGCATCTCCCTTTCTTCCTTCCGGATATCCGCTTCCATCCCAATTCTCATGATGATAATTTGCAATATCTACCGCCATCTGAAGCATTCTGTTATCTGTGCCGGTTCCCTTCACATCCCGCAGAATTCTCGCCCCAATGCTGGTATGCGTCTGCATAATCTTCTTTTCATCCTGCGTTAATATTCCCTGCTTCTGTAAAATATCAGTCGGAATTGCCAGATTTCCGAGATCACAAAGAGGTGCCGCAAGCTCTATCGTGTCTATGTAGCTGTCGGAAATCAGATGTTCATAGCTTTTAGACAGCTGCATTGCCTCCGCCAGTATACGGCAGTTGTAGCTGAACCGTTCCATATATGCCTCGTCATAACAGGCATTTTCTCTTGCCACTCTCAGTAACGCATACAATACACTTCTTCGTTCCAATTCCATTTTTTGCAGCTGCTCTCCGATGGATATCTGCAGCTGTCGGTTCATTTCCGTCATCCGGCGGTTTGCTTCATACAATTTCAGATGCAACCCGACTCTTGCCGTAACGACCTCCGAAATAAAAGGCTTGACAATATAGTCCTCCCCGCCGATGGAAAAACCGCGCACGATATCGTTAGGTTCATCAAGCGCAGAAATAAATATAACCGGAATTTCCTTAGTGTCTATATTCTCCTTTAATTTCCTGCATGCTTCATAACCGTCCATTTCAGGCATTGCTATATCCAGAATAATCAGCTGCGGTCTGATATGCTGTGCAAGCTTGAGCGCCTGCACCCCGTTTTCGGCAAGCACCGCCTGGCATCCCATTTCCGAGATGATGTCCTTTAACAGCAGTCTGTTTGCTTCCACGTCATCTGCAATCAGAACTATGGGAACCATACTATTCATCTTCTGTTCCATCCGATTTTCCTCCATGGTCCGTGATTATGCTCTGCAACGCTTCAAATGCTTCCGTGGTTTTCCCGTAATCTCCTTTTTGTACGGACATTTTCAACCGGAGTGCTGCACTTTTAACTTCTCTCGGTGCATCCCCAAGCAGAGATTTCACTGATTCTGCCATCATTTCTGCCTTTTCCCAGTTCTCCATCTCAACACTTAGAATCAGCTTGGACATTTTTTTCTTGACTTCATTGTAGTTTTCCGCCGTACCATACTGCCAGATTTCTTTGCTTACACTTTCTTCTGAAATATTCTGCAGCTTTTTCAGCAGGCTCTGGGTATCCTCGTCAACGGACGGCTCCGTTACACCCTCCGCCCCCGCTTCCTCCTCCGGAATCTCCACCCAGATATGAAACGTAAAGGTACTTCCTTTTTCATATTCACTTTCTACATGAATACTTCCCCCCATCAGCTCTGTGAGCTGCTTGCAGATATTCAGACCGAGGCCTGTCCCTCCGTATTTTCTGGAAATAGAAGCATCCGCCTGCACAAAGCTCTGAAACAGCTTGTCCTGCTTGTCCTTCGGAATACCGATTCCGGTATCGATTACCATAAAAAATAATTCTATCCGGTTATCAATCTGGGCGGTTTTTACCACTTCCACATGGATGCATCCGACGGAAGTAAATTTATAGGCATTGGATATCAGATTATTCAGTATCTGAACAATCCTTAACTTATCTCCTATCACATATTCCGGAATCTTCGATGAAATGGAAATCGTAAAATCCAGTCCTTTTTCCATAATCCGGTTGCTGTGGTTTTCCTTGACATACTCCATCATTTCACGGAAATCAAACTTTCTCGGCTCCAGTGTAAATTTGCCTGCCTCCAGCTTCGAAAAATCCAGAATACTGTTAATCAGTGTATTCATATCCTGACAGCCGTGCTCTATCAGCTCCAGGCGTTTTCTCTTTTCCTTATCCGTTTCCATCGCAAGAAGCTCCCTTGCATTTCCGGAAATACCATTGACCGGTGTTCGAAGCTCATGCGTAACATTGGCAACAAATTCGGATTTCACCTTCAGGGCATCCTCTGCCTCCTGACCCGCCAGACTGGCTTTTTTTTCAAGGAAGCTCTCATTTGAGAAATTATAGGCAATACAGACATATTGCTTTTTTTCTCCTTGTTCATGATACAGATACAGTCTGCCCTTCACCGGAAAACAGGTTTTGTTTTTCCGGTATGCCATCATGTCCCGCAGCTTGTCGCCGGGCTTATGTAAAAAACCGTCATATTCATGCCCCGCTCCAAGCTCAACAGGGAAAATGTCCTCTATCTGATGTCCGCAAATTCCTTCCTCAAATTCCAATAGTTGATTGGTCGAGGGATTCGCATACGTAATCCTGCCATTCTCATCAAAGCTGATGATAAGTTCTAATGCATTGTCTACCGAAAATCGAAATAAGCCATCCAATTCCATTCTTTCCTCCGAAACATCCGACAGGGTTTCCAAAAGATTTACCTGTTTCTCTTAATTTTAAGAATGCCATTGATTCTTCAAACTCTTCTTAGGCCTTTTGCACTAATTATAATACAATTTTTTATTATTTGCAACAATTTTAGCCATTAAGTTGATTTATTGTCAAGTTATTTTAGGCAAAAGATAGGTAAAGCGCTACAGCCCCAATGCAGAACATTGAAACCATAACGCTATTGAAGTCACTGCCTATTTCCTTTGTTATATATATCGGTCAAAAGCACAAAAAACATGATATACTGGAAATGAAGTGAGAATGAACGGGCTTGCTTATACCACCCTCGCTTCGTTATATTCAGAAAAAATAATAATCTCCGTAAGATTTTCCCTTTCCGCGCGCAATACTATATGAATCGATTCTATTCAGACAGGGAGGCATACGATGCAGGACGACGAACTACTAAATATACTAAAGACCGATGCCGATACCGGTATGTCACTTTTACTGAAGCAGTACACAGGACTTGTCTGCTCCATCGTAAAACATACACTGACAGGTCAGGCGTTTTGTAATGCAGATATCGAACATTGCGTTGCAGATACCTTCAGCGAGTTTTACTTTGACCTCGACAAATATAACAAATCTGCCGGCAGCATCCGGGCATGGCTTTGTGTTATCGCGAAGCACAATGCGTATGACCGCCTGCGCAGCAGTAAAAAAGAAACGGTTGCACTGTCTCTTGATGCAGAAAACGTACCTGAACCATGCAGTGATGACTTTTCTTTGGAGGATACCCTGATTACAAAGGAATTCCGCAAAAACCTGCTTCGGGAAATCAAGGCTCTGGGAGAACCGGACAGTATCATTTTACTTCGAAAGTATTTTTTGTCCGAATCCTCAAAAGAAATTGCAAACCGACTGAACATGACCGTATCCTCTGTGGATACGCGCACCCACAGAGCCATTCAAAAATTGCGCAGTATTATGGGAGGTGAACCTATATGAAAAAAACCCTTTATGAAATTCTTGAATCTATGACACCCGAGGAACTGGATCTGCTTCCTGAGGATGTCTTTCAGGCGGACGTACCTGACGATATAACCGTGCAGCATATCCGACATATCGTAGCGGAAAAAACCGGTGTCTGCCTTGCAGATACCGCACGCATTTCCAGAAACAAAACAAACACCCGTAAAACTCTCCGGCGTATAGCAGCCGCTGCCGTCTGCTCGATACTGCTTCTTGGAGCGGGAGTCGGCACCTATGCCTATGCCGCATCGCAAAAAGAATATAAAAATGCGTTAGCGTTTTTCTACGACAATAACCTTTCGACAAAGGGACTCACCAAAACAGAACTCAAAAAGGTGTACCGTGATTTCTTCACCTTTTCCTTCGCTAACGACTTGACGACCAACGTTATTTTAAACAGCAGACCGGATATCATTCCGGGCCATGAAATTTCGGGAGATGAAACAGAATGGGATACTACAATGCCGAGCACCTCGATTTCCGACTATAAAACACCTCTTTATTATGAGTATGCTTCTGTGTTTGCTCCAATCGAAGGAACCAAAAAGGAGGTCTTTGAGAAAAGCACCTTCACAAAATACCGGAACAACGAAAAAATATGGGAGATTGACTTTACCGATTTTTCCATCAACGGCTATTACTGCAACACCGAATCGGAAGAAGACCCGGTTCTCGTTTACGGAACGCAACCCTATACGTCCGACATAACCGACAAAACCGCAAGACTGGTTGCGCTGGACGTCGACGGCACGATTCTCTGGGAAGTCGTACAAAACAACAGCTCCGACTTTGACCAGATTCAAAAGGTTCTCCGCAATTCGGACGGCACTTACATGGCATTCGGACGTTGCGGCAATAACAACGAAATATCCCTCTGTGTGAACAAGTATGATAAAGACGGCAAGCCTGTATTTTCGAAGCTTCTTGAAATAAATGACCATGCCATTGAACATGTTACACCGTCCGAGACAGGCTACCTGCTACACCTGTCCAGCTATGTTACCATAGAATTCTCCAGGGTTGTGAAGCTGGACTTTGAGGGAAACATTGTGGGAGATTTTCGATATGACAGTGAGGAAAGTGATTTTTACATTTCCGATCTTTCTGAATATGACGGCATCGTATACATTTCCGGCTACTCCACTCCAAAAGCACCGGAAAAAGTCAAGGATTTTCGTCAGCGTAATATTTTTATGTTAAAGTCAACACTGGCTGATACCCGGTATGCCGATGAAGCCATCTCCGACGAAGAATTACTCGCCCTGTTCCGGAAGCAGTTTACCGCAGTTCTTCTGGTCTGTGAACCGGACTCCGGCACCCCAAAGGAATTCTACTCCGTAGCAGGCTCCGTCGGAGATGAAGTGTATGTAACAGACGGCACCGTCTGCTGGTTTACCAAAGATATCATTGACTCGGACTACTCTTATACTCCTGTTATAAAAGATGGAATCGAATCAGGACGCCTGGACACGAAATATGCCGCCCTCTGCCGGTTCTACGCCAACATTTTTAACACAGACGGCACCTTTCGGGAGCAAAAGAAGCTGGACTTGATGACGGAACTCAAATGGGGCTACTAAAGATCCTATCCTCTGAAAAGCTCCATAAGTCTCCTTTTTTCAAATCAAAAGCAGCCGGTAACTTATCCATCCTGACGAAGCGTTACGCTTTGAACACAGATAAGTCACCGGCTGCTTATTTACATGCAAGGCACCTACTTCAGTACGGAAACAGCATCGGAAATTGATTTTTCCATCGCTTCCCGTCCGTATTTATCTACCTCTGCCTTATTCTTTTCTCCGTGAGTCAGGCAGCCCGCACCGCCGATACATCCGCCGGCACATGCCATACCTTCGATAAAGTTTGCATCCAGTACATTTTTATTTTTCTTTAACAGGGCTACACGACATGCCTCAATACCGTCACAGACTGTTGCCTTTAACGGGAAGCCTTCCATTCCCTGCTCCTTTAATGCCTCAGTCACTGCATCGGACAGTCCTCCGCTTCTGGCAAAGATTCTCCCGAAATAGGATGCATTATCAAGAACCCCCTCTTCCAGAGTCGTAATGTCAATATCGCGGCTGTCAAACAATGCCTGCAGTTCCTCAAAGGTCAGCACCGCATCCACGTGAGGCTTAACAGACTCAAGCTGTGCTTCCATCTTCTTTGAAGTACACGGTCCGATAAAAACTACCTTTGCATTTTCGCTGGTTTTCTTGATATACTCGCCGATAGCAGCCATCGGTGACAGGTTATGGGAAATAAACGGCACCAAATCCGGGAATTCAGACTTTATGTACGCTACAAATGCCGGACAGCAGGAGCTGGTCAAAAAGCCTTTCTCCACAAGCTCTCTGGATTCCTTCATTGCCACCAAATCACCGCCCAACGCAGCCTCTACTACCGTATGGAAGCCAAGCTCCTTAAGGCCGGTAATCACCTGTCCGAGCTTTGCATAGGTAAACTGACTGGAAATCGACGGTGCCACCACCGCATACAGCTTGTAGTTCTTTCCCTGCTCACTCTTTTTCAATAAATCCACTACATTTAGAATAAAGGATTTATCCATAATTGCGCCGAACGGACACTGATATACACAGGCTCCGCAGGAAATACACTTGCTATTATCAATCGAAGCAGCATTGTCCTCATTAATTGAAATCGCTTTTATCTTGCAGGCATTCTGACACGGGCGCTTCCTGTTTACTATTGCAGTATACGGACATACCTTTGAACACTGTCCGCATTCGATACACTTAGACTTGTCAATATGTGCCACATGATTATGGTCAAAGGAGATTGCACCTCTCGGACAGACATCCTCACAGCGGTGTGCCAGACAGCCGCGGCAGGAGCCGGTTACCTCATAGCCCGCTGCCGGACACTCATCACACGCAATATCAATTACCTCAATCACATTCGGGTTATCCTTGTTTCCGCCCATGGCAATCTTGACACGCTCGGCTAAAATTGCACGCTCCTTATAAACGCAGCAACGCATCGTCGGCGTCTTTCCAGGAACAATCGTTTTCGGAATTTCCAGTACGTTTTCCAACAATGTGTCATTCCACGCCTGGCGAGCGACCTCACGCAGAACCTTATACTTTAAATGCTGTACCTTTGTATCAAATTT
>JAQXOR010000122.1 GCA_029099805.1 Lachnospiraceae bacterium
AAGAAGGAACATGCATTAGTCGGCAATTCACAGCTTGCACTGGATGATTACGGAGTTGGCTTCAATGATATGGATATGGTTAAACTTTGGGAACCTCAAATAGTAAAGATAGACAGGTCGCTATTATCCGGACTTGACCAGGACGTTAATAAACAGGCGAACTGTAAGGATATCATTGAGAAGATGCATGCAATGGGCAAAAAGGTTGTTGCAGAAGGTGTAGAAACGAAGGAAGAATTTGATTGTTTAGTGTCGATGGGGGCAGACCTTTTCCAAGGATATTACTTGGCAAGACCAGCATAAAATGCCGCCGATAATTCGGTATTTTTCACTAAAAGAGCTCATCTAACAGCATATAATACCTATTCTTTGCCTCATCCATTTCGACACCCAGTTCATTAAGTAACATCTGAGGTTCAAACCTATAGTAGGCTTTCCCGTTGTTATACCTTCCCGAAAAATTATGCTCCATACTTCTAAGAGCAATCGCTATGTCCTGCCATCTGTCCGCAGGTCCCATTTTACCGAGATCAATGAAACCGCTCACCTTGTTATTATCGACAAAGATGTTCGGCAGACAAAAGTCTCCGTGTGTCAACACGATATCTTCCTCCGGGCGATTCTGCTCCAACCAGATGAGCAGATCCTCCGGGTTGGAAAAGCCATTCGGTCCAAAGGTTTCCGGTTCCACATTGTCTAAATCAACCATACCGTTTTCCACATTATAACGGGCAGCTTTTAATCGTTCCTCCAGACGGCTGGTGCGAAGCGGACATTCAGAGACATCAACGCTCCAAAGCAGCTTCATCCCCTCCGCCACAATCTTTATAAGCTTTTCAGGGTTAGTTAGGAATTCTTCCTCGCACAACATTTTCCCGTTCACTCTTGTCATAAGCGTGTATGCTGTTTCATTTTCTACAACGTACTCCGGTATCTCCGGAACCGGTACTCTGCCGCTTAACCATGTTACAATATCATGCTCATTATCGGTTTCTGCCGTTCGCTTCTGAAGCTTTAAAACATGCTTTGGAAAAATAAGCACATCCGAGCCAGACATCCCGACAGTATTTCTTGTATATGGCTGATTACCTACAATATCCTTTATTTTTTCCGGAATATAAATCATAGCCTTATCCTCCTAATTTTAGAACTACAGTCCTTAGTAACTTCAACATTTATTCTTTTTCTTTTCCATTACCTTGAGTACGCATATAGAAAGAACAAGCACTACCGGAAAAATACTTCCGGCAAGCATTCCGGCCTTCAGGTCATCCCCGGAGCTCTGCGTTACAATCCCTACGATTCCGGGACCGACAGCGCCTCCCATATCTCCTGCCATTGCAAGCAATGCAAACATAGCCGTTCCTCCGAGAGGAATTCTTTTTGATGAAATACTGATTGTCCCCGGCCACATAATCCCTACCGAGAAGCCGCAGACAATGCAGCCTATCAGCCCAAGCACCGGACTTCCTCCAAGTGCAGCAAGCAGATAGCAGACTAAACATAATGCCCCGGAACCTATCATAAATTTCATCAAATCAAGCTTTTCACCGTACTTTCCGTAAAATACACGACAGATTCCCATTGCAACCGCAAACAGACAAGGTCCGGCAATATCCCCGATACTCTTAGAAAAGCCGAGTGCCGATTCAACATAAGCAGATGCCCATTGTGCCATAGACAGCTCACTTGCACCGGCACAGACCATCAGTATGATAGAAGCCCAGAACATCGGTATTTTAAGTAACTTTCCGATACCGAGTCCCTTTCCTTCCTCCGTAAGCCGCTCAATCGGACAAGTCATAAAATTATAGATATTATAAAGCGGAAGCAGAGCCCATAAACAAGCCAGAATACGCCAATGTCTCGTTCCAAAAAGCATGAAGAAGCATGTTGAAACCAGAATTACACCAACACTCCCCCAGCAATAAAACGAATGCAGCAGGCTCATCACACTGTCCTTATTTTCAAACGGACAAGCCTCTACGATAGGGCTTCCAAGTACCTCAATCAGTCCGCTTCCTATTGCATAAATGATGACACTGATTATGATTCCGGTATATGGGTCAGGTAAACCTTCCGGTAACACAGCAAGCCCGATTAATCCGGCAGCTGACAGCACCTCCGATGCCACAATGCACCTTCGATATCCGATTTTATCTACAAATTTCGCACAAAATAAATCGACAAGCAGCTGCGTTAAAAAAAACGCTGTCGGAATCGAAGCAATCTTTCCAAGCGAAATCGCATACTCCTTATGTAGAATCAAAAACAATAACGGTGCAAAATTCGCTGATATTGCCTGTGTGATAAAGCCAAAATAACAGGCGGTCAATGTTCTTTTATACTTTGGTGTCATATCTGTATGTATCTCCTTATGATTGCTATACTTCTCCCTCTAAGAAATCCTCCATACTGCTATTGCCTAAATAGTTTTCTATGGTCGCATCACTCCATATTTGCGCTTCGATATATCTTTCGGGTCCGAATTTTCCTTCATTGTTCCAATTTTGCGGTAAATCATACTTCTTGATTAATCCGACAATCTCATCATAAGTATAGATTTTTCTTCGGTATTCTTTCCAATCATCCTCTCTTGGCCACGGGCTGAATGTCGGATGGGAATCTCCATATGTAAAAGAGACTGACTGTAAGTCAAATTTTTCAATCGGAATTTCAATATAGCCGGGATTTTCAAACCATGACATTAACCATTCGCACTGCTCAACAACCATATAATGGGGAGTATTCCTTTTCATTACTCCACCCTTTTTTGCGAATTCTTTTCTCATAATATCTTCATACATATGTCTTCGAAACATGTACTCAGAATCACGTTTGGCACATTGTGTATTTGGTTTTAACACCTTTATTTTGGAGATGATTGCATTAGCCTCATCATAGGATAGCTCTGATAAATTCTTAAATGGTCCCATATTCTTATCATAGTAGTGATATAACTTCATTCTCTTTATGTATTTTCCTTTCCAAGTTCAATGGCCGTTATCCGAAAGCAGAACAGATGGAACTCTTTTCCCGTCGACCTTATATGAACCTATTATATCATGAACTTCGTTCATGATCTTTCACTGCGCTCGGATTTTGCAAGCAAGCTTGCAAATCCTCACTTCGTCTTCATTATATCGTGTATGGAGCCGGATGTCGATGATTATTTGACCAGCCCAAGTAATTGGAGCAAAATTATATGTCCCTTCGACTTAAATACATTTTTGCAGGAACAAACAATCTAGACATACTTACCAACTCACCTCAATAACACATCTATTTCCACCTGACTTGATACTTTCCAGCAAAGAAACCTTTATGTCTTTTTTAAACACTTCTTTAAATATCCCTTCGGCATTTCCCAATGTACAATAGCACCACGTTTTTGACATTTTTTCCGATATCCTTTTTACACAAGCACAGTAACATTCCGGATAACAAAACCGAATTTTATTCTCAGATATGTATTCCATGGTAGCAAATGTTTCATTTGCATTAAAAGAATTTACAAAATCTTTCATGTTATCCGATCTATTTAAATACTTTAAAATCTTATCTGCTACCGCCTTGCCGTCATTACATCTACATTTTTTTCTAATCTCTATAATGGTTTCTGTATCAAAGCGCTCTTCAAGAAAATCGCAAGTATTCTTCGCCCACCTAAATTTCTTCTCTATATTGGCGCTTTTTGACAACGGAAATTTCTCTTCAAATTCTTTTGCTACAATATTCCCAACTGTTTTTGTCAGACTTCCAACCATTCTTACAGAATGTGCATTATCATTTTTTACCATAATCTTCTACCTCATTTTCCGGAACATTATCACACACTTCAGTTGCTATTTGTATTGCCTTCCATTCAAGTTCACGCATCTTTAATAATATATCTGCCTGGGCATTCCTCTTCTCATTTGTCCAGAAAGCACGAACCTCTGCCACCTCAACTACTTTTTCCAGACCAACCATATTTTTAATCGTATCTGCAAGCGTTGATACCTCTTCAAAATACGAAGCAATTTGTGTTATCTCATCTGAATGCTCCGGCAACAACTGTTTGCTTGATGCAAGGTACGAAGCTGCTGCCCTTCTGGCATCACAAAGTGCCAGAACGCAGAACTGATTTACGGAAAATCTACGGAATAGAGATTCATCATCGTGCTCAGTATACCAGGTAGCCTGCTGTAATTCTTCTGCCCACACCTTGTATGCTTCACCTCCGGTTGCATACCCTCGAACGGTTCCCTGCTTATTACAGTCAATCAAGATCTGTAATGATTTAAGCAGATTTTCTTTCTCCGCAGGCAAATCACCCTTCTCTGCGAAATATGAAATAATAAAGGGCCAGTTGTCAACATATAAATAATCATATTCATTCGGCTTGTCTGATTGGTACTCTTCACTATCGATTATCTCACGGTCATATTTTGTCCTACAGAACAACTCAGCGCCTGATTCCTTATATCCACAGATAATCCCCCACTCCGGAGCCACTCTCAAGTTGATTGCAAGAACAGGCTTATTCTCTGATATGCTTTCTACAATTTTCTTTCTTACAGAGATACGCTGTTCCTTTTCCATACGTTCTTCGAAGCACACCTTATAACCAAAAGCCTCATAAGCCGGTCCTGCAAAATCATATACCACTAAGCCGTCCACAGAACTATAATCCCAATCCGGTACGCAAAATGCTAATCTGTAACATGCTCCCGACACACCCATGACCTGATTGTAATCAACTGCATTTCCCATGACTTGAAGTGCCGCAGTAAGGGCTGCCGCCCATGAACATTCATTTCCCTTCCCAAACGCAGGAAGCTCTGGCACATTGGGTAAATAATATTCTCCACTTGCTCTCTTGCGAAATAAATTACATTTATCGGCTGTATACTTCAGACTCTCCCCTTCTTCGCAGGTGACAATATGTATACCATTCTGATTCAGATACACCAATGTCAGATATTCCTTCCCATCATTGGCGGGATTGCTGGGAAATGTCTCTTGATCAGCCGAATATCCGTCCCACTCAAAAAACTTATAATGCTCTATTTTTGATAATACATTATGGAACCTATATCTCGTACCATATACTGCTGCAACAATCCTGATTTTTTCTTCATGTACCAATGGAGTTATTCCTTCGGTTGCCGCATCTATCAGTAATTGGTCTTTTTCTTTGGCGAAAACGTAAGAAATGCTGTCACCCATCTGATATTTAACAATCAGAAATGCCGGACGTTCCTCTGTTCCCTGACAATCCAATACCTGTTCATTTACGTCGATGATTAATCTGTCATTCTGAACCAGTCTGTTAAGTCGGCTTGTTACATCTGTACTACTAATACCATCTCCATAATAAGCCGATAAAATCTGAAAATCATTTTGATTCAGTAGATTATCAATACTTGTATGTAATGATTTCGCCAGAATAGGCAATAAAGTTGTTTCAGGTAGTGCTTTTCCATTTTCCCATTTTGAAATGGCTTGTGGCGATACCCCTACCAATTCCGCCAATCCCTCTTGCGTATAGCCATGTTCTTTTCTTAGTAAAACTATTTTTTCCCAATTCTATCATGATTCATATAGACACCAGCTCCTTCTTAACTTTCCGCTGCTTAGCAGTTATCATTCTTCATAGTACCAATCAGTTTTGTCCTGGGAAACAAACCAACCGCTGTACTATAAGTATATAATAACCTATCATGTATGAAACAGGAATACATGATAGGTTAAGAATACTGATTAACACCTAAACCGAGAGTTTAGAAAGGCGGTTTTGCCACTTTCTCGTCGGCTGAAGCACCCTGCTTTGGATTTTCGTCATTTATTTTTTCAAATACATTTTCTCCTCTTGGTCATGTTTGTAAATTGCGGTCCAGATATAAAGCCCATTTTATGATATAAGTATTCAGCATTATTACCGACATAAAGAAACAACTTCACAAATGGTGATATACCATATGAATCTGTAATAACGCGTCCAATCAAATATCTGGCTAATCCGATTCCTCTGAATTCGGGCAGAACGCATATATCTGCAATTTCTACATAATTATGGGTGTAATTTTCACCGATTCCCGCCAAACATACTGCAACGATTTTGTTCGTTGCTTTTTCTGCAATAATCTGAGAAAAGTTTTTGTGCGAATATATGCTGAGTACATTTTTCACATCATCAATCGCTGATTTTAGTGTTGCTGCCCCATTTATTTCATCACAAATACTGCCCTTATAGCCATTAATTATTACATTCCCTATTTCATCGGATTCTATATTCATGTCAAAGGAACGGCAAATAAAGTTATCCGGCAAATCAAATTTGAGTACATCCGTAGGGCGGCACATCACTTGATTTACGGTTTCGATTTTATAATCAAACATTAATAATGTTCTCACATCTTCTGCTAAAACCCCTTTAATATTATCACGCTGGTAATGATTTAAAATAAAAGACCAAAACTTTACCCTTTCGCAAAATGGTGAAATTAGGAAAGGGTACGAAATTGCATGATCAGTGATAATAACACCACCCACCTTTTTCCCATCCAACATAACAAAAAAACATTGATCGGTCCATTTCGTGTCGTCAAGTTGTCTGTTCCAGTCATACCACATTTCAATATCAGCTTTTGAATACATAGTTTGATAAATGGCAAATAAATCTTTATCTGCTTGTACAAGGGAAAAAACCATGCTGTAATCACCTCCAAAATCGCAACCCACTTATTCATTAACCGGAGTCAAAGTATACATGCTTTATACTCATTTCTTAAAATTGAAAAATATAATCGTTCGACATACCTCTCATCCATGAAGAAATAGTCTCTTAATGTACCTTCATATGTAAAACCACATTTTTCAATTACTCTTTTAGAAGGAATATTAATGTTTTTTGTGCAAATCTGAACTTTATGCAAATTAATGTTTTCAAATCCATAAGCTATAACAGCTTTTGTAGCTTTTGTAGCTTCCGTGGCAAACCCTTTACATTGAAAGACCGAGCCAATACAGTATTCTATCTCTGCAAAGTGATTTTTATTATCAACTAAAAAAAATGCAATCTGACCTATACACTCATCTGATTCTTTATCAATTATTGCCCAACGATAATAATCCTCTTTTTCATATGAACCTATATATTTAGTTTCCACAAGAAATGATTAATCGGATAAAACTCCGCTCATAGACTTTTCCAGCTGTCTGAGCTTAAACTTAAGCTTATCTGTCAATTCGTTCATCCAATCCGGCTTTTCGGCAACAGGCTCGCTCATCACATACAGTAATGTAGAGTATTCCTGTAAATGAACAAGCCTCCTCATGAGCGGTAATGTTTGCATCTGTTCTTCAGTAAAAGACGTAACACTCCGGTATCCCTGTATAAAACAGCGTTCTGCCTCTTTATAATCTGACTCCTTTATAACATCATCAAGTGCATCAATCGCTCTTACGACATCAATCGCATACCAGCACCGGATTGCATCATCAAAATCGATTACACTGAATTTATCCGTTTCCTCATCATAAAATACATTGTCAGGCTCAAAATCGTAATGGATTACACCGTAACTACTAGGAGAGACTGTAAGCTGTTCCAATTTCACTCGCACGGACGTAAATTCTGCCTTAACCTGTTCCGGTGCATCATACTCCCTAAGCCTGTCGCCAATCTCTTCAAGTAATACGATAACATTTCATCAATGGATTCTTTGTCGTATTCATAAAGTTCAAGGCATTTCCTTGCCAGTTCAAAGTTTTCAAATAAATATTTTAATTTTAACATAGCACCCTTTCCGCAGGCACATCATGCCTGCTCATAAATGATTAACTCCATCTTAGTCAACATTTCCATTTTATCACGGCGTATAGTTTTCATGCCAATCGCCTTCTTTCACCTACACAACAATCCGGGCAATGTTCTCCGATACCTGCCCGTATCGAAGCAAAACCGACCCATCATGAGACGGAAGCGGAATTACACCCGCCTCATTATATCTGTTTGTAAACCGCACATTTTTCCCAACATCATACGCATTATCGATTGCAATGTTTTTCACAAAATAGTCTATTGAAAAGCACTCGTCTCCGGTAATGCAGTACTTCGAATCTCCATGCTCAAAAAAGAAAACTCCCGAATCCTCAGCGTGACCACAAACCTCTTCATATGTGAATGTGTCCAACAGCTTCATACCTGAAGCGATAATACAAACACGGTTATTTGCCTTCGCATTGTGCAGGCATTTGCGCGTACTCTCACAATTCTCCGACACTGCCTTATCAAAGGTCTTCTGAGACAGATAAATTCGCGCTTTTGTATACTTATCTATATCATCAATATGATCCCAGTGACTGTGAGTTATGAGAATATCACTAATCTGCTCCGGCATTACGATCGCTTGAATTTCATTTCTTATCGGAAGCATTGTAATCCCCATATTCCTCGCAAGATTTGACGAAGAAAATCCGGTATCAATCAGAACCCATTTATCCCCTACCTTAGCAAGATAATACAGAAAGGCAAACTCAGGTCCTCCATATTTAAAACCTTTTCCATATCGAATCGCATAAAGTCTGTCAAGCATTGTTTCCGTTCTCCTTTTGACACATTATAAAATGGTGTTCCTTTCAAGCAACAAATCACTCAAAATAAGCTTCATTCCTTCCCCTGCATGATTTCAAGCAGCTTCTCAAACACCGCCTCGTTGTTCCTGATTACAACGGCAAGAGCGTTTTTTGCGCGACAGAGACCTTGAAACAGAGTGCGCACGGCAGACTCAGCGCCGGATTCGGTTTTGGCGCGCAGATACCCTTCTTCATCATAATAAAAGGATTCCCCTACCAGCATGACAACCCGTTCAAACTCCTTGCTGAAAGCTTTGTCGGAGTCAATGAAAACATATCCGTTTTTTTGAAAATCCCTTAAGAACACCTCTGCCTCTGCACGGTCATTTGCATAAGTGACCGAAACCGAACGAAACTCTTTTCTCCAACAGCTGCGTGACATATGCATCATCATTTGAATAAACGAGGAAAGCTCTGAATTTGTCCTTATCCGGTTTGTCAGACGGTATTTCACATACCCCGGCAGCTGCTCGATGTTTGACGCCGGATTCAAGTCCCGTTCCAAAGGACTGATTGCCTCTTCCAGATCATAAGAAAAAATAACAGGAATGTGCTTTTCACCTGCATATTCTGCCAGCCAAAGGATTGTCTCCGGATACATCCGGTGGCCCTCATCCACACAAATTGCGGCACACCCGGAAAGCTTTTGGTACAGTTCCTGCTTTGGCTCTTCTTTCCGGCAATAATAAAAATCAATTCGTTTCAGCAGGGCATCCAGACGCTTCAGTTCCGCCGGAGAGGTTCCAAAATGAAGTACACATACCTTTTCATATTTGGAAAGCTGCATGGCAATATCGTAAAGCAGCATTGTTTTTCCGGTTCCCGGAAGCCCTGTAAAGCCTTGAAATAAGCACTGCTCTTCCGCAACGCTTTTCAAGATTTTCCCCCGGATATCTCTCTGCTGTGAGGTAAGGAAATAATCCCTGCGAAGGAAGCGGTCCGGATCGGTCAGTGGAGAAATCAGATACCTATCCTCACGAAACAGGGCTTCCACATCATTTCTATAGCACTCTGCTATTGCCTTCAAGTCATTTCCGAGGTTTTCCCACTGTTCTTCCACCAGCCGTTCGCTTTTGGTAAGCCGTACAAGACGATTTTCGCTACTGATAAAGGTATAGGAATGAATGGTCTTTCCAAGCATGGCAAGATACTGCCGGTTCAGCCGCAGCTGATTTCTCACCTTTTCATCAGAAACTTCCCCGCTTTTAAGTTCAATGTTGATTACACGATCCTCTGTAATCTGAAGCAGATCAAATTCCTTCCCGAGCTTCGGAATCTGGAAGGAATAATAAAAATACAGTTTCTCATATTCACCCGTCGTCTCAAAAAGCTTCTCGGACAGCAGCTTCAGACCCTTCACTTCCCAGTCCTTTACCCTCAGAAAATAATTTCTTTCCGACATCTGCTTTTCCAGCCTGCGTGTCAATTTGGAGTTTACTGTCCGTGTAAGTGCAAAAATATTTACCGGTTTCAAGCTGCTCCCCCTCTCTTCCTTTACCATGCAAAGAAATTCCCAGCCATACTTTTCTTAAAAGCCGGTGTGGTCTGTCACAAGATAAAGCGTCTGAATTCTTGCTGCCTTCATATCATGAAACCACTGTGCCATCCGGTCCTTTAACTCCGGTCGGTCAGACAGACGGATAATTTGAATTTCTTTTGTTTTCATAAGTGATTCTTTTTCATTTTCTACCCCTTTCATCTGAACGAAGCCATTCAGGATTCTATATAAAATATAACACAGAATGTATATGGCAGGCAATATACATTACAAAATTTCAGCCCTTCTGAAATCCGAACCAGTTCATATTCGCTTAGCTACTTTTTCCCTCTTCGGTCTACCCATTTCCCTATTCCAAGAATTGTGACAGATACGCAGTCAAGAACTAAGCCTGTAATATACAGTACAACATTCTGCCAGGCATCCAGTTTTCCGGCATTGTAACCAAAAAGGGAAGCACTGATTCATTCAGTGCTTCCTTAGAAGCCTCCGGCGGATCGCACGAATTTGCAGTAGAAAATGTAGCTTCGCTACGCAAATTCGGCGCGGAAACGCTTTAATCAGCGTTTCCCTTAATAAACTCCATCACTGCCTTTTTTACTTCTGCTTCGTGCCCCGTCATCAGATGCCCGCCCGTTTCAAAAGAAACAAGGGTGCAATTCGGAAATCTGTCCAGAGCTTTTTCCACCTCCTCGAAGCTTGCCAGTTTATCATCCTTCGCATGCAAAATAAGTGTTGGCACCTGAAGGTCCTCGACTCTATAAGAATCATAATTTCTCGCCATATCGGGATTTGTGACGGAAGCATCCAAAATCACACCCACCTTACGTTCTCCAACAGGAAGCATACCGTAAATTGTTGATGAAGCCATCCCCATGACAGGTTCAAATAACGGATTCATCAAAAACATAGCATAATCGTTACACAGAAAAGCCGGTGGGCCGGCATATTCCGCATATTTTACAGGTTTTGCGGCAGGCGGCATTGCAGAACAATACAATATCAGTCCTTTTGTTCTTTCCGGATAATCCAGTGCAAAGCGTATCGCAATGCTGCCTCCGGCTGAAGTGGCAAGTACAAATACCTTGTCAATTTTTAATTGGTCCAGAAGCTCAACATATGCGGCTGCCTGTTCGGCAGGGGTTCCTCTTCCGAGAATATCGCTGCCCAAATATCCAAACCTCGATGGTGCAAGTATTCTGTACCCGGAAGCATAATCCTTACAAGTATCATATGCCTGATCATAGCCTCCGAAGATACCATGAACAGATAAGATTATTTCACCACTCCCCTTATCAACATAGCTCATGTCTCCATAACTTAAATGAATCGTTTTCGCATCATAATCAGAAAGTTGTCTTAGCTTTCCTTTTGTTGCTATGTTGCATCTTATTCCCTGGACAATCAGATACACTCCAATCGCTAGGAACACTCCAATAAAAATATTGTCCCAAACCAAAAGGACCTGCCAAATGGCAAGTCCATAGTCGTTCCTGACGGAGACGGAGGGTTCGAATTCTTTAGGAACGGAGAATCACAGCCTCATTTCAGTCCGAATATAAAAATTGGCGGGAATTGCTTCCCGCCGAAATTATCTACTGTCTATTTGCCTCCCGATACGCCTGCACCTTCTCCATACTCACCTTCACCCTCTCATCCCCACGAATCTGCTTCAAATACCCCGGATTCCGCAGTACCTTACACGCCTCTTCCCGGAACGTCGCAAGGCTCACCAACGCACCGTTTGAGATGAACCGGATATCCTCTCCCAAATCGCAGAAGAACGGGGAAGCCTTCAAGCGTTCCTCGACATTCAATATATTTTCTACATATGCTTCAAAACAATTTACAGCCTCTTCTTCCTCACCGGAACACAAATAGTAGTCTATCATCTGCGTTGCCCCACGGTAGAACGGAATTCCGAATTCCTTTTCCAGACGGCACATCATTTCTCCATAGAGGCGCTCTTTTTCCGTATCCTTCGCCGCTGCCGCAATTCCGGTCAACCGTGACAGACAAATCAACACATTTTGCACACACTCAAACAGGAACTGCTCGCATTCCTTCCGCCCGGCCACATACTCCTTTTTCGCATACAAAAGCAACGCATGTAAATGTCTCGAATTAAAATCACAATCCGGTAGTGTGGCAAGAACGCTTTCCGCCTCCTCAAACCTCTGACTTGTGATATAAAAACTTGCCAGATAGCGCTGCGCTTCAAGCTTCAGCTCCACCGCTTCGGACTTGCCCAGCGTAAGAAGAAGCTCCTCCAGAAGCTCCATCTGCTCCTTGGTCTCCGCTTTCTGCACCTGCTGCTTCATGAGCCGCTTCACGCATGCCATCGCCAGTAATTCGGAGTTGGGATACTCCCGAAGCCTTTCCTTCCAGTACAGCGTCTCTGCCCCGGTTCCCCCGGTCTCACCGATATCCGCTGCGGCATCCGCAAACTCCTTCACTTGTTCCGGAGAAATCGCTTCCTCATAGGACAACAACGTGTTTAAATCCGTATGCAACGCCCGCGCAAGAGGTGCCAGCAGCATAATATCCGGCATGGAGCTGTCCGTCTCCCATTTGCACACCGCCGGCTCCGAAATTCCCAGCAGCCCCGCCAGCTCCCTCTGTGTCATATTTGCGTGCTTCCGCAACCGGCAAATTTTCTTTCCAAAAGTCTCAACCGCCATAGTCTCAATCTCCTTTTCTTCAACTTGTTTTCACTTTTTGTTTCGAATAGGATCCTATGGCTTTATTATAGCATGGAAGGGGTGGAGGGACAATTGAGGGGAAGTTAAGTGAGGGTTAAGAAGGGATAACCATTAGGAAGCTTTTGTAGATTCATTCGATGACCTATCTAAGAACCTGCCTTCCCGGAAGTTCATCCACAAAACAATTCGCACCGTTTGTATGCAGTGCTTCAAAATTACAAGTTTATAAATTCTCCATCCCTGCATATCTGTACAAGATGTCTATCCTTAATCCGATACGCTTCCCCGTACAGCGTCGTTTTCCCATCATCAATCATAAGATAACTGCCATCATTCATTGCTATGATTTCATGACCCACACTATCCCCAAAGGTGATATCCTCGATAATACGCATTCCGTCCAAATACTCGTCTCTGAGCTTTTGAAAATGGGGATACATATTTACCTTTGTTATGCCAAGTCCCGGAATCCACCGTTCGTAAAGCGGGTCAACGGCTTCTCCTTCCAGCTCCGGTCCGGCATAAACAACCTCCGCGCAATTCATGGAACCGGCACTCCAAGCCACCAAAATCCCCTTAAACTCTGTCAACCGTTCCTTCAGACGAAGCTGCTTCATAAACCTATTTTGTGTAGGCACATGTCCCCCTGCCAAAATAATCACATCCATCTCCGGCAAGCTTTCAATTATCTCCGGATTCCTATCATCACACTGCGCAATATAGGATACGCTCAGCCCACTCATGGGAAGAGCCTCTTTCAAACAAGCATATACCCCGTCATTCTTCTCATGGTTATCCGGATTCGCACAAATAATCAACACTCTTGCATCCTGTATCCAAATGGATTTCAGATTGTCCAACAACCCGTTCTGTTGAAGCAAAACATCCGGCACTCTGATTCCGTTCACCTTAAATGACCCTCCAAGGGAGCTGGTTAACATTGCTTTCATGATAAGTACCTCCGCCAAGCCGACTTATTTTGCTTATACTAACACACTTTCGGAAAAATTACAATGGGAATATCTAAGGCAATCCTAACCATAACAAAAGGACCTGCCAAATGGCAAGTCCATAATCATTCCCAGCGGAGACGGAGGGATTCGAACCCTCGTGCCCTTGCAGGCAAACTGATTTCGAGTCAGTCTCGTTACGGCCTCTTCGATACGTCTCCGTATAATCTATGGTAACAGCTTACGCTGTATTACCCTCTGTTTATGCACCGACAGCGGTGAGTAAGAAAAGCTCCACTGCAATACGCTCGTCGATACGTCCTGTTTTAATCTGCTCCTCAAGCTCTGTTCCGTAGGTAATCAGATGAAGGAGCTGGTCTTTCGTAAAGTTCTTTGCCTGAGAAAGGCATTTTCCTACCGCAAAAGGAGGCATTCCCGCTTTGGATGCAATAGTGGAACGGTCAAGTCCCTGCCTGTTCATCTCCGCTGCCTGCAGTATCATGTTACACTGGCGAACCATGAGATACAGTACCGTCATCGGCTTCTCTCTTACGGCAAGCAAATCGTGATACAGCTCCAGAGCCAGCTTTTTATTCCTTGCTCCGAGAGCATCGGTCATAGCAAATATCTTCCCGGAAATCTGCTCCACCGTTACTGTCAGGATATCCTCTTTTGTGACCACTTCCCGGTCTCCGATATAACAAACCAGCTTCTCGATTTCGTTCTCCACATTCTCCATGTCGGTGCCGACACGCTCTAGGAACAGTCGCAAATCGTCCTTGCTGATTTTCTTTCCATCCTTGTTTAACAGCTGGGCAACCCAGATACTAAGGTCGCTCTCTCCAAGACCGTTCATCTCGCAGACATAGCCGTGTTCCTTCACTGCCTTGAACATCCGGCTTCGCTTATCTACTTCCGTCTCGTTAAAAATCAGTACCGCACTGTCTGGGAGTCCTGCTATCTCGTCCGCAAAATCACACGCATTTTTAAACGCGCCGGTATTCTCCAGAACAATCACGCGGTGCTCCGCAAAAAAGGGCATCGTTTCGGCTAAGTTCCTGACCTCGTTCCAGTCAATGTCTTTGCCGGAGAACACGGACAAATTCATCTCGTCTCCCCCCGCAAGGGCTCCTGCCTTTAATTTTGAAGTATAGAGACGGCGCAGATACGTTTCCGACCCATACAACAAATATACGGTCGCATACTGCCCTGTTTTGATATGCTCCTTAATTCCCTTCATAGGCACTCCTTTGACATGGCACACCCTAAACGAAACGGTACTCTTAACGTACTTATCTATTGTACATGAAACAGAGAGAAATGGCAAGAGGTTTTTATTTTATTTTTCATCTACCGTTTCCACCTTAAATTCCACTATATACGCAAAATCAATCTCCCGTCCGTCCTCAAGCACTATCCTTCCCCGGTACTCATCCACCTTCTTTACCACCCCAGTCACTGTCACATAGGCTCCGCCGCTTTTTCTTTCGTCCGGCATAAAATAAGTCACAGTCACCTCCGGTCTCTCCGTCAGATGCTCCAGTAAATACTGTAACCGTTCGTCTAACAACTCCTTGCTGCTCTCATCAAGCCATATCTCAGCCTCTGTCAGCCGCGCCGTCTCCCTGATAGCGTCCTCGTGTCCGGTCAGTGCCGCAAACGGTGCAAACTGTGCTGCCCGGTCTAAAAGAGGCATCTGCGGATGCTTCTTCGATACATGGTGGGGCAAATCAATAATATCATCATACCGGTGTTCGTCCTTATCCGTCATCCCAATAGCCTTCCTTCCTCTGATTTTCCGGAGCTTATGCATTCATACGCGTGACAGTCCCATGAATGCATAAGCTCCCTATTCACGCCTTATGCCCTCCGATTTGTTTATTCCGCTCTATCGTCATGGCACCCTCCTGTAGGTTCATCCCCTTTAGCATGGCATTTTTCCCGAACCTTTTCTTTACCTCAAGCATCGCCTCCTGAAGCTTACGTTCTTTGGATAGCTCCTCTTTTTCCGCTTCCTGTTCTTTTTGCAGGGCAGAATAATCCGTAAATAAATCGAGCTGCTCATAGGAAGCCTTTTCAACAACGGTGCTCTCTTCCACTACATGATTCGCAACCACAGTGATGCGTCGTACCAAAAGCTTCGGGTCTACGATTTCGTCATACAGCTCCATTACCTTGTCGGTAATCAGCTTTGTGGAAGAGGTCTGCCGTCCCAGATTGACCGTTCCGTGAGCGTGCTTCGGAACCTTTCTTCCGTACCGGTCTTCCGTCACCTCACCGGTATACCCGATTTCCGGTCGCATCATATTTTCAATATCATATCCGACGGTCAAAACCATCTGGTCCGTTACCAGCTTCTTTTCCACCAGGTCAAGCACCAGAAGATCCGTCATTTCCCGTACAATCAGCTTTCCCTTCTCAAACTCATACGGTTCCTGTAGCACCTGCCCGGAGCTCAGGCTGTTGACGCTCGGTTTGTACGCCTTAATCATGTCAATGGTGGTCGGCTCCCATCCCCATGCATGGTCGATGAGAAGCTCCGCATTTACCCCAAACAGCTTATATAACAAATCCTCGTTGTAGAAGTCACCCGGTCCGCCCAGGGAACACCGCGCGATATCCCCCATGGTGTACAGCCCCACTTCTTCGAGCTTTTTCCGATATCCGTGCCCTACCCGCCAAAAGGAGGTCAGCGGGCGATGCGTCCAAAGGAGCCTCCGGTAACTCAGTTCATCCAGCTCCGCAATCCGCACGCCGTCTGCATCCGGCGTGACACGCTTCGCCATAATGTCCATTGCCACCTTACACAGATAAAGGTTTGTTCCGATTCCCGCCGTTGCCGTAATTCCGGTTTCTTTCAGGACGCTCTTTATCATCTTTGCCGCAAGCTCCCTCGCTGTCAGTCCATAGGTGCGAAGATACTGTGTCACATCCATAAACACCTCATCAACGGAATACACATGGATATCCTCCGGCGCCACATACTGCAAATATACATTATAAATCCGTGTACTGTACTCCATGTAATACGCCATCCGCGGAGGAGCCACAATATAGTCAATCTCAAGCTCCGGATGCTCGTCCAGTTCCTTTGCAAGATAGGACTTCCCGGTAAAGCTTTTCCCCGGTGCTTTGCTTCTTCGTTCGGAATTTACTTCCCTGACCTTCTGCACTACCTCAAAGAGTCTTGCACGCCCCGGAATTCCATACCTTTTTAACGACGGAGAAACCGCAAGACAAATCGTCTTCTCTGTCCGTTCTGCATCTGCAACAACAAGGTTCGTCGAAAGCGGGTCTAATTGCCGTTCGATACACTCTACGGAGGCATAGAATGACTTTAAGTCGATTGCAATATAAGTTCTGTTTTGCTGCATGCTATGACTCCTTTCTGAGGCATTCTTACTATAGTATGTCCTCTTTGGACATTTATAATTTATTTCTTCTTCCTCCCTTTATAGTATACAGCCATTCCCGTGATAAAATCAAGAACATTTATTCGATTTACATTGTTAAAGGTAACAGTTCAGCCTTACTTATGCGGGACAAGTTGTGGCGAAGGAGTAGTCTAAAGAGAACCATAAGGCAACGTCAGTACTTAGCAAGGTGGTTTCGAGCTTAGTACTGCTACGTTGCTGCATGAGCGAGAGCGGGTTCCCTTTAGAATACTCCGTCGCTACAACGATTACACACTAGAAGGCTGAACTGTTACCGCACGGTATCCACGCCGCTGTCAGGTAGTCCAGATATGTCCCCTCGCCCTTCGGTAAAAACTCACTTATGATACATTTTCGTACAACATGTTCGACCCCGTCTGCCGTATAGGTATCACAATTATGGAAAATAAGCGGCTCGCCGTCTCTTTCTCCGGCATAAAGCATCACATGTCCCGGCATATGTAATACCGCCCCGGTTCCCAATCCTGCAATTACTTCTTTTTTCTTTTCTG
>JAQXOR010000123.1 GCA_029099805.1 Lachnospiraceae bacterium
GGTCCTCTTGCATGGAGCTTCTGTGTACTGATACCGATTTCCGCTCCAAACCCAAATTCCTCACCGTCCGTAAAACGTGTCGAAGCGTTAACATACACTGCTGCCGCATCTATTTCATTTAAAAAGCGCAGCGCTGCATCATAATTCTCCGTAATAATTGCTTCGGAATGTCCGGTATTGTAATGATTGATGTGTGCGATTGCTTCCGCTTCGGAATCCACTGTTTTTACGGAAATCAGGCGGTCAAGATATTCCCTGCCGAAATCCTCCTCCGTAGCTGCCTCGCACTGCGGACATACTGCTCTTGCCCGCTCATCGGCACGAATCACTATATTTTTCTCTGTCAGACGCTTTACAAGAAGAGGGAAAAACTCGGAAAGCACGGCAGAGTGAATGACAAGGGATTCGCATGCATTACATACGCCGAGACGCTGCGTTTTTGCATTATCAATAATATTCAGTGCCATATCAAAATTCGCAGACTCATCAACATAAATATGACAATTTCCGGTACCGGTTTCAATAACCGGAATCGTACTGTTTTGTACAACGGTAGCTATCAGTCCGGCACCTCCCCGTGGAATCAGTACATCAACATACTGATTTAACTTCATAAATGCCGTTGCGGTTTCCCTGCTCGTATCTGTCAGAAGCTGCACTGCATCCGGCGTAATTTTGCAGGCGGAAAGTGCGTCCCGAATCACTTCGACAATTGCGGTATTGGAGTGGATTGCATCGCTTCCGCCACGCAGAATCACGGCATTTCCGGTCTTAAAGCAGAGCCCGAAGGCATCCGAGGTTACATTCGGACGGGATTCATAAATAATACCGACAACCCCAAGCGGTACACGCTTCTTTCCTACCAGCAGACCATTCGGCCTCTGATCCATGGAAAGCACACTGCCTATCGGATCCGGAAGCCCGGCAACCTTCCGGAGTCCCTGTGCCATTGCTTCGATTCGTGCTTTTGTAAGAGTCAGACGATCGAGCAGACCCTCCGACATCCCGTTCGCTTTTGCAGCCTCCGTATCCTTCCGATTACCGGATAATATTTTCTCGGCATTTAAACACAGTGCATCTGCGACTGCAAGTAATGCATCTGTTTTTGTCTGTTGAGCCAAAAGACCGAGGGAAATCTTAGCTTCCCTTGCCCGTTGTCCGATACATTCTAATGATTCCATCGTAATCCCCCTTTGCAAAATTTTGTATTTTCTAGTTATTCAATTTTCTCTGCGGTTTTGTCACCGTTCCGTCCGGTTCAAGAATTGATACATTGTCCAAGGAGGCACGAAGATTATTTCGAATTGACAGCACATACTCCCTGCGAAGTACTGCCTGTTCCGTCTTTTCTGCTTCGGTCAGACCTTCTGCCTTTGATTTATGATATAATTCGTTGATTCTGGCAATTTTCTCATCCATTGTCATGAAAATCACACTCCTTTGAGATACTCATATGGTTCTATGTAATATGGGAAAGCCCAATTTATTCTTCCTGTCCGGACAAATAATTTGTTAAATGGAAGTGGGGGACTTTATGTGCCATGAACAAGGTTCCAATCTGTTCTCCGTTTAAGACACGACGAATATTCTCCACATCATTTCCGTTTATAATTACCATATCGGCGCCGGAATCAGCAGCAATTCGTGCTGCTGATATCTTTGTCTTCATGCCGCCGGTTCCAAATGTTGTCCCTGCCCCTTTGCCCATGGTAATATATTCATTTGTCAGTTCCGGTACCAGTTCAATAAAAGCCGCCTCGGGATTCTTACGCGGATCATCGGTATAAAGGCCGTCGATATCAGACAATAATATTAATAAATCCGCATGAATTAATGCTGCCACAATGGCGGACAATGTATCATTATCACCAAGTGCAATCTCGTCGGTAGAAATCGTATCGTTTTCATTTACAATCGGGATTACTCCAAGCTCATTCAGCTTTTCAAAGGTGTTTCGTGCATTCTGGCGGCTGGTATCGTTCATCATCGTATACTTCGTCATTAATATCTGTGCCGCATTCTGATGATACTCGGAAAACAGCTTCTGATATACGGTCATAAGACTGGCCTGCCCGATTGCTGCACATGCCTGCTTTTCAGAGGTCTCGGTCGGCTTATGCTGTAAACCAAGTGCTTTTCTTCCTACCGCAATCGCACCGGAGGATACGAGTACGACTTCCTTTCCGGTGTTTCGAAGATCGGTCAGCAAGCGTACCAGACGCTCCATCTTTTCTAAATTCAGATGACCTGTTTCTTCGTGGGTCAAGGATGACGAACCGATTTTAATAACAATTCTTTTTTTATCTTTTAAGGCTTCTCTGTAATTCATACTGTTTTCCTTTCTGTACAGGAATACCCTGTCGTTAACTTGCACTTTCCGGCCGATACCGTTGTGCAATTTTTTCAAATACCTTAATGCCGTCCACAGCGGCAGAAACAATTCCTCCTGCATATCCGGCTCCTTCACCGCAAGGGTAAAGCCCGGATATTTCCGACTCAAGCTCTTCCCCACGCTCTATTCTGACCGGAGACGAGGTTCTGGCTTCAACGCCCAGAAGAACTGCCTCCTCATCCGCAAAGCCCTTTATTTTCTTGTCAAAAGCAGCAATACCGTCCAGAAGGCTTTCCGTTATATACGCCGGAAGACATTCCTCAACGGAAGTCAACTGATACGCTCCCTTTGTATTCGGGACGATATGACCTATTGTAACAGAAGGTTTGTGATTTAACAAGTCCCCATACAGCTGAACCGGAATTTTTCCTGCGCCTGCCCGGTATGCAGCCCTTTCCAATCTTCGCTGAAACTCTACTCCGGCGAGCACATCCTCCGGTTCTCCGCCGAAATCCTGCGGCGTTACAGTCACAATCAAAGCACTGTTTGCATTTCTTTCATCTCTGGCATGATTACTCATTCCGTTCACGGTAAGACATTCCTGCTCGGAAGAGGCATTTACAACAAAACCTCCCGGACACATACAGAATGAATATACTCCTCTGCCGTTTGCCGCCGTATGTGTGAGCTTATAGTCCGCCGCCGGCAGCTTTTCAGCCGTGTTGCCGTACTGTGCCCGGTTGATTAATTCCTGCCCGTGCTCAATACGTACCCCCACGGCAAATGCTTTCTTTGACATCGGGACGCCGCGTTTTTTTAATACGGAAAAGGTATCTCTTGCACTATGCCCAATGGCAAGAACCACAACCTCACACGGCAAAAACTCCTTTCCGAGAAACACACCGGTTATCCGTCCCTGTTCGATTGCAAAATCGGTTACTTTTGTATGAAACCGAACCTCTCCGCCGAGACGAATCAGCTCCTTTCGCATCTGCACAATCACCTTCCGCAGATAATCCGTACCGATGTGCGGCTTGTTCAAATACGTAATCTCCTCCGGGGCTCCGAATTCTGCAAAGGATTCCAGTACCGAACGGATTCTTCCGGTAGTGTCCTTTACCATTGTATTTAGTTTCCCGTCGGAAAAGGTCCCTGCACCGCCCTCTCCGAACTGTACATTCGTATCCGGCTGTAAAATGCCGGTTTTCCAGAACTCTTCTATAATACCGACTCTTTCTTCCACGGGAGCACCGCGTTCCAGTAAAATCGGTGCATAGCCTTCCTTTGCCAGATGATAGGCACAAAACAACCCTGCTGGACCGGCCCCGATGATTACAGGGCGATGAGTCAGTGTATCCTTTCCTGTTGGTATAAAGTGATATCTGACACTCTCTGCCCGTACCGCAACCTGAGGCTTTATTCTCCGCAGCACCTTTTCCTCCAGTGCAATAGAAGAAAGCTCTGCTTCACATACATACGAATAGTGAATCTCTTCCTTTTTTCTTGCATCCAAGGAACGCTTCACGGGACGAAGCTCTTTGATATCCGCTTTTTTTACCGATAAAAGCTTTGCTGCTTTTTCCAATAAGTCCTCTTTATTATGTTCAATCCCTATTTTTAGCTGTTGTATGCGAAGCATAGATTCCTCCGATTTTTCTGCCGGCCGCCGCGCCGCTGCTCCATGCCCATTGCAGGTTATAGCCGCCGCAGGTGCCGTCGATATCTGCCAGTTCTCCTGTAATGTAAAGACCCGGTACACGCTTTGATTCCATCGATTCCGTTAATTCCGTAAGCGGAACGCCTCCGGTACAGGCCTGTGCCTGCTCAAACCCGTTTGTTCCCGTTATCTTTACCGTAAAGTGTTTGATTTGCCGTGCAAGTGCCAGAGACTCTTTTTTCCCGTAAACACCTGCCTTTTTTGTCGGTTCCAGTCCGCACAGCTGCAGCACCACATAGTTTAATTTATGGTTACATAATCCGGCAAGAGCCTCCTCTGCGCTGTTTTCCTTCATTACACGAAACCTTCTCTTGATTTCTTCTGCCAGGAGCTCTTCCGAAAGTACCGGAAACAAATCAAGCTCGGCATAAACTTCTTTCCCCCGGGACAATGCTACGGACGCATACCGGCTTACCTGCATGACCGGAATTCCGGAAAGACCGTAGGCGGCAAATAGCAGTTCGCCTTCCTCCGTATAACATTCTTTTTCGATGTGTAAGGTTACTTTTCCGTCAGTACGAACACCGGACAAGGTTTTAAAAAACTTTCCTTCAGCCTTTAACTGAACAATCGCAGGCAGAGGCGGAATTACCGTATGTCCAAAGCTTTTTGCAAAGGGATATCCGCTTCCGTCTGACCCATGCACCGGAGATGCTTTTCCTCCGGTAGCTAATACCATACTTTTTCCAAAAAAGGTACCGGACTCGGTTTCTGCAAGAAACAGACCGCTTTCCTCCTTATAAACGCCGGTCACCTTCACTCCGGTTAGACACTGCACCCCCAGCCGTTCTGCCTCTCTGGCAAGACTCTCCGCAACAGACGCCGCCTGTTCGGAATTAGGGTAATAATATCCATTTCGCTCCTTGGGATAAATTCCGATTTCTTTAAAAAAATGTAATGTATCATCCAATGAAAAAGAACGCAAAACCGGCTCCGCAAGCGGAGAATTGCTTCCCCGGAAATACGAAGCCTGCCAGTTCTTATTCGTAAAATTACATTTTCCGTTGCCGGTAGCATAGATTTTTTTACAAAGCTTTTCTTTCTGCTCCAGGATAAGTACCTCGCATCCACGACGCGCCGCAAAAATAGCAGCTGTAATCCCGGATGCTCCTCCGCCCACAACAATGGTATCAAATACCCTTTTTTTCATCTGTCGTTCTCCTTTTAACTGGAAAATCCTTCTAATATGGAATAGAGCTCTTCTCTGTCCTTAACGTAAATTCCCTTGCTTAATGCAATTCTATCTTTTTCCGATAAATCTACTGCCGGGATATGCGTATATTCATACACAGATTTCATATCACTGTAGTAAACTGTAACCATACCGTCTGATATGTTTACATAATATTTATATTGAACCTTTGCTGCATCATATGTTTTTCGTAGTACTACTTTATTTTCCGAAAAAGAGATAATATCATATGCCTGTAACCCCGCCTCATACTCTGCCAAAGAAAGATTCTCCATATATTTTTTCACATAGTCATTCAATTCTTCCTTTGTCATTCCTATCAGAAAGCCCGGAGCGGTTCTGGTAACAGAATCTAACTGTTTTGTCACCGCATTATACGTCTCCTCGATATAAGAAACCGTCGGAAGTACCGTGTTTTGCGGCAGAATACCTGCTTCCAGCGTTTCCTGCTGAGTTTTCTGTTCCGGCTCTGTATCCGAACCGTTTACCTCCTGTTGCGCCAGACGGTTCAGAAGCATTTTATTCTCTTCACTTACACGCGTAAGTTCAAAATATAAGCTGTTCTCCTGCTCCTTTGTTCTGCGGCCAAATTCCCTTAATGCACTTTTATAGCTTGTGTAATAACATACACAGAACAGCAGGCAAAGTACAGAGATTCCGCCAAAATACCAAATTGTTTTTTTCACGAAAACACCTCCTGTTACGAAGTGTTTCCGCATTTTCTGAAGGATATACCTGAAATTTACAATAAACGCAGTTTTTTCGCAATCCGGACGAATAGAGTTCCCTTTGGCATATCAGCCAATTCCTCTTCTTCTACTGCCCGGAACAGAATCAGCATCACAAAATAAATCACGATTGCAAGAAAAATAGCGATACACAGCGAAATTGTATTACTCTTTGTAAGAAAATGTACACCACGGTAAATCAGCAGCGCAAGTACCGCCATAAAAACCGTACAGAGCCCGATACGAAGAAAAGTTCTGTCTAACTCCTGTACATACCCGGTTTCCTTTCGTAAGGTTCTCCAGTTTAATGCACTGATAACAAGCGGAAATACCATATTGCCGATGACGAGTGAATAGACCCCGAGTGGAGTAAACAAAAGCAAAACAATGTCCAGAATCAAATAGATTCCGAGCGATATTACACCATGAATAACAGGTACCCGCATCCGGTTAATTCCCTGTAAAATACTATTTGTCGCAGTGGAATACGCAAAAAAGATAATTGAGGCTGCCCCCAGATACATCATTCGTGAAGTCATAGCAAGAGCATCTCCCTGGTCTCCGAAAACAAACTGCATAATCGGGGAGGCAAGAACAGCCATTCCCGCCGCACACGGAAAAGCAATCAGCATATTCAGCTTGACCGCCTGTGCAATCCTTCCGTGTAAAACCTTTTCATTCTTTGTGGCATATGCCTGTACAATGCTGGGAAGCGTTGCCATGCCAATTGATGATGCAATCGCAATCGGAACATTGGTCATAAGACGATATTTGCCCGAATATCTGCCAAACATCGTACGTCGTACCAGTTCTTCTACTCCCTTGATATCAAAAATCTGGTTCAGCAGGACACTATCCAAAAAGCTGCTGACAGAGTAAACGGTCTGATTTAATATAATCGGAATCGTGGTCATGAAGAGAAGCTTCAGTAAAAAAGCACGGTCTTCATAAGCCCCGATCCGGTCTTTTCTTAATCTTCGCCTGAGATATGGATAATAACTAAAAAATACAAATAAAAGGAACAACAATGCCGTCACCGCTCCACAAAGCGTACCGAGTGTACCGCCGGCCGCACCGTAAGCAGAAATCTTTGGGGATGCACTGAAATGATTAATTAATAATTTGGCAGCAAGAACACTGACAACCGCATTCACAACCTGCTCTAAAATCTGCGACACAGAGGTCGGAATGACCGTATGCTTTCCCTGAAAAAAGCCCCGGAGTACCCCCATTATCGAAAAGACGAAAATAGTCGGTGCAAGTACCTTTAGCGGAATTGCGGTACTGAGATCCACCTCTTTAAAAATGTGTGCGGAGATAAAATCAGCACCGAAAAACAAAAGCATCGAGGCTAAAAAGCCAAGAACGCCCGAAAACACAAGACCGACCTGCAGCAAATGAAAGGAATTGCCGTATTCCTTTTTATCCTCGCGCTCAGAAATTAATTTTGAAATAGCGGTCGGAATACTATAGGTCGATAGTAATAGTGCGATATTGTATACCTCAAATGCATTCGAATATGCACCAAGTCCGTCATCTCCGATTGTTTTCGCCAGCGGAATCCGGTAAACCAGTCCAATCAGCCGCACAATGACAGATGCAAGGGCAAGAATCATCCCCTGTGCAATAAAATTTGATTTTCTATCCTTAGCCTCCATATACAAACCCCGTTTAGCGATATAATTTCAGCGCCTCCATAATCTGTCGCTGTTTTTCTTCCATAACTACCCGTTCCTCCTCCTCCATATGGTCATAGCCGCATAGATGAAGAATACTGTGTGCCAGTAAAAATCCAAGCTCCCGTTCTACGGAATGTCCGTATTCCTCTGCCTGGGAAATGACGCGTTCTACCGAAATAACGATATCTCCAAGCATCAGCTCTCCCGTATCGGGATGAAATACATCCGGCTGCTCCTCTTCCAAAGAATCAAAGCATCCGGGAACCGGGAATTCACCGAAAGGAAACGACAGCACATCCGTCGGTGCATCAAGATTTCTGTTTTCCAGGTTAATTTCCCGAATCGATTCATTATCCGTAAAGAGCACATTTAGTTCTGTCTCATAGGGGCATTCAATATAATCAAGCGCTCCCTCGATTACCCGTCTTGTCAGTGCGGCATAATCAAATTCAAATGGAATGGTTGTTTCTTCTTCGATATGAATTGTCAAAACATATCCTCCTTTATTACATCAGCCAGAGCATTCCGAATCAGGGAAAGCTCCCCTACCGTCAGACCGCTCTGACTTAAATCTCCTTTTGTTAACCGCAGATTTAAGGCTTTCTCAATTACTTTTACAATAAGTATCCTGCCCTTCTGGGTCTTTTTTAAGTGCTCGCACAGTCCGCAGATATTATCCGTCAATAAAACCAGTGCTGCTTCTTTGGAGGTAGGCTTGTCTCCGTCTACCGTATGTTCGCGTAATACATTTTGTAAGGCAACCGGAAATCCTTCCTCCTCTGCAACCAAGAGAGTATTTTTTACTGACCTCTCCCCGCACAGTCGGCCGATTTCATGATAATACCCGCCGCATTTTACCAGTAACGTATTAATCCCTTCCAGCTTGTCCGCCACTTCGGAAGCAATCAATGCCACCCGTCGGGCATGAAGAAACGCTTCCGGATACCTTTGAGAAAACGTAAGCAATAACGGAGACGACTCCTCACACAAAGAATCCAGCTGCTTATTTAATTCTGCCTGTTCAGGCAGGGTAACAGACTCTGTAAAATCCCTGTTTTCATCCAAATCCTGTAAATTCATGGCAACACCGGAAAGTGTAGCCTCTTCCGTCACTGCTCTGCTGTCTGTCTCCTGCTCTTCGGCAGTAAGTGCCAGTTCCTCAAGATAGTCAAAGCTTTCCTTCTGTTCCTGTAACAAAATTGTATTCTGAAGTACCTTAGACAATAAAAGTACTGAAAAAACAATAATTGCATAGACCACCGCCACACAAAAGATATCCAGAGTAAGCAATTCTTTTTCCATCGTAAAATAACATACAATTCTTACGCTGACCAAAAGTGCCGCAACCGAAATCAGAATGTTTACTGCATCCTTCCATCCCTTAGCCGTCGGCATAACAAAACCGAAGAGTAAAAGGCAAAGCAGTTGAATCAGCAGTACCTCTGAAAAAAGCCTGTTCTGCATACTTCCGAGTACAAACAGCAGGAAAACATTTAAGAACATACCATAGCGTAATCTAAATGCGCAAAGAAGTAATATTCCCCCAAATGTCCAGAACGGAAACATTAACGGATTGTCAAAGAGCAAAATCAGAACAACCGAAATCAAATATACCAACGGAATCAGCCAGAACAAAATCCCTTCTGTCATCTCTGACTCAAAAAGAACGGCATAAACTGCCGCTCCCGCGGAAAGAAAAATCGCCAAAGCCACATAAACCGGACGAACTCCTCCCTCACGCATCAGCGGGATAACAACAGCGCTTCCCACCATCTCGACAAACATTATCAGATTCCAAAGCACTGCTCTTTTCTTATTGCTAACTAAATAATCTGTACTCATGTTACTTCCGCGCAAAAAGGCGCTCCCCCTTTTTCTTCGTTGCG
>JAQXOR010000124.1 GCA_029099805.1 Lachnospiraceae bacterium
GGCAGAAGCTGGAACTTAAGGCCGGCAATGCCTTACGCGCCAACGGAAGACACGGTATGATCGGTACCGGTGTGGATGTTGTGGCTCTGACGCAGACCAGAAGTGAGTATTACGATGAGAAATACCGCAACAATAATTCTGTTTTCGGAGGATATTCAACGAAGGCAAATTATATGTCCCAGATTCAGTCCTATCTGAACGAAATTGAATTGCAGGGCTTTACTACTACCTTTGATAAAATGTACGATACCATTCAGGAGCTGGAGAAGGACCCGGCGAATCTTACGGTAAGAACCCAGGTAATGAATGTGGCACAGAGCTTTTGTGAGTATTTTAATTCCTTGTTTACAAACCTGCAGGCGATACAGGAGGATTGTAATTTTGAAATTAAAAATCAGGTAAACCGTGTCAATGCGATTGCTGCGGAGATAGCATCCCTGACAAAGCAGATTAACACCGTGGAAATCGGCGGAAGCAATGCAAATGATTTGCGTGACCAGAGAAATTTACTGGTAGACAAGCTTTCGGAGATTATCAATGTATCGGTGGAGGAAGCGCCGGACGGTCCGGTGGGGCTGAAGAGCTATGTCGTAAAGGTAGACGGTCAGACGCTGGTGGATACCTATGAGACGCATTCGTTAAAGGTGGTTCCGAGTGAAAATAAGATGAATCAGACCGATGCGGACGGTCTTTATAGTATTGTATGGGATAACGGACAACAGTTTAATCCGTATGCGTACACCCAGAGCGGAAGTATCAAGGCGTTATTTGAGGTGCGTGACGGAAATAATGCAGATAACCTGAAGGGTACGGTAACTGCCTATGCGGGAATGTATTCGGTCGTTATGAAAAATGCAACCGTGAATGATGAGGCGACACTGAATATTCCGGAGAACGGAGAAATTACGGTCGGCACGGTCAAGTACGAGTATGAATCGTTTGAGGTGTCCATTGATAAGGATACCGGAGAATATACCTATGAGTTCTTTTTGAAGGAGCCGGTCAGAGCGTATGCGGAAGAGGAACCATCCAGTGTAGGTGTTACGGTAGATTACAAGGGTATTCCGTACTATATGGCACAGATGAATGAGTTTCTGCGTACGTATGCAAAGAAATTTAATGAGATTCATAAATCCGGTGTGGATTTAAACGGAGACGCGGGACTTGATTTCTTTGTGGGAACAAATAAAGTAACCGGCGCGGAGTATAAAATGGGTGTTTTTGGAAAGGAAGGAGCTGCAGATTACGATCCGCTTTCGTTTAATTCGCAGAACGGACAGTTTTATCAGGAGGATACCAGTGGTGTATACAGTTCCTATTATCATATTACTGCCGAAAATATCTGTGTGAATAAAGAATTGTTGCATGATTCTTCAAAGTTTGCGGCAGCTTCGGACATTGTAAACGGAGTCGGAAATTACGAAAAGGCAATGGAATTAATGGAATTAAAAAAAGATACTTCCATGTTCCGGCAGGGTAAGCCTTCTGCGTTTTTACAGACTTTGGTGGCAGAGGTAGGTATTGACACAAAGGCAGCGCTTAACTTCTCAAAAAGCCAGAACAACCTGGTAAATTCCATAAATAATCAGAGGTTATCGGTCGGAGGCGTCGATACGGAAGAGGAAGCGATGAACCTGATGCGCTTTCAACAGGCATATAAGCTTTCAGCGCAGGTGATTTCGGTGATGAATGAGATTTATGATAAATTAATTAATTATATGGGTGTATAAAGAGTGCAAAAATGCCGATATAGTGATTAAGCAGAAATATTAGTCTGAGGGATAAGGAGGCAGATACGATGCGGATTACCAACAAAATGATGACGAACAACGTTTTACATAACATCAATAATAATAAAAACCTTCTTTCAACCCTGGAAAATCAGTATTCCACCGGAAAGAAGATACAAAAGCCTTCGGATGACCCGATTATTGCGGTGCGTGCGTTGAAGCTGCGTACCAATCTTTCAGAGATTACGCAATATGTGGAGAAAAATATACCGGATGCGCTTTCGTGGATGGATACAACGGAGAGCTCGCTCGGCGTGGTAAATGAAATTCTCCGGCAGATGAATACCTATTGCAATCAGGGAGCGAATGATACACTGACCGCAGAGAACCGTAACAGTATTGTGACGAATCTTGAAGAATTAAAGCAGCACATTTATCAGGAAGGGAATAGCAATTATGCGGGACGTTATGTGTTTTCGGGCTATAAGACGGATACCCCGCTGGTGTTTAATGAGCCTTCGGACGAGTATACCTACCGGATTACGGAGCCGCTTTCCGGAGAGGATATCCGTACGAAATTCAAGATTGTAAACAATGTCGATATCAATCAATTTGATAAAGCAGACCCGGACGCTTTCGATAAGACGATGCCGAATCAGATACAGATATACAGAATGCGACTTGGCTACGGAGACCTGGAGGCAGGGGCAACGATAGAATATACGGACGGAAGCACGGATGCGGAAGGCTATCTGGTCAAAACAGCACTTCCTGTTACGGCAGAGAAGAATTCAAACGACCCCGATGCATATCAGCCGGGAGAGGATGAGGTCTATTTTATCAGAGAAACAGGAGAGCTGATATTCGGAAAGAACGTCTATGAAAAGCTGCGGAAGGCAGAGCATATAGACGTAACCTATTCAAAGAAGAAATTTGATACCAATGAGCTTCGCCCGGAGCATTATTTTAACTGTACCAGAACATCGGAAGACGGCACGGAAGTGCTGAATTTCGAGAAGGAAGACTTGAATTACAATATTGAAAAGGATACCAGAGGGAAAAAGGGGCAGGAGATTCAATACGAAGTGAATTTCAATCAGAAGTTAACGATAAATACACAGGGAAATGAAGCATTCACGCATAATATCGGACGTGCCATTGATGACATTATCAATGCGGTGAGCGACGTCAGAGAGACCGAAGAAAAAATGAAAGAGGTCGACAAAATGTTAGAGGATACCAATCTGACCCCGGAGCAGCGAAAAGCACTGGAAGGAATCAAAGAACAGCTGACCTCCGAATTTACCCTGCGTACGGATATTATGCAGGCGGCATTTGCGGGAGGACTTTCCGACACGGTAACGATGCAGGATAAGGTAAACACCGCCATGTCGGATTTGGGTGGCCGATACAATCGTCTGCTTCTGACCCAAAGCCGGTTGACAGACCAAAAGGTTGATTTTGAGGATTTACTTTCCTCCAATGAGGATGTAGATTTGGTAGATACAATTATTAAATATACATCTGCGGAAACGATTTATAATTCCTCTTTATCGGCGGCTTCCAAACTGGTGCAGTCGTCCCTGCTGGATTTTCTGTAAAGCAGTGTTTTATGATGTAAACTGAATGTAAGTGACACGAAAGGAGAATGAAAATGTTAGTAAAAACAAGACATTTTGGAGAGATTGATCTGGACGAGGATAAGGTGCTTACCTTTGACGATGGGTTAATCGGGTTTGAAGATTGTAAGAAGTATACGATTTTGTACAATAATGAAGAGGGCGGGAACAATACGATTTCCTGGTTGCAGAGTCTGGATGTTCCGGAGCTTGCCCTGCCGGTAATCAGTCCGTTGTCTGTGATGGCAGATTATAATCCGATTGTGGAAGATGAGGTGTTACAGCCGCTCGGTGAACTGACAGAGGAGAATATTATTATTTTACTTACCTTAAGTGTTCCGTCGGATATCACAAAAATGTCTGCAAATCTGAAGGCACCGTTAATTATTAATGCGGATACAAAAAAAGGGTGCCAGATTATTGCAGAGAACCCGGATTATGTGGTAAAATATAATATATACGAGCAGGCAAAAAAGTGCAAAGAGGCAAAGGGGGAATAGGTATGCTGGCCCTGTCGAGAAAAGTCAATGAATCCATTATGATCGGACATGACATAGAGATTACAGTGCTTGAGATAAAAGGAGAACAGGTAAAGCTCGGTATTAATGCGCCGAAATCGGTGCCGCTGTATCGAAAAGAAATCTATGTACAGATTCAGGAAGCGAATAAGGAGGCAGTTTCTGCCGATGCTTCGCCGGATGTATTAAAGGATATGTTTTAACCGAATGAAGCTTATTGAAAAGAAACGGTGAAAAGTTTTCCCGAGAGGGTTAATTTTTCACCGTTTTTGTCCGATATTCATAGTAAGAAAATGAGTTTCTGCCAGAAAGGAGTCGGCAGGAGACCCGTAAATGTGAACATGGAGGTGTATAAAATGAAAATTGAAAGCGGAATGCAGAATAGGACAGTTTATACGGAGGGAGCTGCTTCCCGTCCGGAGGCTAAGTCGAAGAAAGAGGTATCTGAGGCAGTTCAGACACAGGCACAGGTACAGGCAACGGCAACGGAACAGACCGGAGCTGATGTGAATGCACCAAAGCGGATTAAGGATGCCGTAGACCATGCCAATCAGACAATGAAGCATGCAAAGACAAAATGCGAGTTTTCCTATCATGAAGCAACAAAGCGGGTATCCATCAAGTTTATTGACGAGGAGACTGATGAAGTAATTCGAGAGATTCCGCCGGAAGAAACTTTGGAAATGATTTCAAAGATGTGGGAGCTGGCGGGCCTTATGGTCGATGAAAAGAGGTAAATAATTTTCAGATCTTCTCGGATGGAGCCGGGAAACGGAGGTTGTTATGGGTATTGGATTATCGGGAATGGTATCCGGACTGGATACGGACACCTTGATTAAGCAGCTTATGTCTGCGGAGCGGACACGAGTGACAAAGGTAGAAAATAAAATTACAAAGAATGAATGGCTGACGGAGAAGTGGAAGGATTTAAATACAAAGATTTATTCCCTGTATACAGGTTCTCTTTCCAAGATGAAGACCCAGGGTAATTACCTGACAAAGAAGACGTCTTCTTCCAATGAGAATGTTTTAAAGGCGACAGCCGGAGCTTCCGCACCAATCGGTACACATTATATAACGGTCGAGTCTGTGGCGAGCGCCCAGTATGTTACCGGAGGAAAGTTTTCTTCCGACGAGAAGCTGACGAGCAAGTCCAAGCTTGTAGATGCAGGAGTCGCAGTCGGCACGAAGATTTCCATTGCCTGCGGTGACAAGTCTGAGGAGCTGATTGTCGACGAAGACACCACTTTTACAAACCTCTCCGAGGTATGCAAAAACGCCGGCTTAACAATGAACTTTGATGAAACAAGACAGTGTCTCTTTATCAGCTCCCGTCAGAGCGGTACGGAGAACAAGTTCTCTATCACGACCAGTACAGAGAATACAGTCAGCGCTGATACGAGAAAGAGCATTTATGAGCTGGTCGGTTACAGCTCGATGGATGACTCCGGTAAAAAGGCGGTGAATACGCTGTTATCTACGCTGGAGGCCAGCAGCTCTGCAGAAATCAGTGCTGTTCTTGCAAAGGCCGAGGGCAGTGAGGAATTGACGGCCGAGGAAGCGAAAATCAGAGATGCTTACCGGATTTTGATGGATAAGGCAGCAGAGTATGCAGAGAAGACCGCAGCTGCAGATGCGGAAAAGGATGCAAAGAAGTTTGTAGATGATGACATCATTGCAAAGCTGACGGCCGCTGTAGAGAATGATACGCCGGATACAGATATTTACGGGAACGAATTTACTGCTGAGCAGATTACCTCTTTCAAAGAGAAGGCACAAGCTTCGGCAAAAAAGATGCATGAAACAGACACCTTCCGGGAGATTTATAAGGATGTTGAGGAGTTAAAGGATGTTTCCTATGCCGATATCGTAAAGCTTCAGGAAAAGAAGACCGCGGCAGATGCTTCCCCGGATGCGGAGCAGCTGACGGAGGAGGAAGAAAAGCTTCTGGCAGCCTTTGAGGCAAAGGAAGCAGAGTTTACTGCGGCATATGATGATGTTTATAAAAAGGCAGTGCAGGCTTGCGCGGAGGAGGAAGTAAAGAATTATAATACTTCTGATGCAGCTGTAGCGAAGATTGAAGAAAAGAAAGCTGAGAATCTTGCGGCTGCGGGAGATGTTGCACAGGCAGCAAAGGCTGCAATGCTTGATCCGATTGAAAAATATGCGGACACAAATCGCTTTGATGCTTCCGATAATGCACTTGCGGCAATCGGCCTCGGTAATGTTGACGGTTCTGCAATCAGTGCGGGAGCAGGAACTGCCGGAATGACTGTTTTTGAGGCCAGTGATGCCAAGGTGACAGTAAACGGTGCAGAAATTACGTCTTCTTCCAATAGTATTTCGATAAATGGATTAACATTGGATGTGATATCCGCTGCCCCGGGAGAGACGATTTCAATTAATGTGTCCCAGGATATAGACAGTGTCTATAACATGGTAAAGAACTTTGTTAAGGATTATAACGAGCTGTTAGGTGAGTTAAATAGTGCTTATTATGCAGAATCAGCCAGAGGCTACGACCCGCTGACAGATGAGCAGAAGGATGCCATGAGTGATAAGGAAGTAGAAAGATGGGAGGGGAAAATCAAAGACTCCCTGCTCAGAAGAGACAATACGCTCGGTTCCCTGCTTAGTGCAATGAGGTCTTCTCTGAATGAAAGTGTACAGGTTGATGGCAAGGATTACTCACTTTCTTCCTTTGGTATCTGTACAACAAAATATACCGAAAAGGGCAAATTACATATTTACGGTGACCAGGATGATCCGGATGGAATGATGTACGAGGATAAGCTTCGTAAGGCAATTGAGGAGGATCCGGATAAGGTGATGGAAGTCTTGCAATCTATTTCCAAGAAGCTGTACGATACCATGTCCGATAAAATGAAGGCAACGGAAATAAGTAGTGCGCTTACCTTCTATAATGATAAGCAGTTGACCAAGGAATTAACCGGTTACAAAAAGCAGCTGAGTACGGAAGAAAGTCGTCTGACAGAATTGGAGGACCGTTACTATAAACAGTTTGCTTCCATGGAAACAGCTCTCAGTAAGCTGAGCAGCCAGTCCAGTTCGCTCGCTTCCATGCTCGGACAGGGCTGATTGAAACAGGTACATATTACGTGAAAGGAAGGTGTTGCTTATGCCACCAACAAATGCAGCAAGTTTATATCAGGGAACACAAATTAATACAGCGTCACCGGCAGAGTTGACATTGATGTTGTATGACGGTGCAATTAAGTTTTGCAATATTGCCATGCTTGGTCTGGAAAAAAACGATTATGAGAAGGCAAGTGCCTATATTATTAAGGTACAGAATATCATTACGGAGTTTCGCTCTACGTTGGATTTCAAATACGCAACAGCAAAAGATTTCGATGTGATTTACGAGTATATTTACGGGCTTCTTGTACAGGCGAATATTAAGAAAGATGCTGAAATGCTGGAGGAAGCACTCGGGCAGATTCGTAATATGAGAGACCTTTGGAAAGAATTAATGCGGAAAAACAATATGTACGTAAAATAATAAGAGAATCCTGCAGAACAGCTGTGCGTGGCGCCCGGCTGTTCTTGGTTCATAAGCGTATGAACTATGCGGATGGAGCGATAGCTTTCAGGTGGAGGGAATGTAGTGGATAGAACGGAATTTTCGACATGCTTTAAGGTGTTGGAGGATACGATACAAAAGAAGGAGCAGTATCTGGATGAATTGCTTTCCCTTACAAAGGGTCAGGAGAGCATACTGCTTTCGGAAAAGTTTTCTATGGATGATTTTACGGCTTTTATGGATAAAAAAGAGCCGTATATAACAAAGATTTCCGAGTATGATGCGGGCTTTGAAACGGTTTTTGCAAAGATAAAACCGGAGATGGAGCAATATAAAGGCGAGTTTGAGCTGCGGATACGTGCTTTGCAGCAGAAGATAAAATCAGTATTGGAAAAGGGAGCGGCTCTCTGTACCTTAGAGGAGCAGAATAAAACTCGTCTGGAGTACTGTTTAAAGGATAAAAAGCAGGAAATCAAAAACTTTAAGAAAAGCAGCCGGACGGTGAGCAATTATTATAAAAATATGTCCGGTGCACTTTCGGACCAGTCGTTTTTTATGGATAAGAAAAAGTAAAAGGAGGGATTGCCATGAGGAAGCTGCTCAAGGGAGCATTGTTTCTGCTCGGTACGTTGTCCGTGACGCTCTTGGCCGGAAGCAGTCGGGCAAATGCTGCCGGAAATGCAACAATGCTGCCGGATCAATCGATTCAGGTGAATTATAAAAACGAAGAAATGGTAGTTACCGGAGGAAAGAATACGGTAATTTATTATTCAGATAATGCAAATGCCACCATCTGGGAAGAGGTGGATGTCAGAGCTGACGGAAAGGCGGTATTTGATATTTCCTGGATAAAACCGGGAGTAACTACCCGTATCTACATCAAGGGAGATAAGGATACATTGGTAACCGCCCGCTATATCAATGCACAGGAGAAGCTTTCCGCAGAGTTTGTGGGAGATATTTCAGCTGCGGATGTTGTGGATGTTGAGATGTGGAAGACAGTGTATGAGCAATATCCGGCGTTTACCTGTGAGACCGGCTATATTCTTTTCTTTACAAAAAACGGCGGTGCGGAAACCGCTTATTTCGATGTGGAAAATATCGAATGGAAAAAGGGAAACAGCGGGAACTGGAGAGATTTCAAAGAACTGAATCTCGGCGAAATGAATGCAAAGGGTGCCAGCTTGTATTTCCGGGTGAAGGCGGTGAATGATGAGGAGACGGCCGACGGAATCAGCGGAACCAGATACAGCTCCGACGCAAAGGTGTTTTTGCAGAAGAAGGCGATTGCACCGATGGTGAGTGTAAATAATGCTGCGATGACGCTGTCTATCCGGAACGGAATGGAGTATTCCCTGAATGAGGAGGACTGGTATTTAGTACCGGTTTACTCAAAGACTGCTACCGGCGATGATATATCGGTACGTGCAGAGGATTATGATATCCTGCCGACAACAAACCGCCATATTAACGCCCTGGCAATACCGTTTCTGTTGGACACAGATGCAAATAAAAAGATTGATGCTACGCTGGTAACGGATAATCCGGGAAAATACCGGGTTGAAAAAAATGATGCGGGAGCGATTGCCGGTATTTATGTTTATGTGCGTACTGCCGCAGGCCAGCGTAAATCCGCTTCCAAGACAGAACGGGTGCTGATACCGTTTGCAACTGCAGACCCGGACATTGCGAATGACATCGAGCTTGTTTATCAGAATACAAAGAGCGGAAACAGCGGTATTATTATTACGAATAAGACAGGGGCAACGGACGGTGTCGATTATCAGTATGCAATTGTGGATGACCCGGATACGATGTCCTGGGAAGAATTCAGCGAGCTGAAGTGGAATACATTAAAGATGGCAAAGACGGTGAAGGTAAGCAGCAGTAAAGCATTGACCGGAAATTATGTAATCTTCCGTGTGGCAGCGACCGGGAAGAAGGAACTGCCGTCGGCGTATGAAAAGTATCCGTATCAGATTTTGTATGATAAAGTGACGTATGCGGCAATTTCGAGTACATCTCTTTATCCGGGCGGCGTCATTTCCGCCGTAACCAGTAACAATGCGATATCCGGAGAAATAACTTATACCTGGGAGCGCAGTGACACGGCAACCGGAAAGTATACAAAAATTACATCGGGTACCGGATATGCGGCCAGTCAGTATACCATAAAAGAAAGTGATGTCGGATATTATATCCGCGTGACGATTTCCAATGAATCCCAGACAGGGGAAAAGGCAAGCGTAACGAGTAAGAACAGCGGTAAGATTATAAAAGACCCGACGGTGGCAAAACCTACGCCAACGCCGACACCGGCTCCGTAGCGCGGAGTGAAGGAGATGCATTACTCGAAAGGAATGAGTATAATTGACCGGCAGTATTCAAAAATTAGGTTGGATACTGCCGGCTTTTTTGATACAATAGAGAAAGATTGACGATAATGCAGAAAGAGAGAATACAATGCAGAAAAACAAAGTCAGCCGTGAGGAATTATTTGAGAAGACCCCGGTGTGGAAGGCCATTTTTACATTGACGATACCAATGATTATCAGTTCTATGGTGTCGATGGTTTACAATTTATCCGATACTTTTTTTGTGGGAGAGCTGAACGATTCTGTGCAGAATGCGGCGATAACGTTGACTGCACCTGCCATGACTCTTTTTTATGGGATTACCAATCTGTTTGGTATCGGTGCGTCCAGTCTGATGAGTCGGAGTATGGGACGTAAGGATATGGATACGGTGAAGAGGGCATCAGCTACAGGGCTTTACCTGGCACTTGCCGGAGCCTTCTGTTTATCCATGATTACGATAGTGTTCAATGGACCGACACTCCATATTCTGGGTACGGATGCAGAGACGTTTCAGGCAACAAAAGACTATCTTTTCTGGACGGTTTGTCTGGGCGCGGTTCCGGGAATTATGAGCATTATGTTCAGTTACCTGCTCCGAGCGGAGGGACATTCCCTGCAGGCAAGCATCGGACAGATGAGTGGCTGTATTTTAAATATTATACTGGACCCTTTCTTTATTTTGCCGTTTGGACTAAATCTCGGGGCTGCAGGTGCGGGACTTGCTACCTTTCTTGCAAATTGTGTTGCATGTACGTATTTCCTGATTTTGATTTGGAAAGAGAGAGACAGGACCAGTGTATGTCTTAACCCATCTTTTATTACCTTAAAAAAGTATGTGATACTGGAGATTTTGATTGTAGGAATTCCGGGGGTGTTCCAGAATGTATTAAATGTACTCAGCATGACGATTTTGAATAACATTGTGGCCGGATATGGTCCGGATACAGTGGCCTCTGTCGGAATAGCCAATAAAATCAATCAGCTCCCAATACAGATTGTGTTTGGTTTTACGCAAGGAGTCATGCCGCTAATCGGCTACAATTATGCAGCAGGGAAATTTTCCCGTATGCAAGAGGCAATCAAAAAGACTTATGTGATTACTCTGTCCTCCCTGTCCTGTATTTTAATTCTGTTCAATTTGGCCGGACAGCCAATCATCCGATTGTTTATGGACAATAATGTCATTGTAGAGACAGGGGCATGGTTTTTGAGCGGATTTGGTTTCAGTCTTCCGTTTATGTGCGTGGATTTTATGGTAGTAGGAATTTCGATGGCTTTCGGCATGGGAAAACCGGCACTAATCTTTTCATTCTTAAGAAAGCTGTTTTTGGAGATTCCGTTTATTTTGCTGCTTAACATGATTGCGGGAGTCATGGGAATTGCCTATGCACAGTGCGCTACTGAGGTGATTATGGCAATCGTGGCATTTTTTGTACAGTGGGCTATTCTTAAAAAATGTAGAACTGAGGGGAAAATGTGAGGTGAGTACAGAATGGATAAAGAAAAAGTAATTTCCCTTCGTATGGAGCGGCAGTTTCTTACGAAAGAGGCAAACGAGGACGAATACATAGAGCTTTACCGGGATATGCAGCCGGGGTTAAATGTGTACTGGAACGGGTTCGGACAACCTCCGGTAGTAAGCTTTCGTGCGGCGTTCGATGATATGGAGTTTAACAGAGAGCGGCAGATGAAGCGGGAGCTGGTAAAGGAGATTACACCGGTGCTGCACAGGCTGCAGGAAGCGTTTTTGATTTATGAGGACCAGTACGACGGAGAATGAGGGAGCGTATCTGTTAAAAGAGGATGCAAAGCTTCTTGAGCGTTATAAACCGATACCGCTTAACTTTGTCTATGCGGTGCATCGAAATGATTTGTTAGAAATGCAAAAAGCACTTCAAGATAAGTATAAAGGTAAATGGGAGCCCATCGGTCCGGAGACAGGGAAAAATAAAATGCTTTGGATGATAGGCGAAGTGGGAGAAGTAATTGATATTGTCAAAAAGAACGGCGGAACAAATGCTACTACAAATTCGGAATTAAGAAAAGACCTCGTCGAGGAATTGGCAGACGTTTTGATGTATTACAATGATGTTTTGCTTTGCTATAGAATTTCAGCGGATGAACTAAAGACTGCTTATGTCCGGCGGCGGTATCAAAGTGGGAACGTAACCTGGCTAATCCAAATATTGAAATATTATGGGCGTTGGCGGATTACTTTGAATGTAGTACATAGGAAGAAGACATCGGAGAGTGTACAGAATATGAAAGAAGTAATAAAAGAGCCATTACAGCGAGAAAATTTCTGCCTTTTGATGAAAATATTAAGGCGTGCTGAAAAAGAAAATGAATTTTTCGTACGTATGCATGGTGATTTTGTAAATAAGAATGTGTTTTCTTTTCTCATTGGGGTGACTAAGATTACAGATGAAGGTGTATCATTTATACCTGAGGGAAAAAGGAAACAATCATAAGAAAAAGAATGTAAGAAGCCCATTACCAAGCGCGGTAATGGGCTTTCCGTCACATACATAATAAATCTGAATGAGTACCGGTTCTGACGAGATACAACTCTTCATCATTGGTTCGGTAAATCAATAGCCAGTCCGGTTGGATGTGGCACTCTCTGCATGGGCTCCAGTTTCCGGTAAGACCGTGGTCTCTGTTCTTTGGTGGGAGCGGGGCTGGTATACGTAGCGTATCAACAACTTCTTGTAGTAATTTCATGTTGTAACCGCGCTTCATGCAAAGTTTAAAGTCTTTTTTGAATTTTGTGGAAGAGTTAAGATTGAGCATAGGCTACTCCTCTGCAAGCATCGCAAAAAAATCATCGGTAGAACCGGAGAAGTGTTCTCCGGAGTTAGCATTTATCATCTGTTGTACTTCGTTTATAGCATCAATGGTCTCTTGGTTCGGCATTTCATCGGAAAGTGCGGCACCCTGCAAGTAGGGAATGACGTAAACTAATTTTGCTTCAGAAATCTGGTCGATTAAAGTTTTAGCAAATTCGCGGTTACTCATATTGATGACACTCCTTTCATATTATTTCTGACTACATTTTACTCCATTTTGGGTGTAAAGACAAGGGAATTATTTCTTTCTCCGAAACTCCATTCCCTCATACACTTGTACCGGATTCCCTCGGATGATTTTTGCGTGTTCACGCCAGGCGGCATTGGTCTGCTGTTTCTGGGCAGAGGACGTCTGTTCTTTCAGAATGGCATTGAGCTTGTTAAGGGCATCTTTACGGTTCATAAATTGACTTCGTTCTGAAGTAGAGGTTACTGTGATTCCTGTCGGAACATGAATCAAACGCACCCCTGTCTCAACTTTGTTTACATTTTGACCGCCATTTCCTCCGGAATGAAATCTTTCAAAACGTATTTCTCCTTCCGGATAAATTGATTTGGCTTCTGGAATAATACTTATGTCTACGAACCAATTCTTTCGTTGATGGTTCGGACGATAGGGACTTTTGTAAATCCATTGAATACTTCCTTCCAGTGAGGATAAATCAAATGTGGTAGAAAACAGGATGGAAGTATAACAATCCTTTTTTCTACCGGCATGATTTGAAAGAAGTTCTATATCAGGAAAATCTTTTTTCAGTGCTTCAAAGAGCTTGCCCACTGCAAGCTCACATTCCACAGGACCTTGTCCTGAACTAATCTGTACTATCATAAATCTCCTTTACTGTCCGCCTGCCTTAAAATTATAGACAGGGCGAATTCTCTTTTTAATGTTTACTGTGTCTTTGATAACTTCTGAAATCTCGTCCACCGGGCGATAGGCAAATGGAGCTTCATCCAAAGTATCCTTGCCGATGCATGTGGAGTAAATACCCTTCATCTCTGCCTTATATGCTGAAACAGTATAATGATGTTTGATATCCTCACGCTTCATAATACGCCCTGCACCATGAGGCGCAGAATTGTTCCATTCGGCATTCCCCAACCCGGAGCCAAGAAGAATGCCGTCACGCATGTTAATCGGAATGATAACTTGCTCGTTTTGCTTTGCTGAAATAGCTCCTTTCCGAAGCATAGGAACATCCTCAGAAAAGTCCAAGTAGTTATGGATGCAGGAATAGCTATCAGCCACCTTCCATTTCATCCCTTTTACCAGTTCATCCAACATAATCTCCCGATTCAGTTCGGCAAACTGCTGCACTATCTGTAGGTCATGCAGATAATCCTCCTTTAAAGCTCCGTCCAACCACGTAAGTTCATGGGGGATTTGAAGTCCCTGTGCTTTTATGTGCTGCTGTCCCTCATTAAGATAGTATTCGGTAACTTCTTTTCCGAGATGGCGGCTGCCGGAATGCAGTACTACATACAACATTCCTTCATTGTCCGTATCGACTTCGATGAAGTGATTTCCCCCGCCTAATGTACCAAGGCTATGTAATGCCTTCTCAGGACGGATGCTTTTATAGCACCGGAGTTCCTCCAAATCAATCTCATCTGCGAACCGATGAACCTTATTACGAACGGAAAAGCCGGACGGAATATGGTCTCGGATTACAGCATCCAGTTTTTGAAACTCGACTTTGGAAGTTCTTAGCTCTGCCAATGTCATGCCGCATCCGATATCAATGCCTACAAGATTAGGCAGAATACGTTCGCCTACGGTCATGGTAAGTCCGATGGTGCCTACTTTCCCCGGATGAACATCCGGCATTACACGGATAACCGAACCCTTAGCAGCTTTGTTATCGCAGAGCATCTGAATCTGTGCAATGGCATAATCATCCACTGCGGTCTGTTCGTTGTTGGTTGTGAAAATTTTTGCGGAAGTATAGATTCCGTTTACTGTTCTCATAAAACAATCCTTTCTGTTGGCGGTGTTTTTTGCAAAAAGGGCGTAAAAAAACACCTTTGTATCAAGGTGCGGTGTCCATCCAATCATAAAAGGATACAGTAATGGTAAAGAATATAGATTACCCTATCGTCGATGTAAGCATAAAGCACTACATCCGGTAAGAAAGGACAACCGAACCCCTGTTAATCGTTGTGAAATTGTTGATTGATAAATTAGTCTTCTGCATGATTGTCCTCCTTTCAAACGGGTGAATAGTTACAGTGATACAAGCAATTCATGGGAATCACTTGTTATGCTGCATAGTATATCGGCAAAAAGTGGTTTTGTCAATAGGCACTGTTTTAGAAAATCTTATTTTGCGTTGGCTGGAAGAATCGGCAATCGTGATTGCGTCCGGAAATTGTATTTGTTATAATGGAGAAAGAATAGAACTCAAGGAGTCCAGCAATGAAGATAGACCGCTTAATCGGAATTATTACAATCTTACAGCAGAAAGGAAAAGTAACCGCGCCGTATCTGGCAGAAAAGTTCGGAAGCAGAGTACAGGTTCTGGGATCGGAGGACTTTAAGGCATTGTATGTGAAGGAATTAGAAAAAATGCTTGCATTACATAAATAAACATGACATACAGGTGTCGTATTCGCACTGATAAAATAGATACAGAAGTACGAAACAGGAGGAGAAACGAATGATTGATACACGTTGCGGACTTCAGTGTGAAGGCTGTGAATATATTAAATCTTGTAATTGCTGTGGTTGCATTGCCACAAACGGAGTGCCGTTTCACGGTGCCTGTCCGGTGGCGGAATGCTGTCAGAGCAAAGGCTTTGTGCACTGCGGTGAATGCCCGGAGATTCCTTGTGAGCTTTTAAGCAGGTATTCTAATGACCCGGAGCACGGGGACAATCCGCCGGGAGCGAGAATCGAACAGTGCAGGAAGTGGGCAAAGGGTGAAGCGTGAGGTGAGTACAGGATGGGTGATTTCATAGGACACCATGTTGATACTGATGCTAATTTTTTGTGATTTGCTGTTAATTTTATTACAAAACCACTTGAAATGCTTTTGTATAAATAGTACAATAGAACTATACTATTTGGTTGACAGAAAGGGATAGTCTTCCGAATGGCTGTAATATGTTAGAAGCAAAAAGGAGGATACAAATGAAAAAGAGCGTAAGAAGAAAGATTGTTTTGATGTTGAGCGTCCTTGGAATTATGGTTATTTTGGCATGTATTTTAAACAGTTCGGCATTAAAGTATGTGGCAGGATATAACAATTCGGTAGGCGAGGAAGTAGACAAACTAAAAGTTGCTATTGAAGCCGGAGACCAGAAGGCAATGGCTGAAGCGGAAGAAAATATCGCATTTAATCTTCAGCATGGAATGATTCGTGTTGACGGCACGATTGTATTTGACTATATTCTTTTGGGATTATCTGTTTTTCTGGTAATACTTATGGCTGCATATGCGAATAAAAACATAGTCAAACCTGTCAAGTCCGCGCATTCTCAATTGACCGAAATTATCAATGCGATTCGTGACAATAAGGGAGATTTGACCTGTAGAATCGAAGTGAAGTCCAATGATGAAATCGGTCAGATGGTTGATGGATTAAACAGCTTTATTGAGCAGCTGCAGCTTGTGATGCAAAAGATTCAAAACAGTTCCAAACATATGATGGTGTCTGTGGACGAGGTGACAAAGGGAGTTGACGAATCCAGTCAGGGAGCCATGAATGTTTCTGCTACATCGCAGGAACTTGCGGCGAGTATGGAAGAGATTTCAGCAACACTTGCTCAGATAAGTCAGGGGAGCGGTGACATTTTGAAACGGATTCAGTCGATGCAGGAGCGTGTTGTTTCTGAGACGGGGAATGTGGAGCAGATTCAAAAGCATGCACAGGAGATGAACCGGGAAACGCTGGAGAATAAAAACTCCGCACAGGGAATCTTTGAATCCGTCGGTATTACCCTTAAGGAAGCTGTGGATGAGAGCCGCAGTGTTGAAAAGATTAATGCACTTACAAGTAATATTCTGGATATTGCTAGTCAAACAAATTTACTGGCACTAAACGCCTCGATAGAAGCAGCAAGAGCCGGTGAAGCCGGAAAAGGTTTTGCGGTGGTCGCAGATGAAATCCGGCAGCTTGCGGACAACAGCAGAAAAACTGCCAGTGATATTCAGGAGATTAGCGGGACTGTTACAGATGCAGTGGATAAGCTTACGAAGGAAGCTACCAGGATGCTGGATTTTGTTAACGGTGATGTTATCCGGGATTATGATAACTTTGTGAAAATTGCCAGCCGGTATGAGCAGGATGCAAAAGAAATACAGAGAATCTTGAATGGCTTTGCAAATCAATCTACTGATATTGCCGATACCATGAATGTTATGAATCAGGGAATTCATGATATTACCGCCACAGTCGAAGACAGTGCCAACGGAATTACCGGTGTTGCAGAGGATGTAACCGTACTGGTGGGAGCAATTGCAAGAATCAAAAGCGAGAGTGATAACAATCAGAACATTGCCAAAGAACTCGAGGATGAGGTCGGAAGATTCGAAAAAGTATGACCATATATTCCCGTTCATATTTGAATCCTTATCTTTGCGGGGTGAAACAATTTCCGATTGAAAAATAGTCCGATAGGGGTTGCTCAAGTGGCTCTTATCGTCCACCGATGCAGCTGATAGTGGATGTTTGTTTTCACTAAGCATATTTCCTTCTTCCCCCTCATACACTGTAAAAAAGCCTGCATGAGGGTACCAGCTTGGAAGGATGCATAGAAGAACGGGTAGTGGAAATTGCCAGATACATAGTAGAACATAAGACAACGGTAAGGGAGACGGCAAAGGCATTCGGAATAAGTAAGAGTACGGTACATAAGGATGTTACGGAGCGTTTGCCGCGGATTAATAAAAATCTTG
>JAQXOR010000125.1 GCA_029099805.1 Lachnospiraceae bacterium
GGTGTATTTTTCAGTGCGGCAAGGCGAAGTGCCTTTTTCGTCGTATGTTTGTCCACCTTCAGGGAAAGCGGAAGCGTCCCCGCAACCTTCATTACCTCATAATCAAGGAACGGAACACGAAGCTCAAGAGAATGTGCCATACTCATGCGGTCTGCCTTGCGGAGAATATCTCCTCTGAGCCAGAACTTCATATCGATGTACTGCATCTTCTGTACATCATCCAGGTCCTTCGCACGCTCATAATACGGTGCTGTCAGCTCACTGGTCTTTATCTTCCCGACCGGCTTAACCAGCAACCGGTCAATTTCTTTTTCCCGGAAAATATAGGCATTTCCGATATAACGCTCGGAAAGCGGCGTACCGGTACGGATTAAATATTCCTTCCCCTTAAACCGGAACGGAATCTTCTTCATCACCGCCGCCAGGGCACTGCGAAGCCCCTTTGGCATCCAGTTCATCGCCTGATTGGCAATGACGGTCTGGTACACATTGTAGCCGCCGAACAGCTCGTCCGCGCCTTCTCCGGAACATACTACCTTCACATAATTACTTGCCAGCTGACTGACAAAATACAAAGCAACTGCCGACGGGTCTGCCACAGGCTCATCCATATGATACTGCACCTTCGGAATGGCATCCCAGTACTCCTCCGGTGTAATTACCTTACTGTAATTCTCTACCCCGAGAATATCTGCCAGCTCCTTTGCATATGCGATTTCACTGTATCCGCCGTCCGAAAAACCTACCGTAAAGGTCTTCGGACATTTTGCAGTGCTTACTACATAGCTGGAATCAATTCCTCCGGAAAGGAAGCTTCCGACCTCCGTATCCGCTGTAAGGTGAACCTTTACCGAGTCATCAAATACATCTTCTATCTGCTTTACCGCTTCCTCCAGAGTGAGCTCTTCTTTTACCGCGAACTTCGGGTCCCAGTATTCCTTTACACAGACTCCCTCTTCCTTGGAATACGTAAGAAAATGTCCCGGAGGCAGTTCAAAAATCCCCTTAAAAAAGCTCTCGTTCCTCGCCGAGAACTGGAACGACAAATAGCTGTAAATCGCCTCCTCGTTTAACTCCTTCTTTACCGAGGAATGCTGTAAAACAGACTTGATTTCGGAACCGAATACCAGCTCGTCCGCAGACGGCTCCGTATAATAAAACGGCTTGATTCCAAACCCGTCTCTTGCGGCGAACAGACTCTTTTTCTTGATATCCCAGAGTACAAAGCAATACATTCCACGCAGGTGCGCCAGGATTTCCTGCCCATACTCTTCGAAGCCATGTAAGATGACTTCGGAGTCGCTGTCCGTGGTAAATACATGTCCTTTTGCCCGCAGTTCCTCACGAATCCCCGCGTAATTATATATCTCACCGTTAAAGGTCAGTACCTTACTGCCATCCTCGTTCAGAATCGGCTGCTGACCGTTGGTAATTCCGATAATACTAAGTCTCCGGAACCCAAGCCCCACTGCCTCATCTTCATAATATCCTACGGAATCCGGACCCCGGTGAATAATAACCTCCGTCATCTTCCGTAATTCTTCTCTATGTGCCTCTGCTCTTTTATAATCAACATATCCGGCGATTCCACACATTGTGCTGCCTCCTTGCGTTCAGATTTCATCCCCAGCCCATACTGCCACGTTCCTTCCGGCGGCAATCCTTCTTTCAGAACCTTTGGAATTCGGTATTATCATATCAATTCTTCCCATTTTTTTCAAGACTTAGCCTCAAATTCCCATAAAATACTTTACAAAAAAGCAACTGTAGGTGTATAATTTATATGGGATTTTATCGGTTTTAACCGGACGAATTCCCCGATACCTTCCGGCAGGATGCCACGGGTATCTGTATTGTTCTATCTTCTGTTTGAGACTAAGTGAGAAAGGAGGCTTGCTTATGTTGAATGTGTATAATTATTATCTGCAGGATTACGTTTCCCGTACTCCCCGTTATTCTACCCACAAAAGACGTGAGCTTCGCGATATTTACAAAAATATCGTGAAAATGTCTGCCTCCGAACCCTTATATAAAATCGACCTTTCGGAAAGCAAACAGGCCTGTGCGCTTTCCATCAAAGAGAGTGCCCTCTGTTTAAAGGATGTCAATCGCAAACTGCAGGATGCTCCGCTGTTACATACCGCCGGCGTACATTCATCGTCTCCGGATGCGGTACAGGCTTCTTTACTGCACCGCATGAGACTTACGGATTTTCCGGATAATTCCTGTTACAATATCGAAGTCTCCTGCTTAGCTTCCGGTCAGCATAATTTCGGTGTCCTTCTGCCTTCGGAGAAGGCTCCTCTTCCGGAGGGAAGTTACAGCTTTTCGGTATCCTTCCCACAGGAGCAATACTCCTTCCGGTTTAATGTTGCCGCAGACTCGTCGGCTTTTGAACTGCAAAGTAAATTAGCCGATTTTATAAATAAAGCGGGAATCGGCCTGAATGCACAGGTCGCATACAACAAAGAGCTTGGTATCAACCGTCTGGAGCTGACTGCCGGACAGACCGGCATCTACGGAAAGAGCTCCTTTACCCTGAAGGATACCGAAAAACCGGAGGATGCAGAAGCAGGGCTGGTTGAGGTCTTTGGTCTGAATCAGGAATCGTCCCCTGCGCAGAACGCACGATATTCTGTTAACGGTATTCCGTATGAATCTCCGGAAAATACCGTTTCCTACGAAGATACGCTCTTGCTCACGTTTCGTTCCGTTACCGAGCAGCCGGTTTCTATCCGTCCGGTACCGGACTGCAATGCAGTCTATGATGCGTTGGAGGAATTTACGATTTCCTATAACCGTCTGATACAGGCAGGAAAAAATGCAATACAGGAAAATAAAAGCTCCGCATTTTTACTGCAGAGTCTTTCCCACCTGGTTGCCTCCCACTATTCCGCCCTAAGCTCCATCGGCATTACTGCAGGAGAGGATGGTTACCTTATGCTGGATCCGGACAAAGTAGGACTTGCCGCCGTGTCCGGTGAGGCAGACTCTATTCTCCGGTCGGATTCCTCCTTTTTAAAGTCTCTGGATACCCGTCTGGAATCCATTATTTTAAACCCAATGCGCTTCGTGGACAAGAAACTGGTTGCCTATCCGGACCCGGCTTCTCCGCTCAGCGAACGTACCAGTCCTTATACAACATCCATTTACAGTGGCATGCTTTTTAACAATTATTGTTAAGGATATTAAGCATTCTGTAATTGTTTTGCCACAAAACTGCCACGTTCTCAAGCTAGGCTTACTGATATATGAGTAAAAGGATTTTAGAAAGAGGCTGGTCATGGGTATTTTTTTCAAACAGCATTTACATAAACTGATACCGGCACTGTTCCTTTTGCTGTCATCCCTGCTTCTGTCCGGGATGACACCGAAGGACAGTGCTTTTTCCGATAGTTGCGAATTGATGATTCTCTGGAAGGATTCTATTTCACGTGACGAAGCACTTCACCGTCTTTCGTCCCTTTGTCCGGAGTTAATTGTAACAGACCACCTGGCTGATTTCAGTATCTGCCAAAGTCCGTCCGCCAAACAGCTTGCCGGACAGCTTCTGGTGTTAAACTCCGACGAGGCGATTCGTATCGCAGAACCAAACCACTCTACAACACTTTGTGGTACAATGGATACTCTGTCCTATTTCGATGCGCAATGGGCGCTCCATAATACCGGAGGATATACCTATTACATTAATCAGCTCCCGATTCATCGCAGCTCCGTCGCAGATATCGACATCAATCTGCCGGAAGCCTATGAATTGCTGGAAGCACTCCCCGCAACCCGTACGGTCACCGTGGCTATCATCGATACCGGCGTCGACATCTCGCATCCGGCGTTAAAGGACCATATCCGGATAAATGAAAAAGAGATTCCGGGGAACGGAATCGACGATGACAATAACGGCTATATCGACGATGTCTACGGCTGGGATTTCTATAATAAGGACAATACTGTCTGCCACTATGACCTTTCCGACCCTGAGTTCCACGGTGCCGACCCGGACGATAATGACACCCACGGGACCCACTGTGCCGGCATTATTGCCTCATCGGAAGGGGTGTTCGGCGTTGCCGCGGGTGTTGACATCCGTATTCTCCCTCTCAAAATTCACGGAGGCAAGAAGAATTCCGGCTCTATTGCCGATGCCATCAGAGCAATAAAATATGCCCAGGCGGCAGGTGCCGATATCTGTAATATGAGCTGGGGTACCACCGTCTACAGCGAAGCACTGGAAGCCGTTATGAGGGAGTCTGATATGCTGTTTGTTGTGGCCGCCGGGAATTCCGGAAATAATAACAATTCCTCCCCACAATATCCTGCATCATATTTATTGGATAATATGATTTCGGTTGCAAATATCACCCAGTCCGGTACTCTGGCTTTTGACTCCAATTACGGACTGTCTACAGTAGATATTGCCGCACCCGGACAGGATATTTACAGCACTACCGTAGGCGGAGAATATCACTACCTCTCCGGTACCTCGATGGCTGCTCCCGTTGTTTCCGGCGTGTCCGCCTTATTGTACGCATGCGGAGAGTCTGTATATCCGCAAAATGTAAAAGAAATTCTCCTTCAGACATTAAAGCCTATGGAGTCCTTAATCGGCTATGTAAGATATCCGGGGATTCCGGATGCGGCGCAGATGCTGCGTGCCTTTGATTCCCTCGCAAGTGATTCCATACCGCCGACACTCCGGATAGAGACGCAATATCCGGAAAGTATGCTGCTTCTGCTTCTGGAGCCGGAAGATCTTGGCGGGAGTGGCATCCGTACCCTTCGCTATGCTCCGGGCGTCCTTGATACCGCCTACTTTTGCAACGGCACCGCAGGACAAAGCATTTCCGATTGCCGTCTTTCGCTCAGCAAAGCCGGTACCTATACCTTTTATCTCAGTGATTATGCCGGAAACGAGGCCGTCTGTGTCTATAATGTTCAGGATGATACCATACCTCCGGCTCTGTCTGCCTCCTATACAGAAAATCCGGACGGTACCTTTACTGTCACTGTTACCGCAACAGATTCCGAAAGTGGCCTCAAACGTCTCCGCTATTCGGAAGGCACTCACCCGGAACACTATTTTCTTGCCGCAGGCGAAGACTTACTTCCGGAGTCACACTACTCCTTTCTCGCAACGGCAGATACCACATATACAATTTATGCCGCGGATTACCGCGGCAATAAAACAACGCACACAATTACAGTATCTAAAACACCGGCAGAACGATTGTATCTGAACACGTCGGAACGTACCCTGCAGACTGGAGAGCAGTTCCGGCTTGTCCCTCTGGTTCTTCCGTTTCACGCAACCGATACCATCTCTTATACCGTAAGTGATGAAACCCTGCTTTCTGCAGCCGCAGACGGCAGACTGACCGCACTTGCTCCCGGAACTGTCTCGGTATCCGTAACCACGTCCGTCGGACTTACAAAAATGTGCGTGATTCATATCACCGTCCCGGAAACGCCGGAGGAAGCTACAGCTCCTCCGGAGACACCGGAGGCTTATTCCGACTAATCTCCAGCTCGGACTCTGTAACCGTAATGCTTAATTCTGTCATCAAATCCAGTTCGTACGGTATTACCTCCCGCCCTTCCGGGTCTTGTATTACACGCACAAACGGACGAAGCGGCATATTCCGGTTTTGTCCCGACACTATTCCCAGACACCGGTTTGACAAACGTACCAGAGAACCGTTCGGATATACGGCAAGCTGCTGTGTAAACAAACCTACCAGCTCCGGGTCAAACTCTTTTCCGCTACGCTCAATCAAAAAGTCCATTGCTTTATTTGCAGGCCACTTCTTCCGATAGCAACGGTCTGTTGTAAGTGCATCATACACATCGGCAATCGAAACAATACGAATATACTCGTTTAGTTCCTCCCCGCGCAGTCCCTGCGGATACCCACTTCCGTCAATACGCTCATGGTGCATATACGCAATCTGGCGCACCTGCTCCGATAAAGAAGTAATTCTTCGTAATACCTGATACCCATATAGAGAATGCATTTTTACATAGTCATATTCCTGTTGTGTCAATTCCCCTTCTTTAAACATAATTTCACGGTCAATCAGCATCTTACCGATATCGTGAAGCAACGTCCCCATCCCAAGTACCACCAGCTTCTGTTCACTGTAATTGAGCTTTCTTGCAATCATCAGAGAATACACCATCGTACTGACCGAATGCGTGTAGGTATACTCATCATTGGAAGCGATATCATTTAAGCTTACCTGCACATCCGTAGTTTTTAATATCTCCGAAATCACCTCATTCACGCTTGCCTCCAGCGCTTTTGTCTCCATTTTATCTGTAATGGAAAACTGCTGTATCGCATTTTGCAACACCTGTTTACAGCTGACTCTTGTCCGCTCTGCAATGGCATCCGGAATCTCTATTCCTATACTCTTACCGTCCTCAACATAAACATATTCAATCCCCATATTCCGTAAATTCGGAATATACCTTGCTACATTTGTCCGTCCTGCCGGAAGAATCAATGCGCCCTGATTATAAACAGCTCTCGCAATTTTCATATCCGGTTTCAGCATATCTATTGATACAAGCCGCATGTTTCTCCTCCTTTCGTCTCTGTAAAAAATATATCATATTTTTTATAAACAAGCAAGAAGCGAAAACCATCTGACAAAAGTCTTCCGATTTTCGCTTCGTTTCTGCTTAATTACTTTATTACAAATGACCTATCCTTCCGTCTTCATTGCCTCGATTGCACGAATTCTCGTTGCTCTTCTGGCAGGGAAGTAACCGGACAAAAGACCGACTAACATGCCGAAGGCTGCTGCCGCAAACGGAAGCCAGAACGGAATAATGGAAAGCTCTCCTGTCGTTTCTGTACCTACAATCGAGCCCATGATTCCCGAACCATACTTGTTAATCAGGAAGGAGAGTACATAACTGATTGCAATTCCCACAATTCCTCCTAACAGTCCGATTAATCCCGCCTCCAATAAAAACTGTCGCTTAATGTCCCGTACAAGACATCCCAGCACCTTCATGATACCGATTTCCTTCGTGCGCTCGTAAATGGACATGACCATTGTATTCGCAATATTAATTGCAGATACAATCATCGCAATACTTCCGATTGCTCCCAAGACCATCTGCAGCATACGTGAAGTTTCCTTTAACGGCTCTAAATACTGCATTTCACTGTAGGTTGCATAGCCGAGTGCCTCAATCTCATCCTGTACCTTGGCTACATTATTGATATTATCTACATTTATCTTTATTTCCTCATAGTTAGCCACAGAGGAAACCGCACGCTTGCGGTCCTCCAGGGTTAATGTATTGGCATACTTCTGCCATATCTCACGAAAATACTCAATATCCATGTAGATGTTATAGCTATACTCCCAGTTGTCTGTCTCTTCCATCATGGCAACATCGGACAGCGAGAGCTCAAACTGTTTCTTACGTGGATGGGTCTGATACTCCTGAAACTTCAGTACTACCTCCTCCGTTAACGGGTCAACACTCTTCTCCTGATAGTTTCTTCCGCTGAAATTATAGAAATACTGCATACTCTGCGGACTTAAAACTACCGTGGCAGGATGTTCCCTAGTCGGATAGCTGCCGTACTGCAGCGCCGGAAACTCAAATGCTTCAAATGCCTCACAGTCCATTCCGTACAGCGTAACCCCCGACTGATACTTTCCGCATTCAAGCTGCACATACTTCTGAATCACCGGTGAAACTGCCTTTACATGCTCGATTGTTCTGATTTGCTCTACCACGGAATCGTCAAGCACCTGTTCCCTCGAATCCACGTAGTTTCCGTTCTCATCAAAAACAGCACCGTACTTCTGTATCCGGATAATTGTCATACTGCCGCTCTGCATAATTGTCTCATCAAAGCTTTTATTTACCCCAAAGCCGATTGATACCATAACAACAATGGAAATCGTGCCGATGACCACACCGATAACGGTAAGTGCCGTCCGCGCTTTCCGGCGCATCAGATTACGAAATGCCAATTTCAGTAAGTCACTAATCCTCATACAAATCAATTCCTTTTTTTATCTTACGCTTTGCCGAAAGAAATCCAAGCAAAAGGCCGATAACCAAAACACCTGCTGTCACACCGCCCACAAATACCCAGGAACTCATCAGCTTATCTGCCATTGATATCTGTGCGGTTGTTCCATCCGTACCATCAATAAAGCCTGTGTCCCCAATGAAGTCCTTACCGTCCACGTAATCCATACCGTCCGAATAGACCATATCATCTGCTACAAATTCATCTATTACCATCGTTTCCATAGCCTCACCTTTCCCGCGCCATAACAGGCCGTCATTTTCAAAATACGAATCCGGATTACTTACTCCTGTTCTTTCCGAAGCTTTCTTTTATAACATGCAATGCGAATTCCTCTTGTCACAAAGAAGGAAAGAAGGAATGCGACAACCAGAATTCCCGCAAACACAGGGATCGACACAAGAGGCTTTGCCTGTTCAACCGGCTCCGGCATCGGGTCTACATCTGTCGGAATATCCGGCACATCCCAATTGTTCTCACCGCTGCCCATTTCCATAATATATGCATTGAGGTCAGACACATAGGTTACTTCGTCTCCGTTGCTGTCCTCCATATGGATTGTCAAAGTACCCGTCGCATCTCCGGCAACCAGCGGTATAATATCCATTTCCACATAATCCGGATATCCTGCCTGCAACGTACCGTAGTAATAGGAGCTTCCGTTTGCAACGGCAAAGTCACCGTCTACCGTGAAATACACATTGTTCAATGTGGATTTTCCCATATTGTAGATTGAAAATGATAACTGCGTCGGCTGATTTGCAAACGGTGTATTCCAGCCTCCTACAGCAACATTTTCCACTGATACACGTAAGTTTTCCTTAATCAGAAGCATCTTTGTTTCCGTTACGGTCACGCCTCCGGCATTTGACTCCGAAACCGGCATACCGTCATATTCATACTCCATCTGAATATTTACCGGATAACTTCCTGTCATTGCCGCTGCACTTGCCTTCAGGTTAATCGTGATTTCCGCGCTGTCCTCCGGGGCAATCTTTGAAAGGAAAAAGCTGTTACTGCCCTTTGTGACGGAAAACATTTCACTTGTCACTGTAACCTTTATATTCTTTGCTGTAGTCTCACTGTGCGTATTATATACCTTGAATGTAAAATCAAACTCCTCGCCCGACTTTATTACATCCATATTCGTGCTAAACTCGGAAACCATTAATTTCGGTCTGCTAAGGCCTGCGGACTCCTCCGCCTTCTGCACATCCAATACGTACAGGGTCACACTTCCCGGCACCTCTTCCTTTCTGCCGTCCTTATAGGTATATTTTACTCCCAGCACATTCATGCCGGCATCTATTTCCTTCCCTGCTATCACATTCACCGTGACTGTCTTCTTCTGTCCCGCCTTAATTGTTCCCACATACTGATACGGTTCTGCCTTTACCGGCTCAAATCCTGTACCGGAAACGTAATCAATATATATTTTTGTATCTGTATAATCTTTCTCTCCCGTATTCTCCATATCAAAGGTCAAAGAAACCTTTTCGCCCGCCTTTGGTTTCGCCGGACTCTGCTTTACGTTGCTGACTAACAGAGTCCCGTTTTCAAAGTCCTCATCCGTCTCCGGCAATTCAATCTCCAGATAAAGAATATTATTCGTATCCGCCGTATAGGAAGCTCCGTCGCTGTCTTTATAGGTAATCACAATCGGAAGCTGCACTACACGCTGCTGCACTGTTTCCAGTATCTTTACCGTAAGGGAAACGCGTTGGGATGCCTTGCTCTTCATATCCCCCAGCTTTTTTGTATAGTCTGTGTACTCCGGAAGCAGAAGACCGCCCGAATAATCCGCAGACAGACGAACATTTTTTGCCTCAATCTCTCCCGTGTTCGTCACCGTAAACGTAATTCTGCCTGTTCCGCCCGGCTCCCACGTTCCCGAAAGACTCAGAGAACTGATGGCAAGCTCCGCCGGCATCAGCTCTTCGGAAACAATACAGCTTAATACAACATCATTCAGGGGCTCTCCGCCTTCCTCGGAAACAAATGAATTATCCAGATAATCCACGCATTTAATCCGAAGCTCATACTTTCCGATTTTTGCCGTTTCCTTGGTATGGATAGCAAAATGTACATAGGTATCCATCGTCGGAGAAAGGGTTATGTAATCCTTATAATACGTAGTTCCGATAATCTGGTATACCTCTGCAGGTCCGACCTCTATCGGTGCCCCCTCCGATGCCACAAGCTCGAACTTCGGGCTGATAACATATCCCTCCGTGAGCCGCAACGGAATCTTCACCTGCGTTGTCTGTCCCGGTATCAGAACAATCTGTGTCGGCGTATCCGCTCCCACCGTCAGTACTGTCTTTGCTGCTTCTGCGACCGATGCATTTCCAAAAATACCAAGAAATCCGAATATCATTGCTATCGCCAGCAGAATCGCTAAACCCTTCTTTTTCATTTTCTTTTTCTCATTCCTTTCTGTCAGTTTGCTTTTTAACTATTTCCTTACACGCTGTCTTCTTTATTTCGTATTGTCACTTCCCTGACCGGTACCGGCTTAACTACTGCTGCGGTTACAGACTTTACTCCCCCCGGCCTCTCCCTGCCATCGGCAAATCTTTCTCCGCCACGGTCCATCAGCAGCTGTTGGGAAACTTCCTTTAGATGCTCCTGTTCATCTCCCTGCCCGTCATTTACTTCAATGCTCTGTATCTTTCCGTCCAGAATATGTATCACCTTATCCGCGTATGCCGCAAGACTTCGGTCATGCGTAACCATAACTATCGTCTGATGATTATCCCTTGCCATCTGTTTAATCAGTTCCATTACCTCGATGGTCGTCTTCGTGTCCAGATTTCCTGTAGGCTCATCAGCAAAAACAATCTCCGGTTTTGCCACGAAGGCCCTTGCGATTCCTACTCTTTGCTGCTGACCGCCGCTCATTTCCTTCGGCTTGTGTCCCAGTCTGCTCTGAAGTCCTACCTTTACTAACATTTCCTTTGCCAGACGTTTCCGTTTCTTCGGAGATACCCGTTTAAACACCAGCGGAAATTCTACATTTTCCAAGGCAGTCATCGAATTAATCAGATTGTACGCCTGAAATACAAATCCCAAATACCTCTGTCTGAATTTCGCCAGACTGTTTTCACTCATACCCGTGATGTTCTTGCCTTTTATCAAAATCTTTCCGGAAGTCGCCTTCTCAATTCCCGCCATCAGATTAAGTAATGTTGATTTACCGGAACCCGAAGTTCCGAGCAGGCAGCAAAACTCTCCCTTTTTTATATCAAAGCTGACATCGTCCACCGCATAAATCTTTTCATTTCCCATACGGTATACTTTTTTTACATTCACCAGCTCGATAATCTTTTCCGGCTCTTTCTCCATGAATTCCGCACATCCTCCTTCCCTCTGCTATTCTATCCCAAAACCTTCTGCTCCCATTCCCGTTTCATACTAATCCCCGCATTTCGCAAGCTGTTTGGATTTAGCATTTCATCCCTTATGCGAAATGCTACAGATTGCGACACAAAGTGTCGCGTGAAGAATGCTTCGCATTGTTCACACTACTGCCATTGTAGCACGTATTTGTTAAAAAATCATCACAGAAATTCTTAACAATTTCTTACGATTCCTATAGTATATTTTCGTATTATTAAAAAAAGACCTTTTTCTCTCTTTTTTATGGTTTATCTTACCTGTTTTTTTCGTCGATGCTTGTCCTTTACTTGATTTTTCTATAAAAATTTTGTATAATTACATTAGAAAATACTCTATTTCACCTGTATTCTGAAGCATCCGGAAGGGGGGACTTTTATGAATAAAGTCATTACAATCAGCAGGCAGTACGGCAGCGGTGGCAGAGAAATCGGTTCCAAGCTTGCAAAAAAGCTGGGAGTTCCGTTCTATGACAACGAACTGATTACACGTGCTGCACAGGAAAGCGGATTTGCAGAAGCCGTTTTTGCAAATGCCGAGAAAAAGGCTACCAACAGCCTGTTATATTCGATTGCCATGGGAATGAGTTCTTACGGCAGTCAGGATCTCGGATTCTCCAATCTTTCTCTGGATGACCGAATTTATCTGGCACAGTCCAATGTTATCCGAAAGGTTGCGGAAGAAGGTCCCTGTGTTATTATCGGACGCTGTTCCCACTATGTTTTAAAGGATCTGGAAAATGCAGTACATATCTTTATTCATGCGGATATGCCATTCCGCATCAATCGTGCCGTTACCGTAGAAGGGGTAGATAAGGATCGTGCGGAGGAAACCGTTCTAAAGAATGATAAACGCCGTGCCAACTACTACAATTACCATTCCGGCGAGAAATGGGGCATTGCTTCCAACTATCATCTTTCCATTGACAGCAGTCTCTTCGGCATTGACCGGGCGGTAGACTGTATCTATACCTTTGTGAAAGACCTGTAAGAAAACAGGTGCCGCCGGGCACCGAAATAACTAACTGAGGCTGCCGCATACATGCGACAGCCTCAGTCACTTACTGCTCCTATTCTTCAAATTGGGAAAGCCACTGTTCAAAAAGACCGAACTCGTCATCTATCATCCAGTCGGCCGCAATCTCGCCGAGAAGCTCCCACTCTTCGTCATCCATCTCGATAAAATCGTCTCCCCAACTGTCAATCCAATCCGTCAGCTCTTCCGCATACTGTAAGAACTCCTTCTCCTCCAACTCATATGACTTCTCCTCAATATCCTTTATCAGATAGTCATAGAAATCCAGAAACCCGTATGCAGTATCCACCTTATTTAGACGGTCGCTCAATTCCGCAATTTCCGCATCAAACTTTCCTTTCTTATCTACTACACTGACCCGTAGTTTGCAGCTCTTTCCGCTGCCATCCGCAGCCTCTATCGTAATAATGGAGGTGCCCGTCTTTTCCGCTTTCAGAATACCGTATTTTGATACGGATACAATCTGCGGCCGGGACGAGGTATACGTTACCTCCTTATTGGTTGCCGCATGCGGCAGAATCAGCGGTTCCAACGAATAGCTCCGTCCTACACGCAGTGTCAGATTATCTTCCTCCAATGTCAGCGACTCTACATAAACGAGTGGTGTACAGTCTGCCACAATATAAGTCCCCGGCTGGAATATTTTGAATTCGTAGCTTCCGTCCTTCAAAAATTCACCGTTCATCTGCGCCATGATTGTTTTCCGGTTCGGCGTATAGAATACTGCGAAATTCTCCCTGTCAAATCCTGCCGGCACAGTAACCTTCATCGTCATCGGCAAAAAGACATCCATTTCCGGGTCAAGGAAGGATACCTCAAAAACCAGGTATTTATCCGACTGTACCAGACGTCGCATTGCCTTCTTTACCTGCTTTGCATCTACCTGTTCAATCTGTATCTTCTTAGGGTCTGCCTTGGCATCAACTGCCAGCGTTACACCGGTGCTATACTTCCCGTCCTTAATTGTTCCCTGCGCACAATGACTGTAATCAATGATTTCTGCTTCAACACCGCGCACATTGATATATGCCGTGCTGCCGTCGCAAAATACGGTAATCACATTGTCACCGACTTTATAAATAACCGAGCCGGAAAGTGTAAAATTAGTAACATAATCCTTTGTTCCGTCATTAAAGGTCGCCGTCACCTTGATGTCCTCTGTCGCAACGGATTTACCAACCACTACCGGAAATCCCACATATTCAGCCTGAATTGCCGTTACGGTCTTTGCCAGCCCGGTTATCTTTACTTCAGCAGAAAGTCCACCGTAAGATACAATCACCGTATTATTGCCTTCCTTCTGAATCACGGACGGAGTCAGCTCAAATGCAGTAATCTTTTCTGTCGTACTATCATTATAAAACACCGTCACATAAAAGTCCTCTCGCTTCGGTGTATTTCCGACAATCACAGCCGGACCGCTATAGCTTGCATACAGCGAAACCGGCTTTTTTTCCTCTTTGCCCATTACAAATAGCTTTGTCGTTACTCCTTCATAGGTAACAACAAACTCGTTGGTTCCGATTGCTGTCACCAGCGTATGCGACAAATCATAATCCGACACCTTTTCAGCGGTTCCGTCACTGAAATACACCTGCACCGTTATCTTTTCCCGGTCAAGCTTTTCTCCGACTGTCGCCGCCGCCTGCGCATAAAATGCATTTACGCTGATAACTTTTTTTCCCATTACCGTAAGTGTACCGGTAATGCCGTCACTCGTGATTTGAATTATGTTATTTCCGGCTTTTTCAATTACATAAGACGACAGCGCATAGTCTTTTAACTTAACATAGCTGCCGTCCGAATAGAGTCCCATCACCGTCAGCTTGTCTGTCTCAATGGAATGTCCCACCAGAACTGACTCCCCGGTATACACTGCCGTAATGGAAGATAATCTTTTGCCTGTAGTGGCTGCTCCTGCTCTTTCTCCCGGAATTACAGCGAACACTGCAAGCATTATTAATAAACACAAAAAAACGCCTGTTTTACATTTTCTCCTATTCTGCATATCTCGCCTCCTATAGGGCAAACTACCCCATAATTTATATCGGCAGGAAAAGCCGGAAAAATTACCCCCCTCATAAAAATTTCAGGCAACAATTTCCTAAAACAAAGAGTCCGCTTGCGGACTCTCGCGCCGAGCGCGGTCGCTTGCGACACCTTCCAATCGCGCGAGTGCGCATCCTTAGCGGAGCGTTTTTTGTCGAATAGGACGCAATTTCCTATTCGATAAAAAAAGGCTGCCGCATCTCATTGATGCAGACAGCCTTCTCCTCTATGCTCAAGCAGCCGGCAAACCTTGTACCTTACCATGCTCGCGCAACATATTTCCAGTAAAACATACCGACTGCATATTTTAACTTTGAAATATGTATCACACTTCCGGTAACCTTCCGGCCGCCGGGAGCAGCCCCATTGCTGCTCCCCGTATATCCCAATCTATGATACTATACTTGTATTTGTTCCATCTTTCCTTGTCGCCGCTACTGTAAATACAGCATCGGATTTATTGCCTCACCTTTTTCCAGAAGCTTAATATATACTCCGCTCCCGTCTTCCAGAAAATATCTGGTCGGTTCCGCAACCGTTGCAAACACAGTCCCGGCATCCACAAAATCGCCTTCCTTTACAGTAACATCCGAAAGCAGACCATATGCAATTTCATGGTCCTCCGATATTCTCATGGAAACCGTCGTCCCCGTTTTCAGCTCTTCCTTTACCGAAGTAACTATACCATCGGCTGCCGCACTGACATGTGCTCCGACCTCACTGCCTAACACCACATAATCACTGGTCCGGTACGAGTCCAGTGTTTTGTGATAAATTGCATGATTCGGACTGAAGGAAATCAACGCATCTCCCGTTACCGGCCATAACATTCCCGTTTCAGCAGAAAAATTCAGCCCCTTCAATATTCCCTCACTGCTTACTACCGCAGTATCTTCCTCTCCTGTCGTGTTGTCCGCAGTCTGTAGTTCTTCCGCTCTCCCGGTCTCCTCCGGTGTCTGTGCCGTCTGCTGTACACTATCTCCCTGATTCTGTTTTCCATCCTCGCCAATCCTATCCGTCGGGGCTTTCGTCGGTGCGGGCGTCACCGGCCGTCCCGTATCCTGTTTTACAACCTCTGTCGGCTTCCCCGGTCCCGGCGTCGGCGTTGCATTCAGGTCAAGGGATTTCGGCACCTTCCCGTCTTTCGGATTCATCATACCTACCGCCAGTGCACCGAGCGCAATGAATGCTACCGTACCAAACGTGGCAACCAAATACATCCCTTTCTTTTTTGTCTGATTCTCCGTCTTCTTCATCATCTCTTCCACGCCTTTCTCTCATACTAAGCAAGGAAGCCTTCGCCACCCCGCAATTTCTTTCTTCGCAAGTATAGTTTCACCTGATTTGTATGAAATATTCACCCGATAATGAAAAAGATATTGTTATTGTATTTGGCGTTTTTCCTGCTCAAGCTTCGAAAAGACACATCCGCAATAGTCCTGACGATACAGCCGGTAGATTGCCGACAGTTCCACCGAACGCTTATAGCCGTTTTTCTTTTTAAAATCGGAATACAGATAAGAGATGCCGTACTCCTCCGACAAAGCCTTCCCGATTGTGTTTAACTTCTCTGCATTTTTTAGCGGACTGATGGAAAGAGTCGTTGTAAAATAATCAAAGCCTCCCGAAACAGCGGCTTCAGCGGCTTCCCGCAGGCGCATTTCATAACAGACCGTACAACGGTCACCACCCTCCGGACACTGTTCCAGACCCTTTACCGCATAATAAAACCGCTCCGGTACATACTCTCCCGCCAGAAAAGATACCGGATATTTCACCGGAAGTTCTGCTATAAACCTCTTCTGTTCCGCAACACGCATCTCGTATTCCTCCGCCGGAGAGATATTCGGATTATAGTATAACACGGTAATCCGAAAATACTCTGAAAGATATTCCAGTACATAGCTGCTGCAGGGCGCACAGCAGCTGTGCAGCAAAAGAGACGGTATCCTTCCTTCTTTTTGCTCTCTTGCAATAATCTCCTCAAGTTTCCTCTGATAATTCTGTTTCTGCTCCTGCATAACATACTTCACTTTCTAAACTATACTCTGAGGGAAACACTGTATGAATCGGTGCTTTCTTTGGAATTTTCTCTTTCAACGTTTTCCCAAATACCCCTTCAACACCTCAAGCAGGCGATTCATCTGTGTATCCGTGCCGATTGTAATTCTTAAATAATTATCAATGCGCGGTGTCTTAAAATAGCGTACAAAAATGTGATGTTCCCGCAGCATCGTAAACAGCTCCTCTGCCGGTACACTTTCATGCGTTACAAATAGAAAATTAGTCTTGGAATCCGGGAAAGAAAACCCAAGCTCCCGCAGTTCCCTTTTCACCCGTTCTCTTGTAGCAACCACCTTACCGATACATTCTTCAAAATACTCTCTGTCCTTTAATGCTTCCGCACCACACATAATGGACGGATAGTTCATTGTATACGAATTATAGGAATTGCGTACCGCATAAATAGCGGAAATCACACGCTCACTGCCAAAAGCATAACCAATTCGCATTCCGGCCATGGAACGGGACTTGGAAAAGGTCTGTACCACTAAAAGATTTTCGTACTTATCAAGCAACGGAAGGGCCGATTCACCGCCAAAATCAATGTAGGCTTCATCAACTACAACAACCGAATCCTGATTTCTTTGAACGATATCCTCGATAAAATCAAGTCCTTCCGCAATAGAAGTCGGTGCATTCGGATTGGCCAGAATAATTCCGCCGTTTTCTTTCCGGTAATCCTCCTTTCTGATACGGAACTCCTTATCTAGCGGCACTGTCTCATACGGTACCCGGAACAGCTTGGCCCAGACATCATAAAAGGAATACGTAATATCAGGAAACAGAATCGGCTTGTCCGAACAGAAGCAGGTCATAAAAATCATCCCCAGTACATCATCGGAGCCTACCCCCACAAAAATGCGTTCCGGTGCAATTTTATATTGTGCCGACAGTTCATTCACCAGAAGCTTTGCACAAGGATTCGGATACAGGCTGAGCTTTTCTGTCTTCATCTCCTTTAACATGGCCGCAACTCCCGGCGCAGGAGGATACGGATTCTCATTTGTATTCAGCTTAATCATATCCGGAAAATCCGGCTGTTCGCCCGGAACATACGGTGTAATTTCTCTTAGATTTTTCTCCCAGTTTTGCATGCTATCTCTCCTCACTTATCGTTTTTTACCAATGCCGCACCGCATTTATCACAATAGGACAACCCTGCCAGTGTAGTCTCATGACAGGTAGAACATTGTATTCTGGTTGGGGGAATTTCCCGCATTAACACAGGGTATTCGCAATCTGCCGTCTGCTTTGCCATTACAGAAATCCGGTCACTCGATTCAAAATACTCTTCCGGGATACCTTCGAGTTCATTACTTGTCCTTCCAATCTGAATCTGCTTTTTGGGCAGCAGCCTGAACAGTGTCTTTACTAACGACATGCGAATTCTCCTTTCAAAATATTGATTCTATTGTAGACTCCTTTTCCCCAAAAATCAAGTAATAATTCCGGCTCCGTTTCTTCGCATATCTATCTGCGGTTTCCTGTAAAGAAATCTTAATGCCGGCAACTATTGACATTTCCTTTTTTTACCATTATTCTTAGATTGCAACAGTATTTACGTAAGTTAAATCTTTCATTTGGAGCAGGTATGAATATTATATTAGTTGATGATGATATTGCTTCCCTACATCTTATTACCAGATTTTGTTCAATGCTTCCGGATATTATGGTAACCGGGAGTTTTCCTGATGCCGAAACCGCATTTTTGTTTGCAAAGGGCAATCCGCCCGACGCAGCTATCTTAGATATTATCATGCCGGTCCAGGACGGCATTACGCTGGCAGACCACCTGTACGAAATCAATCCGGATATGCTGATTTTCTTCGCTACTGCCAGCGAGCAGTATGCACTGTCTGCCTTTCGCAGACGGGCTGTTTCCTATATCACAAAGCCATACAGCTTTGCAGATATTTATGAAGCAATCGAACGTGCCAAATTACTTTGTTCCCAAAAGCATCCCAAAATCCGGGTACGCACCTTTGGACATTTTGATGTTTTTGTAAACGGTACTATCCTAAAATTTCCGCGTAGGAAGTGTAAGGAGCTTCTCGCCTTTTTTGTAGACCGCAGAGGGGGTTCCGTTACCATGGAGCAAATCATCGACTCCCTTTGGGAGGAGCGCTATGATGAATCTGTCCGTGCTTATTTTCATGTCGTTCTGCGGGATTTAAAAAAGACACTGAAGCAGGCAGGCATTGAATCACTGTTAATCTGCAACCGCAACCAGAACTCAATTAACCCTGAAATGATTGATTGCGACTATTATCGTTTTCTGGATGGCGACATTTCTGCCATAAAAGAATTTAATGAAGAATATATGGTAGACTATAGCTGGGGAGAGCCCACTGTCGCCCTGCTCACGCAAAAGAAAAACAGCTTTGTCCAATAATTGTTAGACCTCTGTAATATAATGGTACCATCTATTTGCTAAAGGAGGTCTCACTCATGTTACCGGCATATGCGTTCAATACCGTATCCTATGAATACCGGTCCTTCAGCCACATCCTTACCACTGAGGATGAGTTATGTTATCTTGCCTATGGCGTTGAAGTATACCGCCATGACATTTACGGCTATCAAAAGGTTGACTGTATCCATGGTCTCACTACCCGCTACGACAAAATAATCCATCTATTGGATTTGTTAAACCGTACTCAGGTCGCTCCCTGCCATTTTCGTGATGTGGTAGAGGATTTTCTCTCATAAATCTATACCCCTCTGCCCGGCGTACGCACAAACACTCCATATACATCTATTTTTCCGTATCCCCATTCCCTGTTTGGATATTCACGTCTGTCACGTTTGGCAGACGCAATAAACAGGCGCTTTATGACAAGGGTATCCAGAATTTCATAGGTTGCATTCCGAAAGGTTGATTCAAACACCAGTGCGGCGCAGCCCGCGCTGAATGCCGCTGCCATTCCGGTGCCTGCATACAGCACCTCTCCCTGTGGTGCGGCAATCTCCGGCTTTATCCGGTTATCCGCATTGTAACCATAGGACGCTCCGGTATACAGAGCACCACTGACTACATCATATGCGGTAACTGTCAACACCTCCTCTGCCGCTCCCGGGTCACAGATAAGCACATACGGATCCGGTCGAAGAAAGATGGTATCCTCCCTTAAAAACGGACGCACCGGCAGCCACATATGAAACGCCTTCGAAAACTCTCCCTCGGCATACACGCGAATCCGCCAGATGCCTGCCGCTACACCCGCAAACCGTATCCAGATTCCCTGAGTTCCCACCGACTGAGCATATAAATTCGACTGAACCCAAATCGTCCCCCCTTCAAAATACAACCGATACTGCCGGTTAAACGTATACCTTCCCTGAATCCGCGGAATCACCTCTCCGGCGGGAGAAATAATTTCAACGGTAAATACGTCCGGATCCACTGCCCAAAGCTCTGTAGTAAATCCCCCCGTCCCCTCTCCGATATTAATTTCCACTTCCTCATATCCGTCTCCCGCTACTCTGCCAAAAAAGTGATGTCCGCTGCCCCCCTCATTGCCGGCAGCCGCACAGACACATACCCCCGGAATCTGCGCCACCTGATTTAAATAGCCGGAAAGCACCGTCCGGCCGATATGTTTTCCCTGATTGCTGCCAAGGGCAAGGCAAAGCACCAATGGCATATTTTCCCTGTCCGCCACCGAAAGCAGCCACTCCACACCGTAGATAATATCGTCCTCGGCCACGCAAAATGCATCCTCCGGTATCTGATAATATTCCCGCAGATACGGTTTTGCCTGTTTTACTTTTACCACGGCAAGTGAGGCCAGCGGTGCCACACCGCCATACAGATTTTCGTCACTGCCTGCTCTTTCTCCCTGTGCAGTTGCTCCGATGCCTTGCGCGGGAGCCGGCCTGCCTCTTTGTTCACTGGCCGCAGCAGCACGTACCAGTGCACTTCCATGACCATTTTCATCTCTGGACGGAATTACCTCATACGGATTTTCTGCCCGTAGTGCCGCATTGATTTCCTCCGTACCGAACTCCCTGCCATAGAACGCTGTCCCTATTGCTTCTGCTGCCCTCCGGGAAGTTTTCTCCGTTTGTTCTCCTGCACTATCGTCTGTAGCCGTCCGCTCTCCCGGTAACAGCTCAGACACTTCCAACGTCTGATCCCAAAGTGCTGTCAGTCTCGTGCTTCCGTCTGCATTCCGGAATGCACTGTCTGCAAAATTAATTCCGGTATCTACAAATCCAAGCAGTACTCCGCTTCCGTAAAAATTGGTCAGTGCTCCCTCCCGCAGCTGCAGCACCCCCGATGCCGCAAGCTCCTCCTCCGAAAGCAATGCATAGCACTTTTGCATAATTCCGAACGGGAACTCCCTCCCCCCCTCTGCCGGATCCGGATAATAAAAATACGCAAATGCCAGAGTTTCCGAAACACGGCGTACACAGTCCGCATTTAAAAAAGCCCGCACCTCTTCCTCACTTCCCCTGTTTGGAAGTCCGAATCCCTTGTAATCATTTGATACTACCGCTTCCCTGCATACTGCCATACTCTGCCTCGCATATCTGACTCTACGGACAGAATATGCAAAAAAAGAGGCGACGTGACTTCTCTTCAAGTCCGGCTGCCTCTTTTTTCTTCATTTAACAAACCATACTCTGCCTGTCGGTAAATCAGTTATTTCCTATGCCGCTTTACGAAGCTCTCCATACGATCTAACGCTGTCTTTAGTTGCTCAATGGAATACGCATAGGAAATTCGTAAAAATCCTTCGCCACAGTCACCGAATGCCGTACCCGGTACAATCGCAAGCTTTTCTTCCTCAAGAAGCTTTGTTGCAAACTCATCGGAGGTCATACCGAAGCCCTTGATGGACGGAAACACGTAGAATGCACCGTACGGTTCAAAGCAGTCCAGTCCGATTTCACGCAGTCGCGCTACCAAAAACTTTCTGCGCTTATCATATGCATCACGCATCATTTCTACATCCGCATCCCCGTTTCTAAGTGCCTCCACAGCCGCATACTGGCTGGTGGTCGGTGCACACATAATGGCAAACTGGTGAACCTTAATCATCTGTTTAATAATTTCTTCCGGTCCTACCGCATATCCGAGACGCCAGCCGGTCATTGCATAGGACTTGGAAAAGCCGTTAATGACAATGGTACGCTCCTTCATTCCCGGCATGGAAGCGATGGATACATGGTTTCTGCCGTAGGTAAGCTCGGAATAGATTTCGTCGGAAATCACAAACAAATCCTTTTCAACCACAACCTCTGCAATTTCGCGCAAATCCTTTTCCTCCATAATCGCACCGGTCGGATTATTCGGAAACGGCATAATCAGTATCTTCGTCTTATCGGTAATAGCGTCCAAAAGCTCCTTCTTTGTCAGGCGGAACTCATTTTCTGCCTTTAACTCAATCGTCACCGGTACACCGTCTGCCAGAGCCACACACGGTACGTAGGAAACGTAACACGGTTCCGGAATCAGCACTTCATCTCCCGGGTCAATCATGGTGCGGAGAGCCGCATCGATTGCCTCGCTGCCACCGATTGTAACAAGCACGTCCTTATCCGGGTACTCCAGACCGTAACGGCGCTTCAAATAGTTACAAATCTCCACCTTCAACTCCTTTAAGCCTGCATTGGAGGTATATACGGTTCTGCCCTTTTCCAGGGAGTAAATTGCCTCTTCCCTGATGTGCCACGGCGTTTCAAAGTCCGGCTCACCGACGCCAAGGGAAATGGCATCCTTCATCTCACTTACAACATCAAAAAACTTTCTTATACCGGACGGTTTCATTACCTGTACTTTTTTATTCAACGGATTTCTCATGGAGTCACCAACATCCTTTCATCTGTGCCGCCTTCCGATACTAACGGAAGTCCGTGCTCTTTATATTTTTTCAAAACAAAATGGGTAGCAGTACTGAGTACCGATTCCATCGGCGCCAGCTTAGAGGAGACAAAGCTTGCCACCTCACGCATACTCTTGCCCTCGATAATTACGGTTAAATCAAACCCGCCGGACATCAGATATACCGATTCTACCTCATCGTAACGGTAAATACGTTCTGCAATCTTATCAAAGCCCTGTCCCCGTTGCGGTGTTACCTTCACCTCAATTAACGCCGTTACACGTTCTTCCGTGGTGGCATCCCAGTTAATCAGTGTCGGATAGCCGCAGATTACATGCTCCGCCTCTAACCGCTTTATTTCCGCGTGTACCTCTTCCTCTGTCATTCCAAGCATTTTCGCCAAATCTCCTTCGGCGACCTTACTGTTTTTATCCAATGTTTTTAAGATTTCTTCACGCATAATTCTAATCCTCCTTTTTTGCTGTTTTCTTCTCATATTTTCAGATATGTTGCTTGCCTCTCAATGTGCGGAAACGATACAGTTATTTTAAAGTTCCCGCATTCTGCTTTATTTCAAACAATCCGTTTCATGCCTTACTCTGTAGCTTCGGCTCGCCTCTGCGCCATCACCCGCTCATACTCTTCCACACGGTTCGGCTCCAGATACCGTACCTCCTCGCCGTTTCGCACCGCCCGGTCAAGTCCCGGTACGGTCTTTCCGATGACTGCCGCGAAAATCCCCCGCTCCGCAAGGCTTTCACAGAGTCTGCTACCGTACTCCGTCAGAATCAGAAATACACCCTCCGTCCGGAGCTGGTACGGGTTCACGTCAAAGTATTCGCAGATTTCTACCGTCTCCTGTAAAATCGGAATCGCCGGCAGCTCAATCTCGAGTCCGCATTCCGCGTATTCTGCCAGTTCCCAGAGAGCGCCGAATACGCCGCCTTCCGCAGCTGCATGGACGTATACCGCACCGTCTGACACTGCAAGAAAAGCTTCTTCATTCTTCTCTGTCTCGGCAAGAAGATTTGCCGCCCGTTCAATAAACCGACGCGGATATCTTTCAGCAAGCTCATCGGTAAAATGTCCGGCTAAAAGTGCCGTACCGCCAAGGCCGCAATGCTTTGTCATAACGATGTCAAGACCGAGATAGGATTCCGGAGCCTTGCTCCTGTCCCATAGTGCCTGCAATTTCTCTATTGCTTCGGATATCGGCTCACCTGCCATCTCTGCACTCTTATTTCCATTGTATGGCACTTTCTGCGTAGTTCTCACTCCGGTCATCTGCACCGAAACCACCGGCTCTGTCACTACGGCGCTCACCGCTGTATGCCCGCCGGCTATCTTTATATTATGCTTTTGCAGGTATTCACAGTAACACTCATGCATTTTCCGCAGGTCACGTTCATCCATGGACTCCGGCACCGTAATGGCAACAGAGGCATACTGCGGTGCTGCACCCTTTGCCGCCAGGGAATTTGCCGCTCGTACCGCTGTCAGATAGGCAGTAGCAATCCCTTCTCCCGACACGGTCTGCATGGCACTGTAAAATTTAGTCACGGCATCATTGGCAGCTTTCTCCTTAGGTCCGGGCAAACCCGTTTGGTTTTCTGCATCGGCTCGTTCCGGCTCGCCGGACACATAGCAGTCAGGAATTACTCCCGCGCCGCTGCCGACTACCGGCGAAAGGCTTCCCTGATTCACTTTTTGTACTTCTTTTAGTATGGACCGCCGCAATACGGTGTCCGAAACCTTTCCGCTTTTCATGAAACCCTCCTTGTAAAAGAAAAGCCCTAAGTCGATAGAAGCCTATCAACTTAGGGCGAACATTCTGTCCGTGTTACCACCTAACTTCAGGGAAAACCCTGCACTCTACCGATACAAGAGCGACCTCCGATATCGCTTCCCTGTAACGGTGGAACTCCGTTGAAGCCTACTAAGACGCGCCGTTCGGTTCAAAGCTCCGGAACTGCTTCACTATCCTTCCCGCAAAGACTTGCACCGCCGTCTTCTCTCTGTACCGTTTCGGATACCTACTCTTTTCCTTCATAGCTTTTTGCTGACTGGGGATATTGTATCATATGTTGCAAGCGAAAGTCAAGAGAACTTTTGTTCTATTTTAATTGACATTATCGAATATATATTTTGTAATGTTGTTAAGTGCTACTAAGTACGGTAGGACGGTTCCCCTCCCTCAGAGAGTATAAGCTCTGCTTACATAGATTTCACTCGGTCGGCATAAGCCGCTGAGAATATGTAAATAGGAGGATTTTTCGCGAATGTTTAACCATAGAATCTGTTTATTATTTGATTGCTATCGTAAGTATCGCCTGCGGTGCAGCCTACAAACTTGGCTACTCCAACGGTAAAAACGCAACCGTTTTTTCATCATAGGGAACCCGCAGTTTAGGCAGCACCCATAACAGTTCACCCTTCTGTACTCTTTTCTTTTCTTGATAGTGCAACATTGTTATGCTATACTGTATTTTAGCTATAATGTATAAGGAGGGGTTACTCTATGTATCAATTTCCGAAGGATTTGTACGTGGATGTACGTATTGAAGAGACTTATAATACCTACTATTTCGTGAAAAACGGCGATGTAGAGACAGATTCTTCCGTCAATGTAACAGGTGCCATGATTCGTGTTTTTGACGGTACCATGTGGTATACCGGCTCTACAAACGATATCAAAGGAATTCAGAAGGAAATCGATAATCTTGCATCTCTTGCCACACCGAATCCGGATATTTTAAGCCATCCGACGATTGCCGCATATGAGATAAACAAGGCTACCGTTCTTACCTTTTCCGGTGATAAGGATATCCGTAACATCTCCCGCGAGCAGCGGACGTCTCTTGTTCACCATTATATCGACTCCTGTGTAGACGATTCCATTACGGAGCAGAAGATGTATACCGCATTTCTTCAGACCTACTACAGGAAAAAACAGTTTTACTCCAGCAAAGGTGCACAGATTGTTCAGGATTTTCAAAGCTGCTCCTGCGGCGTATTCTATACCTTTTCCGTAAAGGATATTCCGGTAAGCGGCGGAAAATATTATGCCGGTATGACCTTTGACAGACTTCTCGGACATGAGACCGAAATTCTTGCGGAGCGCGACCGTTACCTTGACTACGCAAGGAATGCCGTAGATGTGACGCCGGGCGACTACACCTGCGTACTCGCTCCTGTGGTAACGGCAATGTTTACCCATGAAAGCTTTGGTCACAAGAGCGAAGCAGACTTTATGCTCAATGATAAAACCCTGCAGGAGGAATGGGTAATGGGTAAGAAGGTGGGAGATGACAAGGTTTCCATTTGCGATAACGGTGCCCTTATCAATAACGGCTATGTGCCTTATGATGACGAAGGCACGAAAGCCCGTGAAACCTGGCTGATTAAGAACGGCATCCTCACCGGCAGACTCCATGATGCACATTCCGCGGTGACGTTAAAGGAAGCTCCTACCGGAAATTCCCGCGCGCAAAGCTACTTAAATACACCGATTGTCCGTATGACCAACACCTACATGGAAGCCGGCACCGACAATCCCGATGACATGATAAAGGATATCAAGGACGGGATTTATGTTTACAATGTAAATTCCGGTACGGGACAATCTACCTTTACCATGATTCCGTCCCTTTGCTACCGTATCCGGGACGGAAAGCTCTGTGAACCGCTCCGTGTCAATGTGCTGACCGGCAGTGTATTTAAAACCTTATTTGACATTGACGCAGTGGGCACGGATTTTGAACTGTTTGATACCTTTTCCTGCGGCAAGAACGGGCAAAGTGCCGCTGTTTCCGCCGGAGGTCCTACTATCCGCGTAAAATCACTTACCGCAAATTAAGGAGGCTTCCCATGAAAGAAAAAATGAGCTATCACGAAATCTACTCAGAAGTTAACTTTGAAGAAAACAAAATTATTTCTTTTGAGAAAAATAACAGCGTGGAATACTCCTTCCGGGTATTCCGGGACAATGTTGCGGGATTTCACTATCAGGCAGGAGAAATAGAGGATTCCGCAGGCTTTGCCAAAGCGGAGGAAAACCTTGCCCTGAAGCGACCTTATCCTTATACGCTTGAATCCGGCACCCGCAGGCGTAACAAAACAGAGAAGGAGTACACCGATAAGGATTTGCTTTCCATCGCCCATGAGGCACTTGCACATATTCACAAGGCATATCCGCAGTTTATCCTCTCCGGCTCTTTTGCATTGCAGACCGACTGTGCGAGACAGACCAATGAGGCAGGGCTTGATTATGAGAATATCGACAGTCACATTCAGGTAAACGTAACATATAAGCATAAGGACAGCAAAAACATAACAGACGGTTACTTTTCCATCGGACAGCGCGACTTCTCTTTTGAAAAGCTTTATGACATGGCTGACAATTATCTGGGAGCCTTTGAAAAAAAAGCCGAATTTCCGGAAGAAATTATTCTCCAGTCACAGTATTACGGACTGATTGGCATGGTAACAAACTCTCTGAATGCGGAGTCTCTTGCTCTCGGCACTTCACTTCTGACCGGAAAGCTGGGACAGAAGGTTTTTTCCGAAGAGTTTACCCTGATTGATGATGTTTCCGACGAATACTGCTGGCACACCCCGTTCTGGGACGGTGAAGGCTGCGTAAAGGAAAACGACAAGCGTATTTTCATCGAAAAAGGAGTTCCGCTTCTCGGTTATTCCGATAAACGCGTTGCCGAAAAATATAACGTTCCTCACACCGGCAACGCATGGAGAAAATATTCCGACATTCCGGAAAACGGTAACGTAAATATGCAAATAGCACGCAGCAAAAAAACCGTAAAAGAGCTGCTGGGCGGCAGGCTTTCCGTTGTTCTTGACAGCTACAGCGGCGACGGCTTTAACGAAAAGGGAGACTACGTAATGCCGGTACATCACGCCTTTTTATGTGACGGTGAAAAGTTTTTAGGCTCTCTCCCGCCGTTTACTCTCACAAGTAATATGTTTGACATGTTCGGAAAAGACTTTATCGGTGTCGGCTCTGACCAGCCTGTATTTAATGATAAGCAGGTACTGATTAAGATGAAATTATCCGAAAACCGATAAACTTTCACCTCCCCGCAGCATCCTTCCATACACTGCCAAAACAGTATTGTACCAGACAGGCGCAATACTGTTTTTCTTTCTATTCTTGCCTTTTTTCACAAAATCGGGTAAAATATCAGTAACATTTCAAAAGACAATTCTTTTTGTATTTACAAAGGAGGCTCCGAAATGAATTACGATGAAACAGTTTTTAAAGCAAAAGCAAACCGTAAAACCCGTAATATCTGGTTTATCTTTGCGATTTTACTGACAGCCAATTACGGTTCCGATGTTGCAAACGGACTGAGCAAACCGTCCTATTTTCTCACCTTCCTGTTACTTTGCTGGATTCCGTTTATTATAGGACAGATTGTTCTGAAGGTAAAAGGAATGTCAACCGATACCTACCGCCATATCATCGCTATCGGCTATGGTATCTTTTACGCCTTTCTAATCTGTACTTCCGATTCTCCAATCGCTTTTACCTATATTTTCCCGTTTACAAGCCTGCTTGTCCTGTACAAAAATCGAAGATTTATGGTATTTTGCGGCGTTTGTAACACAATTGCGGTTTTGGCAAGCAGTGTGGTTCATTTTTTGAGCGGTCAAAACACAATGGCAGATATCAAAGATTATCAATTGCAGATTTCCTGTATTATCCTCTGCTACATCTGCTATGTCCTGTCCATTCGCCATTTAAACGAGTCCGACGGTGCTATGATTGACAGCATCAAGGCTGATTTACAACGTGTTGTTACAACTGTTGAAAAGGTTAAAACCGCCAGTCATTCTATTGTTGACGGTGTTGCCGTAGTCAGGGAACTGGCAGCAGAAAACAAGCACGGTTCGGATATAGTTATGCTCCGGATGGGTGAACTGACCGACAATAACAACGAGCTTCAGGGACAGACTTCTTCTTCCCTTGATATGACCACCGACATCAATACACAGGTTCAAAATGTTGCCTCTTTGATTGAGCAGATGGTGGAACTGACCAGAGAATCCTGTGCCCATGCGCAAAACAGTTATTCTGATTTAGAAGGTGTAGTCAAAACAACCAGCACCATGTCTTCCTTGTCAAAACAGGTGGAACAGATTCTGCAGGAGTTTAAATCCGTATTCGAACGTGTAAAAAGCGAGACCGGAACCATCGAAAAAATATCCAACCAGACAAATCTTCTTGCCCTGAATGCATCGATTGAGGCTGCCCGTGCCGGAGAAGCCGGAAAGGGCTTTGCAGTCGTCGCTGACCAGATTCGGACCCTAAGTGCCGAAACAAAAGAGTCTTCCGTACAAATCCGGGATGCCCTGACAAAGCTTGAGGAGACTTCGGAACATATGACCGCTTCTATGGAAGAGACGCTGAATCTGATTCAGCTGACCACCGAAAAGGTTACTCAGATTAACTGCAGTGTCAGCAAAATCAACGAGGATTCCAATGAACTCGGGGAGCATATTCAGGTAATTGATACGGCAATGAAAGAGGTGGAATCTTCTAATACCCGCCTCGTAAATAATATGGAAAAAGTATCTGAGATTGTCGGAACAATGACCGAATGCATTGCGGTCTCCGATGAAACCGCAAAAACCATGCTGAGTAAGTATTCAGAAACCGCTTCCAATATCGACACAATCGAAACCGTAGTAGAGGGATTGTTATGCGAGCTTGGCATTGGCGGATTCATGGGAATCAAAGACATTCTTCCGGGCATGAAGGCAATGATACAATTTGAAGGCGGAGCCGGAAATCCGTCGGAATACCACGGAGAAATCGTGGAGCAGCAGGAACAAGGCTTCCTTGTTAAATTCCCTAATGCACTTCCTTTCCAGAAAAGGGAGGTTGCCGACAAATTGCAAATTACGGTTGGCAATATTCTTTACTGTTGGGATAATGCAGAGGTACATATTATAAACAAGGTGATGGATGCCACCTATTTTATCCGGGTAAATACCCGGGCAAAAATAAACAACCGCCGGAAATACCCTCGTATGGATTTCTCCAGCCTCTGTATCATTACCGATAAGACCACCGGACAAACCTTTAACGGAAAGATGGATAATATCAGTGCAAACGGATTTGCCTTCCTTTCCACCAATCCTTTCTTTGCAGACTGTAAGGGATGCAACATCACCATTACCATTGATAAATTTGTTCTGCCTGACCAGAACGTACTGGAGGGTCGCATTATACGAAGCTCCGATAACGACGGCGTTTACATTGTAGGTTGTCAGATGCCGGAGGATAATCTTAGAATCATGGACTACATAAACAAACAGCAAAGGTTATAAGAAGTCTTAAAAGAAAATCGCTCGGATCATGCGGTCCGGGCGATTTTTTGTATCTATATTTTGTTATGACTTTATCCAAAGTCCCACATCTTGGTGCAATCGAAATCAGTTTACAAAACCTCCTACTGTACACTGTCAATTGCTTTACCGATATCGTTTCTCTTATACTTATTTGCAAAGGAAATCCACTCCGTTGCCGCATAGGCATTGGCACGGGCACCCTTTAAGTCATCTCCTACCGCCACAACGCCAAGCACACGCCCTCCGTTGGTGACTACCTTGCCGTTATCAAGCTTCGTACCCGCATGGAATACGTAGTAGCCGTCCTTTTCTTTAAAGGTATCAAGTCCTTCAATCGGAAAGCCTTTCTCATAATGCTCCGGATACCCGTCGGAAGCAAGAACAACACATACTGCCGCATTATCCGCAAACTTCAAATCAATGGCATCAAGCGTTCCGTCGATGCATGCCTCAAATACATCCACAATATCATTTTCCATGCGAGGAAGCACTACCTGTGTCTCCGGATCACCGAATCTCGCATTATATTCCAACACTCTTGGTCCGTTCGGAGTCAGCATAAGTCCCACAAACAAAACTCCTACAAACGGTCTGCCCTCCGCCTTCATGGCATCAATGGTAGGCTGGTAAATATACTTCTTACAGAATGCATCCACCTCTTCGGTATAGAACGGAGTCGGGGAGAAAGTACCCATACCGCCGGTATTCAGTCCCCGGTCACCGTCCTTGGCACGCTTATGGTCCTGCGCACTGGTCATCGTCTTGATAATATTACCGTCACAGAAAGCAAGAACAGAAACCTCAGGCCCTGTCATAAACTCCTCGATTACCAGCTTATCTCCGGCACTGCCGAATTGCTTATCTTCCATAATCGCCTTAACGCCTGCAACCGCCTCGTCGTAGGTGTTACAAATCAGAACACCCTTGCCGAGTGCCAGACCATCCGCCTTTAATACCGTCGGATACGGACTTGTCTTTAAATACTCGATTGCCGCAGCAGCATCCGTAAATACTTCATACGCTGCTGTCGGAATATGATATTTCTTCATTAAATCCTTGGAAAAAGCCTTGGATCCCTCAATAATTGCCGCATTCTTTCTCGGTCCGAATACACGGAGTCCCTTTGCCTCAAAAGCATCTACCACACCTGCTCCGAGAGAATCATCCGGTCCGATAATCGTCAGATCAATCTTTTCTTTTGCCGCAAACTCAGCCAGCTTCTCTGTCTCCATGACACCAATCGGCACACACTCTGCGAGTTCTGCAATCCCTGCATTGCCCGGTGCGCAGTACATTTTAGTTACCTTCTTACTCTGGGCTACCTTCCACGCAATTGCATGCTCTCTTCCGCCGCCGCCTACGATTAATACCTTCATTCTATCTTCCTCCGATTTTAAAATAGTCTTCCTTTCCTCCGGATATACGCATCCGTCCGATTGTTGATTTCACATTTCGTTCCCTTTGTAGGCACTGTTTCTAGTCTGCAAGAAAAGCCTGTCCGTTCTTCCATACAACCTTGCCGTTTGCAATGGCGTTAATTGCTGCCGGAAGAATTTCCCATTCCGCCTCTTCCATAACCCGGCGCTGTAACACCTCCGGCGTATCGCCGCACTTTACGGCAACTGCCTTCTGCATAAGAATCGGGCCGGTATCCGTCCCCTCATCCACAAAATGTACCGTTGCTCCGGTTACCTTATTCCCCCTTGCAAGCACCGCCTCATGCACATGAAGGCCGTAAAAACCGTCCCCGCAAAAGGAAGGAATCAGTGACGGATGAATATTAAGTATCTTCTGCGGATATGCCTTAATCAGACATTCCGGTAAAATCACCAGATAGCCTGCAAGCACAATCAAATCCGGTTCATACTTGGAAACACCTGCGAGAAGGGCTTCATTAAACTCTGCACGGGATGCAAAGCTCTTCGGAGAAATACACTCTGCCGCAATCCCTTTATTTCTTGCCCGTTCCAGTGCATATGCATCAGCCTTATTGCTGATAACGGCTGCAATCTGTGCATTCGTAATTGCTCCGCTGTCTATCTTGTCCATAATAGCCTGTAAATTCGTTCCGCCCCCGGAAACTAAAACAACAATCTTCGTCATAGCTCCTCCTTCTGTCTGTTCTCTCCCATAAAGGAAAAAGCGTGTGCCCCGCCGGCCTCCAAAACGGATGTCCGGTGCCGACACACGCCCAAATTCTATTACAGAATGTCAATTCCCTTTTCTCCGCTTACGGCCTCACCGAGAATATATGCCGCTTCGCCTGCTGCCTTTAAGGTGGCTACTGCCTTATCTGCATCAGCCTTATCTACCGCAATCACCATACCGATACCCATGTTGTAGGTATTGTACATCATCTGCTCCTCGATATTACCATCCTTTGCAAGCATCTTAAAGATTGCCGGAACCTCATAAGCATTCTTCTGAACCTTTACGCGGATGCCCTCCGGAAGCATTCTCGGAATATTCTCGTAGAAACCGCCGCCGGTTACATGGCTGCATGCCTTTACTACAACACCATTCGTCTTCAAAGAAGAAAGTGCCTTAACATAAATCTTGGTTGGTGTCAGAAGCTTTTCACCAAGAGTCATTCCCAAAGACTCATAATAGACATCCAGTGCCTTACGCTCCATCGGGAATACCTTGCGGACCAGAGAGTAGCCGTTACTATGAATACCGGAGGAAGCGATACCAATCAGTACATCTCCGTCTTTCATATTCTCTCCGGTAATCATCTCTGCACGGTCAACAATACCAACTGCAAATCCTGCAAGATCATACTCATCTTCCGGATAAAAACCAGGCATTTCTGCAGTCTCACCACCGATTAATGCTGCTCCTGCCTGCTTACAGCCATCCGCAACACCGCTGACGATGGTTGCAATCTTCTCCGGGATATTCTTTCCGCATGCTACATAGTCAAGGAAAAATAACGGCTCACCGCCGGCACATGCCACATCGTTTACACACATTGCAACGCAGTCGATTCCGATGGTGTCATGCTTGTCCAGAATAAAGGCAAGCTTTAACTTCGTACCCACACCATCCGTACCGGAAAGCAGGGTCGGCTGCTTCATCGTCATAAAACGGTCCAGTGCAAATGCACCGGAAAACCCTCCGAGACCGTTTAATACTTCCGGACGCATCGTCCCCTTTACATGCTCCTTCATCAGTTCCACTGCCTTGTACCCGGCTTCAATATCCACTCCGGCTTTCTTGTAATCCATCGTCATATCCTCCTGTCCGCTTTGTGTTCCTGAAATCTTAGTAATCCTAATCTTTTCTCTATCATAGCATACTTTCCTTCCTTTTCCTAGTAGGTACGGCAAGAAAAATATTCATGCTATTTATTAGTATCACTTATAGAGTTATAAGCAAATATGTTTTCTCTATTAAATATGTGACGCAGTTACTTCTTTGCCGCACTCACCATAGCCTCAATATACTCCGGCTCAAACCATGTCAGCTGTCTTCGATTCAAAAGTCCAAACTGTTCCCCGGATGCATTGAATATTCCGTTGTCCCAGTAACAGCACGGAACCCCGTACTCCGTCGCCTTGGAAACATAATAATCCACCCAGCGAATTCTTGATTCCGGATTATTCTCTCCGCCGGCACGGTTTGATTTGTTCTCCGCACCAAATTCCGTTAACACAACCGGTATTCCTTTGGAAAGAAATACACTGTCGATGTCATTGAAAAGCGTATTAATCTCTTTTTCTTTGCTTCCGTCCCACTCATACACATGCTGTACATTATCACTGTAGTATGTAAAGAAATATGGCGTATATGCGTGAATAGAGACACCGACATACGGATCATTCGGTACCTTGACTGCATACATCGCGTTTCTGGAACTATTGGCAGCATAGCTTGTAATCAGCAGACAACGTGTCGCATTATTTCCACCGGTCGCGCGTACGGTTTCCACAAATGCCTGATTCCAACGACTGACCACCTGCCGCTGCTCCAAGGTTCCGCCATTCCACTCCTGGGCATGTCCCACCACTCGAGGCTCGTTCATCCCCTCAAACAGCAGATGCTCATCATACTCCTTGAAATACTCCGCAATCTGTTGCCACAGATATACAAACTTCTTTTCAACATCATCCGCCTTCTCCACGGTCGGAACCATCCAGTCTGTCTCATGATGTGTATTCAAAATGACATACATATCATTGTTATAGCAGTAATCCACAACCTCTTTCACACGCTCCAGCCATGCGGTATCGACTGTAAGCTCCTTGTCTGCATGACAATACCAGGTCGTCGGAATACGAATCGTATTGTATCCGGCCTCCGCCACTTTATCAATCATCTCCTGTGTCGTAACAGGATTGCCCCATACCGTTTCTGACTTTCCCTTGCTGTCCAGGGTATTTCCGAGATTCCAGCCTATGGTCATATTGGCAATCAGCTTTGCAGCCTCCGAGCCACCGACCCACGGCTCCGGGGTAGGAGTCGGCTCCGGTATCTTTGTAGGCTCCGGTGTCGCTGTTGGTTTCGGGAGCTCTGTCGGTTCCGGCACTTTTGTAGGCTCCGGTGTCTTTGTTACATCAGTCACTTCCGACGTAATCTGCGGCGTTATCGTACTGTCGGCTTCAGACACCGGCTTACCGCACGCACCAAATAACATCATCATAACAAGAAACAATGCCACAAATCTAACTTTCCTCTTCATTGTAGACCTCCTCGTACATCTTCCGTTTTCATTTGACTCCTATGTAAGTAGTATATCACAATTTTTCCATATTGAAAAGAGCTGCCGCACCTCAGCGCGACAGCCCTTCTGATATCTCTTACTATAAAATTACTTTACGGAAGCATACATGAAGTACTTAAATCCAAGAGGATTGCTAAAGAATCCATCAATGGAAGCACTGCACATATAAATATCGGTATAATAGTAAATCGGGCAGATAGCACCGGTCTCCATAAGGATATCCTCAGCCTCATGCATCAGTTCAAAACGCTTATTTGCATCACCGGAGGACTTAACCTGAACAATGATTGCATCATAGCTTTCCGCCCATGTCTTACCGTCATAACCTGCGAAGTCAGCATGTGCTCCCTTACCGAACCGGCAGTCGTTGTTACCGCTTTCGGAAATCCACATATCAAGAAAGGAAATCGGATCATTATAGTCACCCAACCAGCCGTTACGTGCAATGGAGTAATCTCCTGCCTTACGTGTATTCAGGAAAGTCGCCCATTCCTGTACCTCAACCTTAACCTCGATACCGTAATTTCCCCATATCTGCTGAAGGTAAGTTGCAATTGCCTCATGACCGGTACCCTTGTTGGTAATATAAGTCAACGTCGGGAATCCGGATGCCTTGTTTCCATCCATTGTGAACTTCCCGGAAGAAACAGCAACCTCGCCCAGGAGAGCGATCGCCTTATCACAGTTTGCCTGATAATCCGCATCTGCTACGCTGTAGTAGCCTGCACCATCACGCTTCGGACCGTTCTTCTCAATAAACTCCTTACCGTCCGGCTCGGTGAGACCCATTGCTACGAAACCCGCAGCCGGCACCTGCCCGGCCTGTCCGATGTCCTCACAAATATAGTTACGGTCAATCATAAGTCCAAGCGCCTTACGAAGCATTTCTTTTTCCGTCTCCGAAAAACCTGCCAGAGCAGCATCATTTACGTTAAAAGAGAGGTAGTAGGTCCCAAGCTGCCCCTCTACATAAAACTGCTCTTTATACTTACCGGACCGAAGCGACTTTAACTCATCATTCGGAACGGAATCAATAAAGAGATAGGAACCGTTCTGATAGTTCAGCAACAAAGAAGCGTCATTATCATTAAATGCAAAAATAATCTTGTCTGTAACAACCTTATCTGTATTGTGAAAATACTCATTCTTCTCAAGCACCATCCGGGTCTGGGTGAATTCGGTTACCTTATATGCACCGTTACCGATGTAGGTAGCCGGAGCAGTCGCCCAGGCATCCCCGTTTGCTTCGACAATATCCTGACGAACCGGCATATAAGCCGGGAATGCACAAAGCTCATGGAAGTACGGAACATCAACGGTAAGAACTACCGTAAGCTCCGTACCATCCTCGGACGCGGTTACATTTAACGACTTCTTCTCCCCCTTTAAATTGCCGTTTTCATCGTACATTTCAAGCATCTCGTCATACCCGTCGATTACCTCGAACATGTAGCCATAGTCCGCTCCGGTAATCGGATCTGCCGCTCTGTTCCATGCATAGACAAAGTCATTTGCGGTAAGTAAGGTTCCGTCGCTCCACTTCAGACCGTCACGAAGCTTAAACGTATAAGCGGTCTTACCGTCAGCGGTAGCAACACCGGTCGGAAGCTCGGTGGCACAATCCGGAATAAGAACCATTTTGCCGTCCTTATCCTGCTCGAAACCGACAAGTCCGGAGAATACGTGAACAATATACGTTCCACCGTCAACCGCGGAATTGAGTGCCGGATCAACTGAATCCGGATATGCACCGACACATAACGTCATGGTACCATTTCCGTTATCAGAATCCTTCAAACCGCCACATGCAGAAAATGCCATACAGAGCAATATTACAAACACAAATAACGTGTTCCGCTTTCTAACTTTCATTGTAATCTCCTTCCAAAAGCAAGCATATCTACACATGATGGCACGCCACCTTGTGTCCCGGACTCATTTCTCTAAGCTCCGGCATTACCTCCGCACACTTCTCGGTTGCATGCGGACACCGGGTACGGAACGGACATCCGCCGGGCATATGCAGCGGACTCGGTACATCACCCGAAAGCAAAATGCGCTCATTCGCACGTGCAATCTTCGGGTCCGGAATCGGCACTGCGGAAAGCAGCGATGTCGTATACGGGTGAATCGGGTGATGGTACAGCTCATCGGAAGGTCCGATTTCAATCAGCTTTCCGAGATACATCACGGCAATTCGTGTAGAAATATGCTTCACTACAAGCAAATCATGTGCAATAAACAGATAGGTCAGACCTAACTGCTCCTGCAAATCCTCAAACATATTGAGTATCTGCGCCTGAATGGAAACATCCAGCGCAGATACCGGTTCGTCACATACAATAAATTTCGGCTCAACTGCAAGCGCTCTGGCAATACCGATACGCTGACGCTGCCCCCCGGAAAATTCATGGGCATAACGCGTTGCATGCTCCGTAGAAAGGCCTACAAGTCCCATCAGGTGACGAATTTTCTCGTCACGTTCTTTTTTAGAACCATACATCCTGTGTACATCCAACGGTTCTCCGATGATATCACTTACGGTCATCCGCGGATCCAGCGATGAATACGGATCCTGGAATACCATCTGTGCCTTTTTCCGAAACTCCTCAATCGACTTTTTACTCTGAATCAGCTTACCATCGAACCAGACCTCACCCGAGGTCGGCTTGTACAACTGTAAAATCGTACGTCCTACCGTAGTCTTACCGCAACCGGACTCGCCTACAAGGCCAAGGGTCTCCCCTTCTTTTATTTCAAATGAAACATCATCCACAGCTTTTAACTTCAGAGTCTTCATAAAGCCGTTCGGGACCTCAAAGTATTGCTTGAGGTGCTTAACCTCGAGAAGATTTTTTGGTTCACTCATCCTGATACATCTCCTCCACTTCTTTTTCAGTCATTCTGCCCTCTGCTATGGCATCCTTAAAATTGTACCAGCAGGTCGCAGCATGGTTCTCATTAATTAACAGCTCCTTTGCCTTATGGGAAAGGCAGACCTTCATTGCCCTGTTACAGCGTGGTGCAAACGGGCAGCCGTCCGGCATATTCAAAAGATCTACCGGCGTGCCGCCAATCGGCTCCAGGCGACGTTCCTCGTCACTTACCGTCGGAATAGAACGCATCAGGCCCTTGGTGTATTCATGCTTCGGATGATAGAAAATCTCGTCTGCCGTACCACGCTCACAAACCTCACCTGCGTACATTACTATCACTTCATCGCACATCTCTGCCACAACTCCAAGGTCGTGGGTAATCAAAATTACAGACATCCCGAGCTGTTTCTGCAGGTCCTTAATCAGGTCAAGAATCTGTGCCTGAATCGTTACATCCAGTGCGGTTGTCGGCTCATCCGCAATCAGAATATCCGGTTCACAGGCAAGTGCCATAGCAATCATAACACGCTGGCGCATACCGCCGGAAAACTCATGCGGATACTGCTTTATCCGCTTCTCCGGCTCATTTACGCCTACCAGGCGAAGCATCTCGATTGCACGCTCCCTTGCCTGCTCACGATTGCGGTCTGTATGAAGCAGAATCGCTTCCATCAACTGGTTTCCGATGGTAAATACCGGGTTAAGACTTGTCATCGGGTCCTGAAAAATAATACTGATTTTATTTCCCCGGATTTTTCCCATAGTTTCCTTCGAGGCACCGACCAGTTCTTCTCCTCTGTACTTTATGCTTCCGGAAACTATCTTTCCGGGATTTGCAAGAATCTGTAACACCGAGTAAGCAGTCACGCTCTTCCCGGAACCGGACTCGCCCACAATACCGAGCACCTTTCCCTCCTCTAAGGAAAAGGAAAGTCCGTTTACCGCCTTTACTTCACCGGCCGGTGTAAAAAAGGAGGTATGCAAATCGGTTACTTGTAAGAGCTTCATACTTTCCTCCTTACTTTTTCAGTTTCGGGTCGAACGCATCACGTAAACCGTCGCCCAAAAGATTTAATGAAAGAACAATCAGACAAATCATTACCGCCGGAATCACCAGGCGGTAGGAATAGGAAAATATGCCGCCGAGCGCCTCGGAAGCAAGCGAACCGAGACTTGGCATCGGCATGGAAACACCGAGACCCAGGAAGGACAGATAGCTTTCGGTAAAAATAGCCGAAGGAATCTGAAGTGCCGTGGAAATAATCAAAACGCTGATACAGTTCGGCAGCATATGGCGGCGGATAATATGACCGCCCTTTGCACCGATGGAACGTGCATTTAATACATAATCCTGCTGCTTAATGGTAAGAATCTGCCCACGGATGAAACGTGCCATGCCTACCCAGTAAAGCAGGGCAAACACAATAAAGATACTAATCATTCCGGTACCGAGCTTTGCAAGTACAGTTCCTTCGAGTGCAGGCTCCAGCGTCTGTTTTAACACGGTCGCAAACAAAATAATCATCAGCAAATCCGGAAGTGAGTATATGATATCCACAATCCGCATCATGATGAGGTCAACCTTGCCGCCGTAATATCCGGATATCGCCCCGTAGATTGCACCGATTACAAGGACAATGATACTGGCAAAAAGGCCTACCAGAAGAGAAATCCGTGTGCCATAGATAACACGGATTGCATAATCGCGGCCATGTGCGTCCGTACCGAAGATATGAGGAAAAACAAATTCTCCGTTTTCGATACGCGCAAGCTCCGTTTCCCCATACTCAAACGGACGCAGATTGTTATAAGAAGAATCCGCCTTTTGCCCGGCTGCAACACCAAGCTGGTCTTCATAGCTGTACGGATAAAAAAGAGGTACAAATGCTACAACGAGTACAATAAAAAGAACAACACATAAGCAGGTCATCGCAATCTTATTCTTTTTCAGACGTCTCATACCATCCTTAAAAAAGGTGGTACTCTCACGCATACGCTGCTGCATAACCTTCTCTTCCTCTGTTGCCGGTTCAAAGCTTTGCAGATTCAGCTGTAAACTTAAGGGATTCTTTTTCGGCATACTGTTTATCTCTTTATTCACGTTTCATCCTCCCTTATGACAAATCGACACGCGGGTCGAAGATTTTATAACAAATATCGGAAATCAGTGTCATAATCACCATGATTGTTGCAAGGAAGATAGTAGTTCCCATCACCATCGGATAATCACGGTTAATAATGCTCGAGAAGAAGAACCTGCCAATCCCCGGTACAACAAAAAGCTGCTCTACCACAAGACTGCCGGTAAGAATATAGGCAATCATCGGTCCCACATAGGTAATAACCGGAGTAACCGCATTCTTCAGGGAATGCTTGAAGATGACCTTTATCGGAGCTACGCCCTTTGCCCTTGCGGTACGGATATAATCCTGACCGAGTACATCCAACATACCGGAGCGCGTCAGACGTGTGATATATGCCATCGGATATAAGCTTAACGCAATCACCGGCAGTACAAGCCCTGCAGCGGTAGACCCGTTGGAAGGGAGGATAGGAATTTTTACGCAAAAAGCCAGTAGAAGAATGGTTGCAATAACAAAGGACGGCATTGCCACACTCCCTGTGGAGAGTACCATAATTACTTTGTCCAAAAGCTTATCATGAAATACTGCGGCCAAAGACCCCAACACAAGACCACATACAATTGCAATCGCAGCGGCAATAATCCCAAGCTTTCCGCTGACACGGAAGCCTTCTAAAATCAAATCGGTCACATTACGTCCGCGGTTTTTAATGGACGGGCCGAAATCAAAGCGAAGTACATCCTTCAGGTACGTCGTATACTGTTTGAAAACAGGCTTGTCCAGACCATATTTTGCCTCAAGCTGCGCCGTAACTGCCGGGCTCGGTGCCTTTTCACTAAGGAAAGGTCCCCCCGGAATTGCCTTCATAACAAAAAACGTAATTGTAATAACCAAAAATACCGTAAAAACAGCGAGCAATACACGTTTTACAATATAGAATGCCAATTTTGAATCCAAACTGTTCATCTCCTTTTCATAAACATTTTTTTACATTGGGGGAATTCGACAAAACGAACCAGGAATCTGCTTCTAAGCACTTTGTTGCGGGATAATAAATAAAAAGGGAGAGCTTCAAACCCTCTGTACAGAATGAAGCTCTCCCAATTATATATCATTATTTTCGTATTTACTACTCCTCAAAATATTCCAATTTGCTTACTGATACTTCGTATGCAACTCTCTTTTCAAATTCTGTCTCTGACAATTTTTTCTGATACTCCCTGCTCTGAATCCTCCCCCAGAGCTGCACATGTCCACCGACCGCAAAGCTGTCCGCAAATCTGGCATTTCTTCCCCAACAGATGCACGGAATATAATCCGATTTCCCGTAAGGGCGGTTTACCGCAAGAAGCACATCCGCAATTTCCCTGCCAAGCGGGGTTTTGCGGTAAATCGGCGGCTTACAGACATAACCGTCCAAAAAGATGTAATTCGGTTTAATGCTCTCATCCGGCTCCTCTTCCAACCGGATTTCCCTGGCAAAAACCGAAAGCACCAACCGGTTTCTGCTTTCCTCATGGCGATTGTAGGAACGAAACTGCCCCTGCACATGCGCGAACCTTCCGATGTAACTTGTACTGACATCAAGTAACCGTTCCGATACCATGACCGGTATTATGTCGTTGGAATCACTCAAACGGTTCACGGAAAGCTCTACCATATAAAAGCTTTCACCAAATACCTCATGGCTGTACACAAATTCACTGACTACTTCTCCTACAATACTCACCTGGTTGTTTTCAAATACCTTATCTGTCATTCTGTATGACTCCCTTCTTTTTCTCCTGTTTTTCGGACAGTTCTCTCCTGTTCCTACATCATTTTATGTTGCGTGCTCTTCTTTTAGAATCTCTTTGCTTCCAATTTTTGTAAATTTCTTTCGCGGTATTCGACAGATTCCGCTTCTGCATTTCCGGTCCGCCAATTTCCCAGACAGTGTCTACAATCATTCTACCCTTTTAATATTACCATATTTTTCCAAAGCATGCAATAGAATTTACAGTTTTTTAACGGAATATTTATATCACATTTCTTCTCTGTGCATTTTTTTCTTGCCAAAACCAAAAATTATGCTATACTTAGGAAAGTGATGCCACGCGGTTCGCGGCAGATTCCTGTAATTTGCTATCTATTTATGAAAGGATTCGGTATGATTATTAAGAACGAAAATATCCGTAACATTGCAATTATTGCACACGTTGACCACGGAAAGACCACCCTGGTCGACGAATTGCTAAAACAAAGCGGCGTTTTCCGCCAGAATCAGGCAGTCCAGGAGCGCGTCATGGACTCCAACGACATCGAGCGGGAACGTGGTATAACCATTTTATCCAAAAATACAGCAGTTTATTACAAAGATACCAAAATTAATATTATCGACACTCCCGGTCATGCGGATTTCGGCGGTGAGGTAGAGCGTGTCTTAAAGATGGTAAACGGTGTTATTCTTGTCGTGGATGCATTTGAGGGCGCAATGCCACAGACAAAGTTCGTATTAAAGAAAGCACTGGAATTGAATCTCCCGGTCATCGTATGTATTAACAAAATCGACCGTCCGGAGGCACGTCCGAAGGAAGTAATTGACGAGGTACTTGAATTATTCATTGATTTGGATGCCTCCGAGGAACAGCTGGACTGTCCGTTCGTCTTTGCTTCCGCCAAGACCGGTGTTGCCATCTTAGAGCTTGATGAAAAGCCGGAAAGCATGCAGCCGTTATTTGAAACCATTCTGGACTACATTCCGGCACCGGAGGGTGACCCGGATGCCGGCACCCAGCTGTTAATCAGCACCATTGATTACAACGAATATGTCGGACGTATCGGCGTCGGTAAGGTTGACAACGGAAGAATTCGTGTCAATCAGGAGGTTGTTGTTGTAAACGCCCACGAGCCTGAGAAATGCCGTAAGGTTAAGGTAAATAAGCTATATGAATTCGACGGGCTGAAAAAAATAGAGGTAGCAGAAGCAGGGGTAGGCTCTATTGTAGCAATTTCCGGTATTACGGATATTCATATCGGAGATACGCTTTGTTCTCCGGACCATCCGGAACCGATTCCGTTCCAGAAAATCTCCGAGCCGACTCTCGCCATGCACTTTATTGTAAACGACTCCCCGTTTGCCGGTCAGGAAGGGAAATTTGTTACATCGAGGCATCTGCGTGACAGACTGTTCCGTGAGCTGAACACCGATGTCAGCCTCCGTGTCGAAGAGACTGACACGACCGAGAGCTTTAAGGTATCCGGCAGAGGTGAGCTGCATTTATCCGTGCTCATCGAGAATATGCGCCGAGAGGGATATGAGTTTGCTGTCAGCAAGCCGGAAGTACTCTATAAATTCGATGAAAACGGCAGGAAGCTGGAGCCGATGGAGCGAGCTGTCATTGATGTTCCGGAAGAATTTTCCGGTACGGTAATCGAAAAGCTCAGCGGTCGTAAGGGCGAGCTTATCGGAATGTCTACTGCCAGCGGCGGCTACACCCGTCTTGAGTTTTCCATTCCGTCAAGAGGTCTTATCGGCTATCGTGGTGAGTTTATGACAGATACAAAGGGAAACGGCATTCTCAATACCCTGTTTGACGACTATGCGCCGTACAAGGGTGATATTCAGTACCGCAAGCAGGGAAGTCTCATTGCCTTTGAAACCGGTGAAGCAATCACCTACGGTTTATATAACGCACAGGAGCGCGGCACTCTTTTCATCGGCGCCGGCGAGAAGGTATATGCAGGTATGGTTATCGGCCAGACCGGTAAGACAGAGGATATCGAGGTAAACGTCTGCAAGAAAAAGCAGCTGACCAATACACGTTCCTCTTCCGCAGACGATGCACTCCGTCTGTCTCCGCCACGCATTTTAAGTTTGGAACAGTCGATTGAATTCATCGATACCGATGAGCTTCTGGAGGTCACTCCGAAGACCTTGCGTATCAGAAAGAAGATTCTGGACCCAACGCTGCGTAAGAGAGCCGCAATGCGGAAGAATTAAGAAAAAGTCGGGGACCTATAGTATTCCAAATGATACCTTTCGGAATACTATTGGCACCCGACTTATCTCTTTCTGGTGCGTCCCGTCCGCTCTGCAAAGTAGAGATTAAACTCCTCCGGACGGGTGATTTTATAGCCTTGTACGATTTTTTTGAAAAAGCCGCCGATTGCGGAATTCTTTATTTTTCTGTCTCCGCCTTCCATACGACTGATACGAAGATACCGCCGTTCGGCGGAAAATACCTGCTCAAGCTCTGCCGGACCGTACCACAAGAGCATCCGATAGGCGGTCTCCAGATAGCTTTCTTCCTTTTCCGTAAAGACTCCCTCTACAGGAAAGCGTTGACTGACTCCGGTCCGCTTCAGCTGTTCATAATATTGTGCATACGGCACTCCCTCCGCTGATAGGTTACATTCATCCTCAAATAATTCCATATTCGACAGTCCCATTGAAAATGCCTGTGCGTAGTATAGCGTCATCACGACACGAAACGGTGAAATATCCGCCTTCGCCCGGTCAATCAGATACTGTACACCGCACCGGATTTTGGAGGAGGTCAGATAAATCAGTACCGCGTTTTTACTCTTCTTATATGCGACCGGCGTAATTCGTTCTTTGTTCGCCTCCAGGATTTCCAGATACAAAAGAGGTTCCTCATACAGCCGTTTTAACTGTATTCCGTATTCTCCCGCCGGACACACCCCGTCCACATACCGCAGCACAGTCGTAGCCCCCCAGCCGAGCAGGGCTGCCAACGGTTTTTTCCCGATTGCATATCGCACGAGTAGCTCTTTCAGCTCTTCTACCGAGATTGCTTCCTGCTGCAAGCTGTCCGCCTCCTTTCGCATCCTGCTCCGATACTTCGTACCTGTCCACTCCATCCCGGCTATACTAATACTTCCGATACTCATTAATACTGTTCACTATGATTTTAAACCCGCGAATCAAACGGTCAAACATACCGATACGATAAAAGTTCACTACAATCATCCCTACCGGAATACCGATAATCATACCGAGAATTCCGCCAAACCGATATCCGACAAACATAAAGAACAACGTAAGCAGAGGATTCAGCCCGATACTGTCCCCCACCATCTTCGGCTGCAACAGCTGCTTTGTAAACTGACATACCAGATACAATACCGTCAATACAATCGCCTCAACATATTTTCCCGTAATAATGTCTACGACAACCCACGGGCCTATCACCGTACCGGTTCCAAACACCGGAAGCAAGTCAAGAAAAGCAGTCAGCAGCGCCAGTAAAAAGGAATAGCTCACCCCCAGAATCTCAAAGCCGACAAACAAAATAACGATGATTATCAGCATAATCTTAAACTGTGCTTTAAAATAACCGCCGATTGCCGACCTGATATTATGCATCACCAGGTTGTAATACTCCTGTATGGTCGACGGAGTGATTTTTTTCAAACCCTCGACCAGCCTGTCTCTGTCGGCAATAAAAAAGTACGCGGCAAGTATCGAAATAATGGCAATCAGAATCCCCTCAATGAATCCACCGACATAATCTCCGGCTACACTGATTGACGGCATCTCAAAGCCTGCAATTGCCTTATCCAGCCAATTTTCCAGACCACGTCCCGCAGATTCGATTCCGGTCTGGATTCCCGCCGGAAGCTTTTCATAAAAACCATGCAGCGTTCCCGACAGCTCATCCAGCAAATCCTGTGCTTTTTCAAGAAGAGAAGGCAGGTCGCCGATTAACCCCCCAAGCTCCCGGATTAGAATAATACAGAGCAGATACAATAGCCCGACTACGGCAGCCAGAACAAGTATAATAATAATTGCAGAGCCGTACTTTCGTTTTACCTTCACTTTTTTTTCCAGAAAACGCACCATCGGATTCGCAATTGCCGCAATGATAAAGCCAATAACAAACGGCAGGAAAAAGCGCAAAACATCCCCGAGAAAGAAAACACATAAGCCCACACCAACCAGTGTAATTAAAAAATTAACCAAAATCCGTTTGTAAATATCCTTATCCTGCATTCCAATACCTCCCATTTGTAAACACTACACTATCCCCCTCGGATACCTGTCTCCTACGCACGAAACAGCGGTCTTGCCAAAAAGGTTGCAGTAAAAAACACCGCTGCCACAATTACTATCGTCGGTCCCGCTGCTGCGTTCAGATAATACGACAGCACAAGTCCAATCAATCCGGAAGCAACAGAAAGAATCACCGAAAACAAATGATACTCCCGCATATTGGAGGATATATTTGCTGCCGCTGCTGCCGGAAGAATCAGCAGCGCATTAATAATCAAAATACCGACCCATTTAATCGAAAGCATTACAATGACTGCAATCAGCACGGCAAACAAATCCTCAATCAGCCGTACCGGAATCCCCTTGCTCCTTGCAAGACTTCTGTTCACACTGCAGGCGTGCAGTCTGTTAAAGCAGAACATCCAGAATAAAAGCATACACGCAAGCACGCCGAGCAGACAAAGAATCTCCTTCCCGGTAATACTCAAAATATCGCCTACCAAGAGTGCGGAATACTTGGAAAAATTACCGCCGCGCGACAATACCACGAGTCCCACCGCAGTTCCGAGAGAAGAAAACACAGAAATAATCGTATCCGTCGAAGCAGAACTCTTCCGCTTCATATGATTCAGCACCAGTGCAAAAAATATCGCAAACAGAAGCATCGGAATATCGGTTCCGGCAAATCCGAGCAACACGCCGATTGCCATGCCGGTCAGTGCGGAATGTCCCAATGCATCCGAAAAAAAGGCCATCCGGTTATTCACAATCATCGTACCGAGCATTCCGAATAATGGAGTAATAATGCAAATTGCAGCAAGTGCATTCCGCATAAATCCATAATTTAAAAACTCCATTTTTCGCGCCTCCTTTGCATCATATTTTTGGGTTCACCGCTAATGACTTTCCTACTCACTACATCTCTATCCGAAAACCTCATGGAACTCCTCACTCTCCATAACCTCCTGCGGACTGCCTTCCTTCAGTACCGTCCTGTCAAGAAGAATTACTGAATCCGCATATTCTTTTACCAGGGTCAAATCATGAGAAACCAGAATTACCGAAAGGTCATACTTCTCTTTCAAGGAATGAATGGTACGATAAAACAACTCCATGCCTTTCCTATCCACACCGGAAACCGGCTCATCCAGAAGCAGAAGATTCGGAACCGGCGTACAGGCAATCGAAAGCAGCACACGCTGCAGCTCACCGCCGGACAAGTCGCCCAACCGCTTGTCAATGAGATTCTCTGCTTCAAACAAAGCCAGGCGACTCAATATCTTATCATACAGCGCCTTTTTGCGGTACAGAAACACCGGTACATTGCTGATACAGCTCGCAAACAAATCATACACACTGACCGGTGCATCCTTTTTCACATTCAGATGCTGGGGAACATAACCAACCTTCAGCTTTTTCACTTTATTTTCCTTCATATCCCGAAATTCTATTGTACCCTCATGTGGCACCTCTCCCAGAATCGCCTTAATCAGCGTGGACTTTCCGGCACCGTTCCTTCCGATTACAGCCGTCAGCTTACCGCAATGAATATGCACGTTGACATGCTCAATAATCGGTGTTTTCCCCGCAAATACACTAATATCCGATATTTTAATGCAATGCAGACCGCACGCGGCACGCTCCGAGAGATGCCCGGCACGCTTTCTTAATTCTTTATTTCGTTTCTTCTTTTCCGAACTGCCGAACATAGCTCCTCCTTACTGCACACCGTACGCCTGCTTAATCCTATTCAAATTTTTACGCATACTCTCACAATAGAGCGCGATTCCCTTTTTTTCGGTATCCGCCGCGTCCGGCACGGTATCTCCGTCTGCAGCTGCCGTACCCGGAGTAAGCCCCGTCCCGCCTGTCACCGGATTTAAAACTACCACGCTTCCGTCGATTGCCTTCGCAAAGGTTTCCTGCACCGTTTCCACATACTCCTCTTCGGCAAAAAGCGTTGTAATCCCGTGCAGCTTACATTCCTCCAGAATCTGTGCCGCCTCGCCGGAAGCAATCTGCGTATCCGAATCCATTGCAAGACAATGTACGGTTTCTATCCCTAACATACGGAACAAATACACAAAGCCTTCATGAAACACTACTGTTTCCCCTCCGGCAAGCTGTTCTCTTGCTGTCTCATATTCAGCCTTCAGCACCAGCAGCTCCTCCCGACACCTTTCCGCATTCCGCCGGTAAACTGCCTCCTGTGCCGAGTCTGCAGTCACAAACGCCTCTTCCACCTTCGAAAGCTGTAACAAATACCCGTCAATATCCATCCAGAGATGGGCATTTAACGTATGGTTATGACCGTCGTGGTCCTCTTCCGCGTGATCAGCCACAACACCCTCGCCGGTATGCTCCCCGTCCTCATGTTCATGAAGCTCATCCCTGCCTTCCGCACCATGAACCTCACTTTCGTCCTCATGCGCGTGGTTATGCTCCACACCCTCAAGGAAGGAATACCCCTCCGACGTGTCTACGATTCGCAGATTCTTATACTCCTTTGCGGCACGCTCTAAAAAAAGCTCCATCTCACCGCCGTTAATCAAAAAGAGCTCCGCCTCGGAAAGCAGACGCATATCCTGCGTTGTTAATGTATAATCATGAATACAGCCGCTGTGATTCTCCGTCAGATTCTCCACCTGTACTCCTATGGCACCTTCCGCTACGGACTCTGCCAGAAGGTAGACCGGATAAAAGGAAGTCACACATAGCATACCGTCCGTTTTTTCTTTTTTTTCTGCCAATCCGGCAATCAGTGCTGTTATCCCAAATGCCACAGACAACAGGCATACCATAAAAATAGCTTTTCGTTTCTTCATCCTTACTCTCTTCCCATCACCATGGCTGCCGCAAAGCCGGCACTAAATGTCACAACACTCGCAATTACTGCTCCGGCATTGACAACTCCGCCGAGCGCATTGAAAAATACCGGAACCGGAGAAGCACATACCAACCCCAGAATTCCGCAGTAAGTCAGTCTCTTATGGTGTTCAAGCAGCCATTCAATCAGTTTTGCCACAAAGAAAATGCCGAGCAGGACGCCAACACCGAACGGAAATAAAACCAATGCCTTTTCAAGCATTCCCGCAAAATTCATATCAAATACCGCAGAAATAAAATCCGTCACCGCACCTGTTACCGGATTATAGTACCCGAAGGCCAGCAAAAGCAAGGACCCGCTGACACCCGGTACTACCATTGCCGCAGCCGAAAGAACGCCCATTACCATAAGAATCAATACATTCAATAACGATGGTGTCACATCCCTCTCGGCACCCTCGCCCAAGAACTGCAGACCGATAATCAGAGCAAAAAACAAACCAAATACAAGAATACACGGAAATATGCCTGTCCGGCCGGCTTCTTTCGCCTTCTTTACAAGAACCGGCACTCCTCCCACAATCAGCCCGATAAAGGCAAACGCCGTCGGAAGCGGAAACTTTACCAAAAGCACCTTGGTCAGTAAAAACGCAAACGCACCGATTCCGGCCACCATTCCGACAAAATACGGAAACAGCGTTTTTATACTTTTCTTAAACTGCTTAAAAATCCCTGTAATTGCGCCCAACAGCTTATCATAAATTCCCATGGTCACCATCATCGTTCCGCCGCTGACGCCCGGAATAATATTGGCAATCCCAATCACTGCACCACGTATCATATCAAGAATAAATTTCATCTCTGTCGCTCCTTTGATTACTAAAAAAACAATCCCCATTTATCATTATACACAATTCAGGGGATTGTTCAAGATGTTAGATTCTTAATTATTTATTGATTTCAACAGTTCCTTCACTTCCTCATCCTCCGGTAACATCACCGCCAGCTCGGAAAGAATCGCCTTTGCTTCATCTGTTTTTCCTTCTGCAAGCTGCGCCCGTACCAGAGTCTTTAGCTGCTCTGCCAGCATAAGCAGCTCCTGCTTCGCGCTGTCCGCCCCGTTGGAACCATTTCCGCTGTTTGTGTTATCTCCACCGTTTGTACCGTTCACTGTATTTCTTCCGGTTGAAAACGTCTGCTCCTCTTTTCTGCTCCTCTGCGTCCGCTCTGCAAGCAAAGCCTTAACTACCGGAAGCATCGCCGGGTACTCCTTTGCGGCCCGCTTGACTGCGTCTCCCCAGCATTTAAAGTCTGCCTCCTGCTCCATTGCCTGTTCCATGACATAGGCAAAGCGGAGATTAGCCGGAAGTGCCGTCATGCCTGCAGCATTCAGGAGCTCCGGACGGTACAGGCTCTCCGCATACCGCTTCGCTGCTGCTATGTAGTCCCGTAGCAGTTCTCTGATACTGTATGATATCTCTGCTCCGGCCGCTGCATCATTCTCTGTTTTTTCCAGAGCCACATTTATTCTCTGTTCAGCTACTCCCCTCTGTTCTGCGCCTCTTCCCTGTTCGGCATCTCTTCTCTCTTCCGTGGTTAATATCAGACGCTTTTCCGCAATTACCATAGATGCATAATAAAAAAATGATTTCTTTTCTTCCGGATAACAGACCTCTAAATCCGGAAGCTCTCGCCACAGCTTTTCTGTCTCAGACCTGCTTTTTCCCGCAAGAAGGACAGACACTGCTTCCGTGAAGAGTTCCAAAGAGGTACTGTCCAGTATGTTAGAAAATTTTTCCGTGTTTTCTAAGAATAATGCCACGACTTCCGCATCGTATTTTCTGTCACTCTTTTCATAATAGTCGGCAATATCCTGCTCCGTGGTAATACCTTTGCTTTCCGTATACAGTAAATGGAAGAAGGCAAAATTGCCTGTTCTGAGGTTAAGAGACTCTAAAGCCTCGGCAAGCTCGGCACGGCATTCCTGATGCTGCTCATAAGCGGAATGAAGCACCTGATATATCGAAGCTTCCATGCCTTCTATCTGTAATGCCCGCTTCAGATTATCCGTAAGCAGGCGGGCATTCTTACTGCCCAGATAACACTGTAGCAGAGCAAGCAGCAGTTCTCCTGCCTTTTCATTTGCGGCACGCCACTCTATCGCAGCATAAAGCACTTCACCGGCTGCAAAATCCCCGGTTTTCAGGCAGCCTGCAATTCCCATCCGTGCCACTTTCTGACGACTGGTCTCCGACTGATACTGTGCGAAATCCATAATCGGGTATTCCGTCACATCTCCGACGTGCGGCACATAATCATACTCCTTTAGATACTCTAAGCACATCCGGATTACATCCCGCCCGCTATCCAGTTTTCCGAAAAGATATGCTTTTTCCCAGTATATCATCAGCTTTGTCTGATGCAAAAGTCTGTGTTCCCGCTCCAGACGTTCGTACTCATTTAACGCTTTCTCATACGCTCCCTTTTCACCGTAAATTCTCGGCAAAACACTCAGAAGATATTGTACAAAAGAATTTGTCTCCTCATATTTTGTATTGTGTAACGTAGCCCTGCAAAGCATCTCTGCGTCCTCATACCGCTCTGCCGCACGATACTCCTGAATGAGCTGGCAGCACATCCGGATATCGTCCGGATTTTCCTTCACCGCAGCCTCCTCAAGCGTCAGATTGCGAAGCAGATGCTTCTGTCTTTCTTCTTCGTTTTTATAGACATAGCCATAGTGATGGACAAAAGCCTTTGTCTGCTTAATCATTTTCGGCAACGGTTCCAGCCATTCGTGGATTTTTCCGCAAAATCTCGTTTGCGTAGTCAGCTTCCCGCACCGGCTGACATAGGTATCCACAAACTTCTTTCCTTCAAAATCATCATAATTGCGCTGAATATACCATAGGGCATCACAGCTCTTATGACCCTCTCCCCGAAAGAATTCGATGATTTCCGTAACATCCTCAAACCACTCATCATCATCCAGATACAGAAACCATTCCCCGGTACACTCACGAAGTCCCGCATTCCGTGCTGCCGAAAAGTCATTGCACCAGGTAAACTGTATCACCTTATCCGCATATTTTCTTGCGATATCAACAGAACCGTCCGTACAACCGGTATCCACAATAATCAGCTCACAAGGCACCGCCTCCCGGAGCGGCACCAGAGATTCCATACATTTTTCTATCGTATCATGCCGGTGATTGGACACCAACATGGAAATGCTAAGCACAGGTCGTTTCTTTACATTCATGGTAAATCCCCTTTCGAAGTTACAGCTTATACTATATATCGGCAAATATGCTTATTTCATTAAGAGAAAGTCAAAACTGCCGTAACAGTTCAGCCTTTTAGTGTGCTCTTTTTTCTTGCTTTTTCTTAAAAGATGTGCTATGCTTAGACCAAAGCATATTTTCTTTTATTCCGGTGCAGAGAGAAGAGACTCTGCGTTCTGAATTTCACTCTTACGATGGCCGTCACATTCACGGACAACAGACCATTTCTTCGGAAAATTCATGCTTTTGATTCAAAGCTTAAAAGCAGGAGTTTTCTGGGGGGGGGAGGAAAGCTCCTGACAAAGTACGACAGGAGGGTCCATGGGAGAGGAAAGCAAAGAAAATAGGGAAAAGAAGCTGTTCCGGATATGGAAATTATTGTCCGCGCCAACGAGGAAAGGTTCAAGGTGACAAACATGTGTGATGCATTAGATGAGATTTTGGAATACCACTTTAAAGGAAAGCTGGAAGCCGGCTGGCAGCAGGGTCTGCAGGAAGGGCTGCAGGAAGGGAAAGAGAACAATCTCCTGGAACTGATTAGCAAGAAACTGGCCAAGGGAAAACCGCTTGCTCAGATTGCAGAAGAACTGGAGGCGACAGAGGAGGAAATCCTTCCGCTGTACAACAAGGCAAAGGCTGTATTTGGAAGGATATAGCCTACAAAAACAGAATGAATGTAGTGGGAGGATGACATCGAAGCCTCCGGCGGATTGCACGAATTTGCAGTAGAAATTGTTGCTATAAATAAACAAGAAAGAGGGGACACGCTCCTAGGTGCGTGTCCCCTCTAAAAACATATGTGTATGTTACTTTACCCTGCAAGACAATTATCTAAGTAAGGAAAGAACACCCTGATTAGACTGATTTGCCTGAGCGAGCATGGACTGGGAAGCCTGAGACAGAATGTTGTTCTTGCTGTACTCAACCATTTCCTTCGCCATATCAACGTCACGGATACGGGACTCTGCGGTCTGCAGGTTCTCAGCTGCCGTGTCGAGGTTGGAAATCGTGTGCTCTAAGCGGTTCTGGATAGCACCAAGTGCGGAACGCTGCTTGGAAACCTTCTCGATAGCACCGTCGATGGCCTTGATAGAAGAAGCTGCCTTCTCCTGATCATCTACGCGAACGTTGGAACCGTTTACACCGAGAGCAGTTGCGCCCATATTGTCAATGTTGAAGCTGATGGTCTGACCGTGGTTAGCACCAACCTGAAGCTTCATGCCACCGGTAGCAGCAGTGGTATCATAGTTAGCCTGACCAAGGAACGCATCCTCGTCACCAAGTCCTGCACCTCCTGCCAATGTTACGGTGGTCTTACCAGCTGCATTGCTAGTCATCATGATGGTATTCGGCTCATCCGGGGTAGCACCGCTAAGCTTAACGGATACATCCAATCCAGCCTTCTTTAAGAGTCCCTCGATATCCTCTGAGGTATACTCTTTACCGGTCTGAAGCTTTAACTCGTAGGTACCGGCAGTAATATTGGCCGGTGAATCTGCTCCCATGTTATAGGAAGCAGGAGTCTTAACCTTAGCCTCTTCTTTACCATCTTCCGCATCCCAGGTAATGTCGATTGTGACATTCATGTCTGCACCATACTTGTTAGCAGTAATATCAATCGTGTTAGCACCTACTCCGAGAGTAGCAAAATCAGTAATTGTCGTAGCTGCCTTGGTAGCCTTAACGCCTGCAACAGTAGCTGCACTTGTTACTGCTCCTGCTGCGGTATACACACCGTTTGCAAACTTAACAGAGATATTTGCCGGAGAAGCAGTAGCCGTGGAATCCTCCTGCTTAGCATTCTTAATGAGATTATCAATCTCATTCTGAGTATATGTCTTATTCTGAGCAAGGTTAAGAGTTAACTCTTTACCACCTGCTGCCCAAACTGCTGACTCACCACCTGCAGTTGCAGTGGTTGTAGCCTTTACAGTAACACCTACCACATCAGAAGTAACGAAAGCACCAAGATCGCCATCATAAATACCAAACTTTGGACCTGCGGTAGAAGCACCAGCACCTGCGCCGCTGAAAGAACCATCTAACAGCTTCATGGTGTTGAACTCGGTGGTCTCTGCGATACGGTCTAACTCTTCCTGAAGCTGTGCAACCTCATCCTGAAGGTTAGAACGGTCTGCATCGGTCTCAGTACCGTTGGCTGCCTGTACGGAGAGCTCTCTCATTCTCTGAAGAATGGAGTGGGACTCGTTTAAAGCACCCTCAGCGGTCTGAATAAGAGAAATACCGTCCTGTGCGTTAGTGGAAGCCTGATTAAGACCTCTGATCTGGCTTCTCATCTTCTCGGAAATTGCAAGTCCTGCTGCATCATCTGCTGCACGATTGATTCTGTAACCGGAAGAAAGCTTCTCAGTAGACTTACTAACTGCACCTGTTGCGATTCCTAACTGTCTGTTGGCATTCATTGCCTGCATATTGTGTTGAACAACCATACCCATAATATTACCTCCTTATAATGGTTCCACCCTCTCCCTATGAGAGGATGCAGTCCCCCGAATCCTTTCGGGTCACTTTGTTTGGGTTTTCAATGAACTTCGGCAGCATCCTCACCTAGGATTTGAGTATCTGCCTTACGGGAATACCGTTTCGGTTTCCCGTCCGGACAAGTTCTTTGTCCTTACACTAACTATATCGGTAGTGCCGAGAGAAAAGTTTAGAGGCTTTTGAAAACTTTTTAGATTTTCTTTTACACTGCTTCTTTGTCTTTGCAAAATCAAAGCCTTGCAAGAATTTCCTCACGGTATGCATCAATCATATCCTCTTCCGTAAATATGCTATTATCCTTTATGTAGCAGTCCTCGCATATTTCCGGCGAACACAACTCCAACTGCTCTTGGAGAAGTCTCTTTCTTTCTTCACTGTTCCACATCTGTACCAAAGAAGATTCCATCACATTTCCCAAAGACTTTGGATAGAGTAACTGTGTACACGGGTATACCTCCCCGCCCGGAGTTACAAACATTGTATGGAACACTACCGGACAGCACCTTTGTTTCGGAAAAATAGAACCGTACTTATTTTGCGTCATGGACTGTATCTGCTGTCTTGAATACTCGGTATCCTTCCAAATCGGAACAATCCGTTCCACAAATGCTCGGTCCGCAATCGGAAGAAACCTTTCATAAAATGCTTTCTCTTCCCCTGACTCCAATGCCGCATCCGCTATTTTAATGTGCAGCTTCGTATTCCTTTTTTTCTCATAGAAAAGCGAAAGCATCTCATAAAGACGGTCGACATCAACTGCAATACCGCACACCTGCTCATATTTTTCTGAAGTCATTCCCTGCAGAGACACGACTACACGGTCTATTTCCGAATCCACAAGCTCTGACACATACATTTCATCCAAAAGAGAGGCATTGGTATGGAGGGATACTCTGTCGGCAACTCCATTCTTCTTTATATACCGTACCATATCCGGAATTCGCCGGTTGCACAGTGGCTCTCCGTGCCCGGATAAAGAAATCTGTTTTACCGGCTCTTCAAACGCTTTCATCTGTTCTATCGCACGTACAAAGGTATCCCACTCCATTAAATTATTCTTTTTTGCATACCCCCAGACAGACTTATCTTTGTCTGCACGAAAACAGTAGCTACACCTAAAATTGCATACCTCACTGCTGTCCAACAAAACATTAAACGGCACCTTTAACGGTAAGATATCACCCAGTCTCTGTCTGTTTTCATCAAAAGACGGCTTAATTCGACTTGTATCCAGCTTTTTCATACCATATGCACCTTTCCTACGGAATCAAATAGCACACCGTTTCTGTCTGAGTATCGCTATAATGTCTGAGATACACTTTATAGTCCGGTATCAGGCTTTTACAAAAGAACGGAATTTCCAGAATATCCTCCTGCTTATGATAAACACATACCGCAATACCGGGCCTGTTCTTCTTAATCCACTCAGTTCCGCCCCGTAATGCCGCCATCTCAGCCCCTTCTATATCAAGCTTCAACAGTGCATTAGAAATCGGCTGCTTTTCGAAATAGGTATCCAACTTACATACCTCAAACGAGTTTTCTTCTTTATGGTTTTCTCCGAAAACTCCGTTTTCAATTGTCTGCATTACCCCAAGGGCCTGTGCGACCTGAATTCTTCCGTCACAGTCGGAAGCTGCCTTCTTAACCAAAACAATATTGTCATACTCTTTCAGGTTTTCCTTTGCCGTCTGATAAATGTTCTCATCCGGCTCAAACCCGTAAATCTCCCGATATCTCCCCTTTGACTCAGTAATAAACTGCAAAATAGTATCCCCTGTATACATTCCCAAATCAATAAAACACTCCACTTTCGTAAAGTCTATCAGAGCTTCGTCAAAATACTGCTTCCTTTCCCTTATCTCCAGCAGGTACTTATGATTTCTCGTCTGCAAAAAAAGAAGACGGTTTTGCAACACCTTTTTCGAGTAATCATCCGCCAGACATTGATACAACTGTTCTATTTCTTGCATATGTTCCTCATAATACCTCATACATTCTTTTTCCCACTGCAGTTGAAATACAACATCATACCACGAAATTTGTTCTGGAGCATACCCGCCCTCTATAATCTGTTCTCTGAGTTCACGATAATACATTTGCGTTGTGATATAAAAATACGCATCCGGATATTTTCTTTTTACCTCTTCAAAGGAAAGAATATCTAGGTCATTAACTTTTCCGCCCACCTTACCCGGTGAGTTATCGCAAAATGCCGCCGGACAAATCCCCAGCCCGCGAAAATACTGCAAGTTAAACTCTCTCGTGTTTCCTGCACCGAACAGAATAACGGGAGCATTCATCTTCTGCATTTTAACAATTTCATCCCGCCATAACTCCGGTTCTTTCAGAATATCATTTACCAGCATAAAAATTCCCTCACATCATCCTTCTTGCTGATTTTCCTCATACAACTTTTGTAAAGCCTTTATTTCTTCGTCCTCCGGAAGCAGCTGCAACCAATCAATCAATTCATTTCTTGCAATCTCATGCTGATTGTTAAGGATATACCATCTGATTAGTTTCTTTGAAAAAAAGATGTATTTTTTTTCCTCATTCATCATAGCAGACAGCTTCTGTCCCAGCAAATACGGAAATGACACAGATATTTTGTCTCCGCATTCACTCAAATAAACAATCAGGTTATTTATTGCATACTCATATTCACGCAGAACCATGTTACGCATAAGTACAGGCCTTTTCTCTATGTACCACTTAAACTGTTCCTCTGCAATCAGCTTAGAAAAATCAGGATTTATGTTTGAAAAAATCCTCTCAAAAATCTCATAGGACTGACCGTTCATTTCTACATAAAGTGAAATAAGATTAATCACAACATTTACAAAGAAATCTATCCTTTCTTCATTCGAGACATCAAATCGCATACAAAACATTGCCTGTGTAATAGGATGAAAGAAAATAGTTTCTGTTATAGCAAGTTTTTTTTCAGCCTCCATGTCGGCATGAAATAAAACACGCATCGTGTCCTTTGTCGCATAAAAATAAACTGCATATAGCATCTTTTTATTTTCTTCAGATACTCTTCCGCATTTTTTTAACAATAATTCCTCTGCTTTTTCAAACAGAAGTGGGTCTGATTTTTCCCTGCCGTCATGCCACTTATACGAAGTCGATTTATTCGACACGGAATAATAATGTAGTGGTTTTGCTAAAATACCGATGCGCTCTGCCTTCACAACGCTCTCGAAAACATTAATGGTATCACCGCCATAGACCGGATACCATTCCGGCTGCTTGCTCGCACCACTATACGGGCATTTTGCCTTTGCAGTATACAATTTTCCCCACATAGCACGCAGATTCCAATATATTTCCGGAAAATTATTTTCAAAAGCAGCTTTATCCTTTAAAATCATATTCTTGGACACTACTCTATTGCTATACGGAGTCCATGATTCCGCCTCCATAAACACAGACCCACACATTACCATATCCAGTTCATTTTCTGTTAAAAAGCGCAAGCTTTCTTCCAAAAAGGAACTATCATACGCATCATCTGCATCTAAAAAGCAAATATAATCATCCTCAGACAGAGAATCAATCAGATTCCAAAATTCAAAATTCTCCGAGCGGTCAAGATTTCGATCACTATAAAAAGGAATAATTCTCTCATCCCGTTCTGCATAATCTCGAATAATTTCTCTTGTTCCGTCTGTAGAGCCGTTGTCTAATATATAGAACAAAAAATCCCTATATGTTTGACTCAAAATACTTTCTATTGCACGTTTCAATGTCTTTTCTGCATTATACGCACAGGTTCGAACATAAATCATCCCATTCTCCTTACTGCTTTCTCTGCCTCTTCTTCCAACTGTAATCTATTTATCTTTCCATTCGCATTTTGTGGTAGTGTATCCCGCTTAATAAAATATTTGGGTATCATGTATTTTGGTACCAATTTCCCAAGTTCACGATAAAAGGTTGCACGTTCCACTTCCTCTGCCGCCTCATAATACAAAACAATCTCTTTTTTGGCTTTTGGATAGACTGCACAGCAATTCTTCACCAGTTTACATTTATTTACCAAAAGATGTTCTATCTCCGTAAGTTCAATCCTGTAGCCGGAATGTTTAATCAGACTATCCTTTCTGCCAACAAACATAATCTCGCCGTCTTCTCTCTGATATACAATATCTCCTGTTCGGTATATCAGCTCCGGATAACTCTTATTAAGAGGATTCTGCACAAACACCTGTTGTGTTCGTTCCAAATCATTATAATATCCCATAGCCAAAGAGCTCCCGCGTACGCACAGTTCTCCCTTTTCCATCACCTTACAACGCTCATCATTATCATTCAGAATCAGAATATCTGTATTGCGACACGGATATCCTATCGGCAATAACTCTTGCTCATTCAAACGCTTCTCCACAATATAGTACGTACAATCTAACGTTATTTCAATCGGACCATATAAATTTGAAAACTGTGTTTCTTTCAGGTGGTCATACCAATACAGAAAAGGCTTCATAGGAAATACCTCTCCGGCAAACCACACGCGTTTTAACTCTGGCAAAGAAACTCCGTTTAATAAATCCGCATTTGCAATATTTACCATAATAGTAGGTACCCAAAAAATAAAGCTAATTCTTTCTTCCTGCAATTTGCGAATCAATTCTACCGGAAATGTTGAGTATCTTGCATCCAGCAAAACCATTGTAGCTCCCCTACTCAACAATAAGCATAACTCAAATACATAAATATCAAAATAAACAGGAGTCAGGCAACCCAAACGTTCCCGATTTCCAAACTGATATACCTCATCTGACCAATCAATAAAGTCCATAAAGCTTCTCTGATTTAAAACGACAGCCTTTGGTATTCCGGTAGAACCCGAAGTATTAATAATGCAAAACGGATCAGTATCAATGAGCGAATCCGTCTCAGATTTCCAGACCACTAATTCTCCACCCAGATAATCAGCGCCCAGACAAAAGACTTCACATCCCTGAAAAGCTTCGGAGAACTTTTTGAATAATTCTGTATTTGTAACAATCCTATCCGGACAAACGTGTTCTACAATAGCCTTTATACGTTCCTGCGGCAATTTACAGTCAATATTCATAAATACTGCCCCGGCTGCTAACACAGCTAAATCAGTAGCGACTATCTCTTTTGATTTTGGCAAAAGAACCGCAATTATCTTATTCTTAACAGTCCCTTTTGATAACACCTCTTTTTTTATTTTCATCGCCATGCTTCCAAGCTGAAGAAAAGTAACTTTTACACCTTCTTCAACAATAGCAATTTCTTCTGAATACCTTCTTACAGTTTCATCAAATTGATTGATAACTGTTGTTCTCATGTTGTCCCCCTATTTTTCACATTTAGAATATTTTTCTACCAGTGCTACAATATCCTCCAACGTTGAAAAATTACTAATCGTTACTTCCTGCATTGGGATTTCAATTTTTAATTGCCTATATACTTCTGACAGAAGATACAAAATCCCCATAGAATCCAGCACATCATCTAATAAGTATGTTTCTTCCGTTATCTCAGTTATCGGATCTATCTCTAAGAAAATATTAATGATAATTTCCTTTATCTCTTCCCTTTTCATATACTCTTTGCATGAAGTTCATAAAAAGCAACTCCATACTTCTCCTTTCTTTTCTCTTCAGAACTACTATGTCTCCTAATCTCCTTCCCTGTACACAGAGGACGGAATTTCAACTAATTCTACCAACCCTACAAATTTTTGAAACAGATACGCCGTTCTGTATCCCCCCATCGCATCTGATTTTTGAGGTTCCTCCATTAAAAAATAACCCTTTTGCTTATATTCGCTTATTGATGCATCCATATCTTCTACCTCGTAACAGATGTGATACATTTCATATGTTTTTCCTTTCCCAATAAAACGATTCACCGGAGAAGGTTCTCCTTTGCATATTGGTGCAACCAATTCAAGTCGAAGCACATCATTTTGAATATATTGGACTTGTATCCGCCTGCCTGTATCAACAAGAATACCTCCTTTTTTCTCATAACCAAGCTTTTCATATTCACAACATGCGCAACCTATATCTTCTACCGCAACTCCAATATGATTAATCTTCATTCTCGTCACTATCCTTTAGAAAGTTCAATAAACTATTTGCCATTTGAATACGTCCTTCATAATTAGCAAGTTCGTTTTTGTCATACTTACTATAAAACCCATCTTCCGTCAACAAAAAGCTCTGATCCAAAAATAGCCCGCCATACTCCAAGACAATCTGTTTAAAAACCTCCAATCCTTTTTGATAAGCTACGACAAATGCCTCACCCCAATATTCTTTTCCGCTCATATAATTTAATGGAGGGGCAAATGTCAAAACCTTAATATGATATTTTTTTGCAAGAAGAAGCGCTTTTTTCAAATATACAATCCCTTCACTTTCTAAATCCGGCTGATACATATAACTCATCTTCAAAAAAATTCTCAATTTCTTATCTGAAATAACAGCAGAACCATTTTCATTTTCCACGGAAAATATGAACGGCGGGTTCTCTGTCCGCTGTCTGGTAAGCTGTATGTACTCTTCCAGTTCCCTATCTTTACTTCCCACCTGTTCATACATTCTCCGCATTAACTCCGTATGCTGTGAACTACTTAACAAATGAGTTGTTCCATTGAACGTTTCATAATTAATCGGTAGTATCAGTATCCGAGGAATATTCCCAAGTTCAAGCTGCCCCTTTAACATATAGTATTGTGCTCTCATGCAAAGAGCATGCATTGAAAGCACTTTTGCAGGTATCTCTCTGTCTGCAAATTCTTTTCTCAAAATATCATCTAATGTCTGAGTGTTTTCATCTGTAATTGACACAAAGGTAAATCTACAATCACCCATTATAAGAACATGATCTTTTATTGGTCTGAAAAATTCATTTAAATATTTGTTATATATTTCTGAGGGAAGAGAAAACAAATTCTTTTCCTTTTCAAATCCCATCTCACATAACTGTTTCTCCATAAATTCAATAATGTCGCGACTTTCTACAGATATCAAGACGATATATTCATTCACACGCTTTTGTAACTCTTCCGGAGAAATAATACTGTGACTGCCTATTGCACCTCCCCACTTCTTTGCATTATTATCACAATAATCGAACTCCTTAATTCCTTCATTTTGTAAAAACAGACCAAAAATACTTCCTCTTACTCCCGCACCAAAAATTAACAAACGCTTATTTCTTATTGCTGTTCTGTTTTTTTCTACAAAACTTTGAAGTAATATTAATTCTCCCCTATCAAGCATGTATTCCGGACATTCAAAATCAATTCCCATTTTTACTGCCTCCCTTTTAAGCAATTCCTCTTATCCAAACCTCTTCTCTTTCATAGGACAATATACTCCCTCATAAACTCCTTCTCAAACTCCTCTATATATTCCGACTCATAAAACTCCTCATAATGCTCGGTCAGTTCTTTCTTCACGAACTCCAGCTGCTTTCGACAGGAAACCAGATTGTTCCTTGAAATCTTATTGCACATGGAAATCATGTATGACCATTCACTGTACTGCGCATAATCCGCTATTTTCGGCAGCTTCTTTGACAAATACTCCGTTCGCTCTCTGAACGCATCAAAGTATTCATCCAGCTGCTCCGGTGTCAGGAGCAAGTCATTGGTAGTAAATGCAGAATTATTTCCCGGATGCCGCCAGAAACAATATTTCGGTACTCCATGTGCTGCTACGCGATTTGCAGATGCAAAGTATTTGTACGTTGCACGGATGTCGTCATACTTTCCTTCCGGAAGAAAACGTATCTCATCAAAAAGCTCACGTTTCACCAGCTTTGTCGGCATTGCTGCATTACACTTTTTTCGTTTTAACAGCATGACTACCGCTTCCTCCGGTGTCATCACAAGCTTTTCCTCAAACACACAGTTTGGTAGGAATTCGCCATCCACTTCCTTTGTGGAACCGCATACCGAGATGTCCGCATCTGCTTCCTTGGCCAGTCCGTACAAAAACTCCAGCATATCGGGCTCTGCCGTATCGTCATCATCAATAAAGGTGATGTACTCTCCTCCTGCCACGTCCAGTCCCGCATTTCTTCCTGCACCAATCGTACTCTTTGGGAGATGGAGCACCCGGATGCGGGCATCCTTCTTCGCGTATTCCTCCGCAATCTCGCCGCTCCGGTCCGTAGAGCCGTTGTCGACAATAATGTATTCGAATTCCTTCAATGTCTGGGCTAAGACAGACTCGATTGCCCGTTCTACAAGCGCCTCTCTGTTGTACGTCAGCATAATGACACTGACCTTTACCATTTCACCCACGGGGCCTCCCCCCTCTCTAACAGTGCCTCAAGATAGTGCTTGTCCCGCTGGGTATCCATACACTGCCAGAATCCGTCATACTTATAAGCCACCAGCTCTCCCATAGAGGCCAGCGTTTCAAAAGGTTTCCGTTCCAGTATCGTGGAATCCTCCTCTATCATATCAAAAATCTCCGGTCCGAGCACCATGAAACCGGCATTAATCCAACCGCCTTCCTCCTTACCCTTCTCCGTGAATTTCTGTATGACCTGGTTTTCTCCGATATCCAGTACACCGAACTTATTTCCCGGCTGTACCGCCGTAATCGTGGCAATCTTTCCGTGTCCCTTATGAAATTCAACCAGCTTATTGATATCAATATCCGATACACCGTCTCCATAGGTGCACAGAAACGGCTCATTCCCGACATAATCCCGCACACGCTTGATACGACCGCCGGTCTGGGTATACAGCCCCGTATCCACCAGCGTCACACGCCACGGCTCCGCCACGTTGTTATGTACAATCATCTCGTTGTTATGTGCAAAATCAAAGGTAATATCCGAACGGTGCAGATAATAGTCCGCAAAGTATTCCTTTATGATATGCCCCTTATAGCCGCAACAAATCACAAACTCATGAAACCCGTAATGGGAATAGCTCTTCATAATATGCCACAAAATCGGCGCATCTCCGATGGCAATCATCGGCTTCGGCTTTAAGTGACTTTCTTCACTGATACGGGTTCCGAATCCACCCGCCAATATTACAACCTTCATAGGCTTCCTCACTCGTTTTCTCTGCTATAAAGCAGTGTTATGTTCTGTACTCCTGTTTCCGTATACCTATATCGTATTATATCGTCAAAAAAAGAGGGAAGCTTAATAACGGAACAAAAACTCATTCATTCTCCACAGCCCTCCTATAAATTGAAAGACCCAACGTGGTCCGCATCATTGAGAGGCGTGTTGGGTTCTGTTATCTTCAAGAACATTATACCCCTAAAAATCTTTTCCTGCAATCTGTTTTCAATCTTATCTGCAATGTAAAAAATCACCAGATCTATAGTAACTAAAGACCTTGCATAGCTCCGTTTCGTCATAAAACACTGGAGGAAAGAGCTGCAGAATATGGTGGCAAACTAAATCTTGACGGAGAATATGACTGGGGAGAGTCTATCGGGAGGGAGATATGGTAATGATCGAGCAAATACATCAGGGTGATATTCTCAATGTAGAAAAGATTAAACACCCGGTACTGGTTGTTAGTAAAGACTTCTTTAATGCATCCGGAGAAATCATCGGGTGTCCTATTATTGAAAATTCTGTGGAAGGACCTCTTCATATCTTCATTTCCGCTAAATATACAAGTGGATATGTCCAGTGTGAAAAACTTGCAATGCTTGATTTAACGGTACGGGGATATAAGAAAGTGGACACTGTCGCCATAGCTTCACTCATTAATATGGCAGATGCAATTCAAGGGATTTTTGAGTATCTATAATTCAGTTAGGCGCTACCTCTATTCCCCTATATTCCGGTATCGGTCCGTACTAATCTTTTCCCGGAGAACCGCTCCTCCCTCTGCCTTTTCGATTCTGTAGACCTCTACCGTCATGCCGGACTCTTTTTCTGCAATAACGCTCTCCAGTGTCACATTTTCTCGCAGCGCCTCTTTTGTTCCATATAGAGTAACCCTTACCTTATCTCCCGTTGCCTCGCAAAGCAAGATAACCGGCACTTTCGTTGTATTCTTAAATTTCAAATCCTTATAATCTCCCGCAATTGCCGCATCCCGTCCGGGAGGGATATACCCCACCGGCATGGAATGCGGACAACGCTCAGTGATTTCAAGCCTCGTCTGAAGCAGTGCATTATAAATAGTGGTAGATAATTGACATACTCCGCCACCGATGCTTTCCGACAGTTTGCCCGCTATGTACGTTCCCCCTGGCGCATACCCGTTTTCTTCCGTAAACGGCATCAATGCCGCAACCGTAGAAAACTCTTCTCCCGGCAATATTACCGTTGCATGTAAATGAGACGCCCCTGCTGCAATATTCTTTGACCTTCCGCTCCCGGCGCCCTGATAACCGGTTGTAAATTCTCCGATTATCGTATCACACTTTTTCGCCTGTGAAGTCGTAAGCCGTGGCATCAGCACCGTTCCGTTCAGCTTAAATCGGAGTACAAGCCCGTCCACTGCTCCCGTTTGAATTCGCTTTTCCGCAGCTTTCGTTACTTTTTCATACTCCTCCCATATCGTTTCCGTTTTCAGGCGGTAACCCCGTTCACTATCCGTCACAACTAAATGTCCCCGTCCCCACTTTACGGCTGCCTCTTTCTTATCCCGTTGCAACAGCTCGGCTGCAGCTGCCACCAGCTCCCCAAACTGTGCTTCTTCCCATACAATCACAGCTTCTGCATCTCTTGTCCGAAACGGTTTTCCTCTCACCACAGCATAAATCCATTCCCATACCCTAACTTCATGACTTTTCGAAACAATTTCCTGTATCGTTTCCTCAGTCAACACCCGAGCCATAGGCATTTTTATTGACAAAAATAGTTCCTTATCACTTACCCGAACATGCAAAAATTCTGTCCCATGCTGACTGACCTCCGATTCATCGGCGGCTGCATAGTTTCCGTTTCTTTGCTCTGTTTCGTGTATCCGCTTCTGTATCGCTCCTTCCACATCAACCTTCATCTCCGGAAGAATTTCACAGGTAATCTCCGTTTGAACCTCAGGCAAAAGACACCGAAGCACCTCCTCCACCTCAGACACCGTCATACCGGAAATATTTCGTCCGCACAGCCAAATCCCCGGTGCAATCCTCTCCTTATACCTTAGCCTTATCAAACTACCCGACAGCAGGACGATAAAACACGCAGCAAACAATCCGGTAAGTATGAAACGTATTCCCCTTTTAACCACTCTGTCCGCCTTTCGAATTTTCCGTTTTTAAGAAATCACTAAATAATTTAAAATATATGCAACATCCTATCCGGACTTGAATATCAAAATTTCATATAAAGTAAAAAAACAGACGGTTGACACCGTCTGTTTTGTCGGATATAGTTATTATAATGTCGTTGTTTATCTGAGCGCTGCAGCGAACAACGGAATAATCATAGTTAACACTAAAATACCGGCAACTATCGTCGCAATGAGTTTCTTTGTTTTTTTATTGTACATACGAAATCCACCTCTTTTCCGTGAAAGGATATGACACCATGCCTATTTTATTCGGCTTAACACTTATTATAATTGTTTTTCTCTCTTTTAGCAAGTCCCGTGAGAAAAATGCCAAAAAATCTTCCGAGGAGTTCTGGCAGAGAGAGCATGCCTCCATGCTTGTCCCAAGGAAGGATATTTCTTCTCTGAACTACATCACGATTCCCTACGCTGCCCTGCCGTTTTGTTACTGGACGCCGGGCGGCGATGCCCCGGCACAGCTTACGGCTGATGTCTCTCCGGATTCGGAAGAGCTGGCAGCTGCAGAGTATACACTCTGTACACTTGCCGAAAGCAGGATTGTAAATCTCACCGGCATCTCCAATACCGAACTGCGTCTTACATACGGCACGGCAAATCTGGAGCCCCTGACCGTCTATGACCAGAACTTTACCGTCCTTATCCGGACTCTGCAAAAATGGGGAGCTCTTCTCGCGTCTGCCGAAAGAAAGGCTGATGCTGTCACCGTTTTGTCGTATGCCGTCAGTATCGGTTCCGATATCGCCGGTACTTACGCACTGCTCGCCAGGCTCTACAAAGAACAGGGAGAGCTTTCGAAAATTGAGGAATTAAAAGTCTCTGCCGAGTCTCTGACCACCCTGATGAAGCCCTCTATTTTACAGGATTTGGAACAACTATCAGCTCCGGAGTCATTGGAGGAGCTGCTGAAATAGACCGCGCTTCACAGCACAGCGTCCCCGCAGGATATCTATGGTATCACCTGTTTACCGCTTATTTGTTTCTTCCGTATTTTGCCAATAACGTATCAATCAGTCTGGAGGCTTCACTTTTCGTCAGTGTCTCATAATCCGGTGTCAGCTCCAGTCCGTGCATTGCTATAATGCCCTGCAGATAGCTGCACTGCCGTTTTGTTGCCGGCTCCGTCTTTTTCGGACGGTAAGAGAGCGGCTTGGGTTCAAACCATGCCCTGTTTTCCTCTTCGCACCCGCGAAGCAGGGAAAAGTAAAGTTCCGCTGCCGCACAAGCATCCTCATACGCCCGGTGCGCTTGCTTATTTGTGATTTCATACGCCTCACACATTGCCGATAAGGTCTTGCTCGGCAAATCCGGTCGGCACAGTCTTGCCAGCACCAGAGTATCTATGCCGTTATATTCGAAGACCTCTCCGATACGTCCCGCCGCCACCTTTAAAAAACTAAAATCAAACGGAATATTATGTCCGAGCAATACTTCTTCTCCTTCCAGGAAGCGGAGAAGAGAGCGCATCGCTTCTGCTTCTCCCGGAGCATCCTTTACCATCTCATCCGTGATGCCGGTCAGTTCGGTAATACGTTCCGGTATCCCCTCCGTCTGCGGATGAATCAGCGTGGAAAATACTTCCCGCTGCTCACCGTCTTCATACTTCACCGCGCCGATTTCAATGATTTTCGCTTTTTCCGGTCCGAGTCCCGTTGTCTCTATATCAATTGCCGTAAATCGCATTTTCCGCTCCCTTCCGGATTCTTTCGTACCGTGCAAAGTCTTCTTTTGCCTTCCCGGTATCTCTTACTATCTTTCTGTTCTACTTCTCCGATATTGCACAGGATGGACAAACATCCTGCAAAAAGCATTCCACACATTTCGGAGACCGCGCTGTGCAAATGGTCCGTCCCAGCTGTATGATATGAATGTTGTACAAAATCCAGTACTCCTCCGGCAGCACCTTCATAAGTTCAAACTCGATTTTCTCAGGGTCATCCTGCTTTGTTAGTCCCAGTTTTTTTGAAATACGCTTTACATGGGTATCTACCACAATGCTCGGCTGGTGATAAAT